>JARRQA010000059.1:0-9743 GCA_037382325.1 Robiginitalea sp.
GAAACGCAACTTTACTAAAACCTGAATCATGAAAAAACTCCGCAAAGAAGATGTTGACCAGGGGGTCTTTGACCTCTACGATGCCTATGCCCATAACCAGATCGGGAGGCGGGAATTTATCGACAAGCTATCCACCTATGCGGTGGGGGGCATCACCGTCATGTCCCTGATGAGTTTCATGATGCCGGATTACAAAACCAAAGTTCAGGTGAGTCAGGATGATCCCAGGGTGAAATCCGCCTATATCAACTATGAATCCCCCAATGGCGGGGGTACCATGAAGGCCCTGCTGGCCAGGCCCGCAGAGATGACCGGGAAATTACCTGGCATTGTTGTGGTACATGAGAACCGTGGGCTCAACCCGCATATCGAGGATGTCTGCAGGCGTGCCGCCCTGGCAGGCTTTGTAGCCCTGGCACCCGATGCGCTGACCCCCCTTGGAGGCTACCCGGGCAGCGACGACGAGGGGCGCACCCTGCAACGCCATCGGGACCGCAACGAAATGCTGGAGGTTTTTATCGCCGGCTTCGTAACCCTGAAAAACCGAGAAGCCTGTACCGGCAGGGTTGGGGTGGTTGGTTTCTGTTTCCCAGATTCAGGCACCGCTTATGCTTCATTATGCCGGGCTGGACGAACGGGTCAACAAGGGCTGGCCTGAATACGAAGCGGCCCTGAAAGCCAACAACAAGGAATACGAGGTCTTTTTCTACCCGGAAAAAAACCACGGCTTCCACAACGATACCACCCCACGGTATGACAAAGAGGCGGCAACGCTCGCCTGGAGCCGGACCGTGGAATTCTTTAAGGAAAAACTGGCTTAAGCAGATTTCCTCTAAAAAGTTAAGCCCTATCAGGCACTATTCTTCCTTTTTCTTAGGATTCCTCGGCAACACCTCCTCAGGAAACGGGAAAAGAATAGTTGAATTCTTCTCCGCGGCGATATTGGAGAGGGTCTGGTACAGCCTCAATTTAATGGCCGAGGGCGACTGGTCTATTTTCTTACCAGCCTCCAGCAGGGTGCTTGCGGCCTGTTCCTCTGCCTGAGCCAGGATGACACGGGCCCGGCGGGAACGCTCTGCTTCTGCCTGGTTGGCCATCATCCGGCGCATGTTTTCCGGGAGCTGTATGTCCTTGATTTTCACGTCGATGATATCGATCCCCCATCCGGCGGTTTCCAGTTCAACGATCTCCTTTATATTCTTGCCCATTTCCTCTCGCTTTGACAGGATGGTATCCAGTTCCACCTTCCCGCAAACATCCCGCAGGGCCGCCTGCGAGAGCTGGGAAATCGCATAATCGTATTCCTCTACTTCCAGCACTGCTTTCTCCGGGTCATCGATCTTGAAGAAGACCACCCCGTCAATGCTGCAGGGCACGTTATCCTCCGTCATCACCTCCTGAGAGAGAATATTTACGGTAATCACACGGATGTCCACTGTTTGAATGGTCTCCACTATGGGAATGATCCAGCGAAACCCCGGATTCAGGATTTTCACATACTTTCCAAAGCGAAACTTCAAAGCCCGCTTATACTCATAGACAATACGGATGCCGGCGAAAAAGAGGATCAACAGCAAGGCTCCGAAAAATAACATTGGGTTCATAACATATAAATTTAAAAGTTGAACTAATTCTCATATCAACGGCCAGTGGAAATCCCTTCCTCTATACGGCCATGCTGACGCCACAGTCGAACGTCCAGCCAGATAAACCATGCCAGAAAACTGGAAAAAGTGATTTTCTGGATCAACGGGAGGGCGTACAAAAACCTCCCTGTTTCGTATATCACGTAATTTACGAGGAATATCCCAAGACACCACAAGCCAACTAAGACCAACCCATACAAACGGTTTTTCCAGAGGCCTGCCAACAGAGATCCCACCCCGGTCATCCCCAAAACCCCGGCCAGGCGAAGCGTCACATCATGGGTTTCGGAACTCAGAAAAAGTGTGATCCCCAGGGCCGCCAGGCCAGCGTAACGTATCAGGTTCTTAAATCGTCTGGCTCCCCTCGTGAGGTCCGGCAGGTAATACCAGAGGACTGCGATCCCCAGGATCAAAAAGCCCAGGGCAGCCCGCGCCCAATGACGTCCTGCATTCATTACCCCGTTTACAGCACGCGTATCCAGCAGGTCACAGAGGTAATTGTGGCGCCAACTAAAGCCCACCTGCCCGGGATCGTTCCAGGAACCTCCGGGGTAAAGGCCGGCGGCAATCACATAACACAGAATGAACAATGCCATCCCCGACAGGGGAAACAGATACCGAATCCGGACACTTGGAATCGAAGGCTTCAACGGGACAAAGGGAATTTTTAAAAAGATACACCTCCATATGCCAGGTAAAAATGATAAAGGTCAGGCGGGTAGGACACAGGTTGATTCAAGGTAAAACCAATAACAATTAACACGTCGACTGACCTGCGTCATAGCCATAACAACCTGAATACTTTTTCTTTGCGATGCAGAATTTGATTCCCATGGTTTTAACGGTAGTACTTGTCCTGTTCCTTGGACTTTTGGTCTATTTACTCCTGATGCCCCTGGAGTTGTGCATTGACACCTTCCGGGAAAAGTATTTCCTGCGCATGGGCCTTCTGGCACGCATCTCCGTGGAAAAGGACCCGGTGGAACTAGTTCGGTTGCACCTGAAAGTACTCTTTATGCATTTTTCATGGCGTCCTGCTGACCTCCGCTCATGGGGCAGCAAAACAAAGAAAACCACCAAAAAAGCGAAAAAGACTAAAAAAAGCCATATGGCACTGGCAAGGGGGATGCAACTTATCCAATCCTTTCGGGTCAAAGCATTTCGGCTGGAACTCGATACCGGAAACCCCGTGCTCAATGCGCATTTGTTTCCCATTTTCTTTCTGACTGGCCAACAGGGCGGGGACGTGGGGATCAACTTTCTGGGCCGCAACAATATTTTACTGCAAATCACGAACCGACCGATTTATATACTCAATACATTTATTAATCCAAAAAAATGAGCGTCATGGAATTACATTTTGAAGAATTGCTCGAGAAAATCACGGAGTTTATGAGAAGCGAGGCGAATACCGAGACGGTAGTCGGCAAGGCCTTTGAACTGGGTGAATTCACCTGTGTCCCGGTCATCAAAGTTGGAATGGGCTTTGGTTCCGGCGGCGGTGAAGGGAACGAAGTAAAAAAAGGGAAAGGACAGGGTGCCGGAGGCGGCGCCGGGATGGGAATAGAACCCATCGGATTCCTGGTTACCAAAGGGGATCAAATCTCCTTCCTGCAGGCGGGTAAAACCAGCGGCCTGGCAGCGGCTTTTGAAAAAGTGCCGGATCTGATCGAAAAACTGGCCAGACGAAATAAAGAAGAAGAGCTGGTCTGAAACAAGAGTCGAAGAAAGCGCGCCCTGCAGGGGCGCGTTTTTGATTGTTGGGAATTCCCTGAAGATATCAAGGAACGGGGTAAGCACCTCTAGTATCACCACTATGACAGAGCTGAAGTGGTCGTTACAAAAATGAACCTTATCTCCAACGACCTTATAAACCGGACCTTGGCAGACCGCATCAGGTGGGTTGAAATCCCGGTGGGGACACCTATGGAGCAGGTCCCAACCACATTTTTGGAAACTTTTAGGGAATGTGCCACCGGGCTTTATGCCAAAATGGAAAAGGGACCTGTGCGCCTTAATTGTGACCTAAGTCATATAAGCAATATCTGAATTCCTCTAAATTTATGGAAAAACTGGAGGCATATGAGGCTTTTCAGGGATTTCAATATAGCCGACTGGTTCTCCTTCTACAGGATTCTGGCAATTCCATTGCTCATGGCCTTCCTGCTAACGGGCAACCGGGATTTGTTCACCTGGTTCCTGCTGGTAAGTTACTCCACCGATGCCATCGATGGTTTTCTGGCCCGCCGCCTTAAATTGAGCAGTGCCAGGGGCGCACAGCTCGATTCCCTGGGGGACCAGTTGACCCTGATTGCAGGCCTGTTGGGCCTTTGGACCTTCGAACGGATTTTCATACTGGAGAACCTTGTCCTGATCGCCATTGCCTTTCTACCCTACATCCTCCAGATGATCATTGCCTTTATAAAGTACGGCAGGGCCACCGCCTTTCATACCTATCTGGCTAAAACCTCCGCTATTCTTCAGGCGGTCTTTATTCTTTGGACCCTCTTCTATGGACCGGTCTACTGGCTCTTCTATACGATGATCATAGTGGGAATCCTGGAAACCGTGGAAGAGATCAGCCTTATTTTTATGTATGATGAGTGGGTGGAGGATGTAAAGAGTATTTATTCGGCGCGGAAGGACGAGCGGCGGAAGGGGAATAAGTAAACAGGAAAAGGGAAGGGTGGTTTTTATTTGCAGGGCATCGGTTTAAATTGTTTGTGGGGAGGGGGTGCTTTACCCCCCTAATTTCGAAATACGCTATTCCTTTGATTAGTTCCGGCGATTCTCCAGAATTTCATCTGGTTCTTCTGGTTAACCCCAAAAATTCCATCCGGCTCAACATCCTCCGGGAAGACCTCCAGTTACTTTTATCAGCTCCACTCGTCACTTTCTCCATGGTTTCCCATATGTCTTTCAGTGGGAATATTCTAACTGTTCAGAGCCTCCCGCACCCGCTCCGGCGTAAAAGGCAGATGCCTCAGTCGTTTTCCGGTTAGTTTGAGAAAGGCATTCGCAATGGCACAGGCCACCATGGGTGTGGCCGTCTCCCCTACCCCTTCCGGACGTTCGGAGGAAGGAAGAATAACGGTTTCTATATGGTCCGGGATATCCTGCATCCGCAACAATTGATACGTGTCAAAATTGGATTGCTGGACCCGCCCGTCAACAATGGTGATTTGCTCCTTCAGCACGCTGCTCATCCCCATGATAATTCCCCCTTCCAGCTGGGCTTTGATATTATCGGGTTGCACGGGAACCCCTGCATCCAGGGCAATCCAGAAATTATGTACCCGAATCCGGCCCGTATCCCGGTCAAGGGAAATCTCGCATACCCCCGTACCCAGGGAACCGTGTTCCACAAAGGCGACGCCCTTGGCCCGGCCTTCAGACACAGGTCCGTTCCAGTCGGAGATCTCCGCAGCTTTTTCAAGGGTGGCCAGGGCCCTTGGGGATTTGGCCATCAACTTCCGCCGGAACTCAACAGGGTCTGTTTTCTGGTCCATAGCAATTTCATCCAGCATGCATTCAATGGCAAACTTATTCGGCCCGTGGCCAACCGCCCTCCAGTGCTTCAGGCGGATCCCGTTCGAAGCCTCCCGCCATTCCGCCAACTGGTTTGGGATATCGTAATGGTCATTTGCCACCCCGCTGGCAACCAGGTTCCCTCCGTCTCCCACCACACAATGGGAAAAGCCGGTAAGGTTGCCACGGCTGTCTGTACTTGCCATGAGTCTTTGAAAGGAAAGCGGGCGATAGGCCCCATACGTCATGTCATCCTCGCGGGTCCATATCAGTTTGAGGGGAAGCGGGGCCACTTCTTTAGCCAGGATCGCACACTCCTCCACAAAATCATTCATACTTCTGCGGCCAAACCCGCCGCCGAGGTATTGCAAATGCACCCTGACCTTTTCGTGGGGAATCCCGAGAATACCAGGGACCCCCAGTTTTGTGTCGGGTCCCTGCTGGCTGCCAACCCAGACCTCAGCACTTTGCAGGTCTTCTGCCACCTGTATGACCGCGTTGAGAGGCTCCATTTGGGAGTGGTATACATAGTCATTCTTAAAATCGGCGGTATAGGTTTGGTCTGCAGATCTGAAAGCTTTGTCTACGTCTCCGATTTCGGTAATCGCCCGGCCCGGGGAATCGGAAGCGGCTATTTTCTCGTATTCCCGGTACACCTCCTGAGAGTTATGGCCCAGAGCCTCGGAGGGACCCCAGTTGATTTCCAGGTTCTTCTTGGCCGCAAGGGCCTGCTCCAGGGATTCCGCAATAACGCCAATCGCATAATCCAGGGGTACGACTTCCAGGACTCCCTCCATTTGCCTGATTGCCGCCTCGTTGGTCAGAGTAGGCCGGGACCCGTGCAGGTTGCCCCTTTCAAGGACACCGTAGACCATCCCGGGCATTCGGATATCTATGGCGAACTGGGCCGAGCCATCCACTTTCTCAGGGATTTCAGTCCGGGGTAGTACCTTTCCGATCAATCGGAATTCCGATGGTTTTTTAAAATCTTCCTCTTTGAATTCCGGTAAAGAATCCGGCATGACCAGGTGGGGCACCAGTTCCCCGTATCCCATCTGCTTTCCTGATTTCTCGTGAATGACCTTGCTCTCAGCGGTCGTAATTTCGGAAATCGGAACCTCCCAATAGGATGCGGCACTACTTATGAGTACATGTCTGGCCTGGGCTCCTGCGTTTCGCATTACAGGCCAGTAACTATGGGTAGTCCGGCTGCCCACGGTCATCATGAGTTTGCTGCCGGGAGTCCAGCCTTCTGAACCATAGATCTCCGCTTCCTGAGGAGAGAATTCCACAGACACCTTCGCCCAGTCTGCATCGAATTCCTCGGCAAAAACAACAGGGAGCGAGGTCATGGAACCCTGCCCCATTTCCGCCGCCGGATTGCAAATGGTGATCCCACCATCCGCGGACAACTTTACCCATGCCGTTACGGGATGTTTTTCAAGTTGTTCCTGCATTTTGCCGGTATCCCTGCAGGAGATCAACTGGGGCAAGATCCCCGATAACCCAATAAAAAGGGCCACTTCTCCGGAGGTCCTTAAAAAATCCCTGCGATTAATGGTGGTTTTGGTCTTCAGCATGGTTTTAACTTTCAAGGTTGGTTTCTGCTTTGGCAGCCATTTCAATGGCCCTGAGGATCCTGAGGTAGGTTCCGCAACGGCAGAGCACCCCATTCATATAGTTTTTGATCTCTTCCCGTGTAGGGTCCGGGTTCGCCTCCAGAAGGGCTACTGCCTGCATGATCTGGCCAGGATGGCAATACCCGCACTGGGGCGCCTGTGCTTCTATCCAGGCTTTCTGTATCGGATGATCCCGGTTTTCTGACAACCCCTCTATGGTCCGTATCTTTTGCCCCCCGGCCACGGCATCTACCTGTATAACACAGGCCTTGGCGGGGGAGCCGTCTATGTGAATGGTACAAACCCCGCATTGGGCGATTCCGCAGCCGTATTTGGTTCCGGTCAGGCCCAGGTGCTCCCTCAAAACCCATAGCAGGGAGGTTCCCGGTGAGACGCTCACCTCGTATTCCCGGTTGTTTACATCCAAAGTGTATGTTGCCATTATATCGCGATGTTTGCCTTTAAGGTACTGAAAAAGAAGGTTCCGTTGCAAAAAGGGGCCGAATTGTGTTGCTGCTGCTGGAAGGCTTTCCCCATTGCTTCGGAGGGATCTTGAAATGTATGCCAGGAAACTGCAGGAGATTGGGTTACCTTATTGTTGGGGGGAGGGGGTTTTATCCCCTCAAAAAAGCGGAGTAACTATTTCCAGGTCCGAAAACAATTGGCAAACGCCCCGTCCTTTCAACAGCAAACCATGATATTGAATAAATCCGTTCTAGGTTTTTCCTTTCAGGATGATTTTGGAAAGATGATACTGGTCTTCCAGGGCCTGCCATTGGACGGTGTTCCTGTCTTCCCCCAGGTTCTCCTTTTTCAGGGCGACTTCCTGGGTGTTTATAACGGGGATCGGCTCCTTCGGCTTCAGAGTTGACTGGATGGATCGTGTGCCTTTCAAAAGAGACATCGCCTTGAACCAGTGGTCGTCGGCCTTTGGGGCCAGGCCCATAAACCGCTTCCGGTCCAGGACGTCCTCGTGAAGGGCCCCAGGAGGATACAATACCCCCCAGGCCCCCAGGGGATATACAGCCCTTTCGTTGATTTCACCGTCAGCAGGGTATCTCCATTCTCTATATGGCAATGGATTTCCGCGGTCATCGTAGTTGATGTGCCGGGTATTGTGGGCTATGATACACCGAGGATTATCCAGGTGTTCCGAATACAGGAGCGAAAGCCAGTTGCTGCGGTATAAAAAGTCATCATCACAGGTGATGATAACGGTATCCGGATACGCCTCAAGGGTATGGATCAACTTGCTGTGCGAAGAGCTGCACAGGTCTGAAAACCGAATTTCAAAACGGTCTCCCATCAGCTTTGTCAGCGAAGTAGGCACCTGACCTTCCAGGCCGGCCTCGAGCCAAAGAAGAATTTTTTCAGGCAAAACCTCCTGCGTCATCAAATTCCGGATTACCAGGTGCAGAGTCTTCAGGCGGGAAGGGATGGAGGTCAGTGAGATAATCACGGGGATCTCCGATGCCCTGCGAGCTTTCAGTCGCTTTGCAGGAATACTGAGCAACCGAAGGGACATGCCGATCGAAATAGGGAGTTCCTTTATAACTTTCATTGTAGAATAACTGACAGGATGGCGGTCCTATGCTTTTCTTCGGCCGAGGCTATAAAGGTACACGTTTTCCCTGTAAAGAGGGGGTTCACAGCAGGGGACAGCCACTGAGTATGTCGAACATTACCTGTTACATCCCCGGGTGTATTCCTTTGCCGAAATATTCATTTAAAAGCCTGAAGGTGATACGGCACGGGAAAGGGGTTGCTATATTCTTTCGGCTTCAGCCGTGGTACGGAAAGGGTCAAAGAGGGCCCAGGTAATAAAGATATGTGCCAGGTAGTAGGTAGGGAGGATCAAAAAATCCCACCGGTCGTAATCCATGAATTCCCGAAAGGCAATCAGCGTGTCAGAAAACAGAACCAAACCAATCCCGGCCACATATCCCCATTTTAACCAACCCTTCTGTCTAAGCCCCCAGGCCGCCCCCAGTGAAAAACAGGAGACAAAAAGGTAAGCGAGGGCCGCCCACATCAATATGGGATCCCCGATATTCGCATACAGAGACGTAAAGAAAAAAATAAGATATCCTGCGCAAAGCAGGAGGGTAAAAGGCCAGCTAATTCTGCCATTGAAAA
Source organism: Robiginitalea sp. (assembly GCA_037382325.1). Taxonomy (GTDB): domain Bacteria; phylum Bacteroidota; class Bacteroidia; order Flavobacteriales; family Flavobacteriaceae; genus Robiginitalea. The sequence goes on from JARRQA010000059.1 coordinate 8,930, forward strand.
GCGAATACGCCAGGTACCCCACATGAGCAAGAAAGAAAAAAAGGATACCGTAAACGAACATCATAATTTCCCCATTCCGGTTGGAAAGGAAATAATCCCCGACGATCGATAAAAGGAAGGCTGCAACCACCATCCAAAGATCCGGGGCGGCAAACCGCTTTCTGGAGGACAGAATTAGGATGACCAAAGCCCCGATCCCGGCCGAACCCGATTTAAAGAGAAAGTCTTCTGTATTTAACGCCCAAAGGGCGGATAATACCTGGAGCAGGAGCAATAGGTAAACGATGATTCGAATTGCAGATGGCATGGTTTCTAGGTTGGATTGTCTCAAATATAGCCTATTATCCAACATTCGGCCTGAGTTTTACAACCAAGAGCTTCTTGAATTTTTGGATAGATGATTGTCGGTTGCAGAACCTGGGGATACATTGTTCTTAGGGGGCGGGGGAATTCCCCGCTTGTTTCGGATTCCAGGTCGCTTTGAATCCTTTTACTTTGCCATTATAGGCACCCCAACATGTCCAGACCCGTTTGCCCGGAGAGTTCTTGGACTGATATTTTCGACTTTGTTGAAACGAGGAATAGTATTACAACCCAGGATTGTCCCGATGGTATCGGGAGGATCATGAGCAAGACCGGGAACCAACTCCTGCAAATAGAAAACCCGATCCGCTAACGCGAATCAAGCTATTTTAATTTCCTCCAAGTGCCCGAGTGAACCCGGCTGGATTACCTCGCTGCGCGCGGTGATCCAGACCAGGCCCGCGATTGCAAATAGAAAACCCAAATCCGCTAGCGCGTATTGCAGTTCTTT
>JARRQA010000060.1:0-16506 GCA_037382325.1 Robiginitalea sp.
GCCTCGGCAAGGACCCCGGTCAGGTAGCGCTGTTGTTTCTGAACGAGTTCGGAAACCTTGGGGCGGAGTTCGTTGAATTCATGACGGTCCCCCTCCGGTACGGGTCCGGAGATGATCAGGGGGGTACGGGCATCGTCGATCAGAACGGAGTCCACCTCATCCACGATGGCGTAATGGTGAGGACGCTGTACCAGGTCACCCGGGGTGTGTGCCATGTTGTCGCGAAGGTAATCGAAGCCGAATTCGTTGTTCGTACCATAGGTAATATCGGCATTGTAAGCCCGTCGCCTGCCTTCTGAATTGGGCAGGTGTTTGTCGATGCAGTCTACTGAGAGGCCATGGAATTCGAAGATGGGTCCCATCCAGGCGCTGTCCCTTTTAGCCAGGTAATCGTTAACCGTCACCAGGTGTACGCCTTTGCCCGAAAGGGCATTGAGGTATACCGGCAGGGTAGCCACCAGGGTTTTTCCTTCCCCGGTCTGCATTTCTGCGATTTTCCCCTGGTGTAGCGCGATACCCCCGATCAGCTGTACGTCGTAATGGACCATGTCCCAGGTGACTTCTTTCCCTGCGGCGTCCCAAGAATTGCTCCAGATTGCCTGTTCCCCGTCCAGTTTTACGTACTCTGCAGAGGCAGAAAGCTGCCGGTCGAATTCCGTTGCCTGTACGGTCAGGGTGGGATTGGCTGCAAACCGCTTGGTGGTTTCCTTTACCACTGCAAAGGCCTCAGGCAGGATTTCCTCCAGCGTTTGCTCGGTGCGCTCGTATACCTGATCTTCCAGTTGGTCGATCTGGCCGTAAAGGCTTTCGTTAAGGTCGATATCGTCAGATGCCTCAACCTGTTTTTTAAGCTCCGCAATCTCGTCTTGCAGGTCCTGAACGCGCTCCTGTATTATTTTCCTGAAAGCTCCCGTTTTATTCCGGAGCTCGTCGTTTGAGAGGGCTTCGAGTCCGGCCTCATGGGATTTTATTTTATCAACTATGGGTTGTAGTGCCTTAACGTCTTTCTTGGCCTTGTCACCAACAAAAGCCTTTAAGATCGTATTGATAATACTCATAATATGCTGTGTTTTTGTTGCCGTTCCGGGAAGCGTTTCCGATGGCAACCGGATAAGGGGCTGTGGTTTTCAGCAGCCAAGCCCTCATGTCCGTTCAAAAGGTGTTCCAGTTTTTCAAAAGCCCGGAAGATTACCCCCGAGAGGTAATCCTCTTCGGTCGGATAATCCGGCCAGATCTCCTCAATCGATTCGTAGATTTCACCACCTTCCTCTTCCATGGACTGAAGATTCTCCACGACTTCCAGAGGGGCCCCGGTCCGGATCGCATAGTCGATCAACTCATCTTTGGTAGCGGGCCAGGGGGCGTCGCTCAGATAGGATGCCAATTCTAATGTCCAATACATCGTAGTGCTGCTATTTTAAATTTTTGCAAAAATATATTTTAAACCAAAACGGCAAAGAAAATGCCATGGATTTTACTAACCCTAACAAAAAATTACGGATTAAGCAAATCCATAACGCGATAATTATGGAATTATTCCTTTTTACCCCTGGGAACCCATTTTATTTCATCCACCTGGAGTTCCAAAGACAGTTTCCGGGCCAGTATGAAGAGGTAATCCGACAGCCGGTTCAGATAGGCGAGGACCACGGGAGGTACAGCCGTGTGTTCATTAAGCAGGGTCGTCATACGTTCCGCCCGCCGGCATACGGTTCTGGCAATATGACAGTATGACACGGACGGGTGTCCACCCGGCAGGATGAAATGAGTCATGGGGGGCAGGGATTCATTTAGGGCGTCTATTTCGCCCTCCAGAGACTCCACATCCCCCGAAAGCAGTTGTGGGAGTTCCCCGCCCCTGGGACGGGATGCATCGGGTTCGGTAGCCAGCATGGACCCCATGGTAAAAAGCTTGTCCTGAATCGATAGCAGGAATTCGGTATGGCGTGGAGCAACCTGCTGATCGCGCAGGAGCCCCAGCCAGGAATTCAACTCATCCACGGTACCATAACTCTGTATCCTGATATGGTGCTTGGGCACCCGGGTACCTCCGAACAAGGCGGTAGTCCCTTCATCTCCTGATTTCGTATATATCTTCATTGCAATTATGTGGACGTCTTGCCGGGGATCAGTCCTTTCGCTCCTTCCGGTCCCGGAGTCGTCTTCCCTCCATAAATGATCGTGACTTCCGCCGTTTCGACTGCCGCTTGTTGTAAATGGCGATGACGAAATATACGACAAGAAGCCCCCCGAGGATGTAAAAAATTTGATTATTCATCAGGCCCTAAAAATAGGGGATTATATCCGGATTCTAAAATGTTGCCGGGCCTGCTGGACCCGAAAAAACAGCAGTCCGGCCGGGTAGGTTTCAAGCACGACACGAACTGCCGGATGGTCTGCCGCGACCCTCCAGTGCCGATAGTTCTCTTTGGTTTTACGCAGGTTGCCCACGAATACGACGGTGTCATTTTTCCACTGGTCCGGCTGGTTGAGAAATGAGTAGAGCTCCTTTCCGGGGGTGTCACAGATGAAAAGATCGACAGGAGGGTGTTCCCACTGCAATCCTGTTCGTGCGGATCGCAGCCATTCTGCCATCCCGCTTTGCGGATCGGAAGCCATGGCCCTTTCACACCTAAAATGGTCCACGGCAGCCATCAGGAGCCGCCGTTGGGGAGGAAGGGCTTTAAGATCTTTTCGATAGAGGCTTTTTTCCAGGAACCCATAGATAAAAGGGGAGTGTACCCCGTGCCTGTTTCGGGCCTTCCTCCAGAAATTCCATTTATCGAGCAATTGGCATGCTTTCATGCAAGGGGTGTCCTAGGCTTCTTCTATGGCTGAAAGTTCAAACCACCGTCCCGTTTTTTCTTCCAAATCGCGGATGACCTCTGCTAATTCCCTGGAAAGTTCATTGAGTTCTTCCCCCGGCAATTCAGGGTTGGTGAAAAGCCTTTCAAGTTCGCGCTTTCGGTCTTCCATTTTGGCTATTTCTGTTTCCAGCGTCCGGAGTTCCCGCTGCTGGGAATAGGTCAGCTTGCCCTTTCTGCCCTGAGTGGTTTCCCGGGAGGGAGGTCTTTCTTTCCGGGGGGCATCACCGTCATCCTCCTCTTCCTTTTCCTGCTGGAAAACCCTGTAATCCGAATAATTCCCGGGAAAATCAGCCACCTTCCCCTTCCCGTCGAAAATGAAGAGGTGGTCTGTGATCTTATCCATAAAATACCGGTCGTGGGAAACGATCAGCAGCGTCCCGGGATAATCCAGCAGGAAATTCTCCAGGACGTTCAGAGTGATGATGTCCAGGTCATTGGTGGGTTCATCCAGGATCAGGAAATTAGGGTTCTGGATGAGAACTGTACAGAGGAACAGCCTTTTTTTCTCGCCCCCGCTGAGTTTCTCCACAAAGTCGTATTGTTGTTTGCGGTCGAACAGAAAACGTTCCAGGAGCTGCTGGGCGCTGAGTTGCCGCCCTTTTTTAAGGGGTATATAGTCCCCGAATTCCCGGATGACGTCTATGACCCGCTTTCCAGGATCCACCTTCAGGCCGGTCTGGGTATAGTAACCTATTTTCAGGGTTTCTCCATGTACGACCTTCCCGGTATCCGGGGAGAGGTGCCCGCAAACCACCTCGAGGAAGGTGGATTTGCCGCTGCCATTTTTTCCCACCAGACCGATACGTTCCCCCCGCTTAAAATGATAGGTAAAATCCCTGAACAGTAGCCTGTCCCCAAAGCTTTTCGATACATTGTGCAGCTCCACCACCTTGGTCCCCAGTCGTTCCATGTTTATCACGAGCTCCACCTCATGAGCCTTCCGCCGCTGTCGGGCCCTTTCCTTAAGGGTATGGAAATCCTCTATGCGCGCCTTGGATTTGGAGGTCCTCGCTTTGGGCTGCCGCCGCATCCACTCCAACTCCTTGCGGTAGAGGGCACGTGTTTTCTGGGCGGTTACTTCCATAAGGGTTTCCCGCACCTCCTTTTCGCGCAGATAGTCCGAATAGTTCCCTTTAAAGGTATGCAGCTCCCCGTCCTCCAGTTCAAGGATCTGGTTACAGACCCGGTCCAGGAAGTAGCGGTCGTGGGTAACCATGAAAAGGGTGCCTGTGTGCTGTTTGAAATACGCCTCCAGCCATTCGATCATTTCGAGGTCCAGGTGGTTGGTGGGTTCGTCCAGGATGAGCAGGTCCGGAGTATCGATCAGCACATGGGCCAGGGCAAGGCGGCGCCGCTGTCCTCCGGATAATTGACCCACCCGGGCTTTGTGGTTGTGGAGGTCCAGTTTTGAGAGGATTTGCCTGAAGCGCGTTTCCAGATCCCAGGCGTTGGCACGCTCCATGGCCTCGAATGCTTTCTGGTAGGCCTTTTCGTCTTCCGGCCGCTCAAGGGCGGCTTCATACCGGGCGATGATTTTTACCACTTCGTTTTCGGAAGCGAACAGGGTATCCGAAACGGTCAGGCCAGGGTCCAGCCCCGGTTCCTGTTCCAGGTACCCGATTTTAAGCCCTTTGCGAAAGGTTACCTGCCCATCATCCGGCGGTTGTTTTCCCGCAAGGATATCGAGAAGGGTGCTTTTCCCGGTCCCGTTGCGGGCTACCAGGGCAATTTTTTGTCCCTGGTTGATCCCAAAGGTCAGCCCGGAGAACAAGATTCGTTCCCCGTAGGCTTTTGAAAGGTTTTCGGCGCTGAGCAGGTTCACAGGGCGGGCTTGTAATATTTTATGAGATAGGCATAGCGGATGGTGAGGGCCGTGAGGACCGGGATCAGGATAGGTGAGAAAATCTGGACCTTCGAAATCCAAAACAGGAGCATGACGCCTATCAGCAAAAGCAACCCCGGCAGGTACCTTCTGAGCATTCTCGCTCTCGGAGCAGGAAAGAGCAACCAGAAGGCGGGAATGATATTCAGGGGCATGGCCCACAGCAGGTTTGCATTCCAGGCAGTGGCGTTGTGGTCCGTCAGGAACCACAAAAAGGCTATGACCAACCCACTGACCCCGGTCAGGAAAAAGAGGACAAAGTCCAGGATCCGGCTACGGGTTGCGTTGCGGAAATCGATCCAGGTAATCACCAGGGTGATGCCCAGGAGTATCAACCCCCAGAATAGCGGTGTGGCGGTAAAATAAGACAGGGGTTCGGGCGGGTCCAGGTCCAGGATAACCCGCTCACGGCTTACCAGGGGGGCTTCCCCAAGCCTGGCGTGCCCGATCTGGGATTCCACGTATTCGGGGAGGAAAGCGTATTCGGGGCCCCTGGCTTCCCGGTCAATCACGGATCCCAGCGCGAGGTCGATCCCAAAACTCGACCAGCTGTTGGGATGCAGGTTTTTTTGAATCAGGTCGCGAAAGGTATAAGGCTGCTGAAGGTGGTCATACGAATAGGTCAGCCCATCTCCCAGGACTTCCTTCAGGACTTCCGGAATTTTGGTGGCACAGTTTTCAAAAAGGAAATCATAGTGGTAATACCGGTTTTCCGGCCGGTGGTTCGCCTCCAGGAAGGCCAACAGGGATTGGGATTCCGCAGGGGTGAGATCGAGGAGTTGTTCACGTACCCAACGGTGTTCCAGTTGGTAGGTATAAAGAAAATTTTCAAACTTTTGCTTGCTGAGGGCATAGGGAAGTTTCCCGCGGGCGAACTTCATGTAAAAATTTGGGGTGTGGAAATCAAAGGTCCCGTAATTATAGACCCGGTCGATGCCGAGTGCCGGATCCCTGAGCCGGAAGGAACTGTGGCCAAAGGTGGCGTAAAGGTCCGTTCCCGGCCCGCAGGTAAGCACGCTGAACTGGGCCCGTGGGCTAAGTTCCTGCTCCTGGGCAAGGGCGGCCGGTGCCGCCAGCAGCAGGGCCAGCCAGATAAGAAAGGAATGACATTTCATGTGGGAAGATTGCCTTGGATTGGATCCACAGGCAAAGTTCTAAATAATTTGAGAATGTACAACTGCTAAAATGCCCTGCACTCCATCAGCGAAACCTTGTTTTGGGGGATTTGTCTTATTTTTACGAAAACCGACCACCGCCGATGAAATTCCTGCCGAACTTTGTTACCCTTCTCAATATTTTATTCGGGTCTGTGGCATCCGTCTTTGCCGTGTTGAACAAACTGGAATGGGCCGCCTTTTTCTTTGCACTCGGCGTACTCTGTGATTTTCTGGACGGGCTGGTGGCGCGAAAATTAGGGGTGCAGTCAGAGCTGGGTATACAGCTCGATTCCCTGGCGGACATGATTACCAGCGGTCTGGTACCGGGCCTGGTGATGTGCCAGCTGTTGGGGATGTCTGTAAGTGGCGGCTGGAATACCGACAGCTTTTTTATCGAAGCCCTGGAACGGGACGCCTGGTGGTGGACCTGGTTTCCCTTTACCGGCCTGCTGATCACGCTTTCATCGGGGTTGCGGCTGGCGCGGTTCAATGTGGACGAAAACCAGGTGAGTTCTTTTACGGGGCTTCCCACCCCCGCCAATGCCTTACTGATCCTATCCCTTCCCCTGATCCTTTTCTACAATGGAAGTGAATTTACCAACGGTATTATCCTGAACCCCTGGTTCCTTTTAGGGATGACCCTGCTGAGTTCCTACCTGCTGAATTCCCCCCTCAGGTTGTTCGCCCTTAAGTTTGACAACTACAGTTTCAGGGATAACGGCTTGAAGTACGTTTTCCTGCTGGTGAGTCTCGTATTGCTGCTCACCCTGCAATTCCTCGCAGTACCCCTGATTATACTGGGGTATATTCTGACCTCCCTCTTCGATAAAGGGTAGGCCACCTTTCCGATGGGAATTAAAAGAAGAGTTTCTTTTTGCGGAGTTCGAAATTCTGTCCCAGGTAGACTTTGCGGACCATTTCATCTTCGGCCAGGTCTTCCGGAATCCCGGACTTGAGAATGCCCCCCTCAAACATGAGGTAGGAACGCTCTGTGATCGCCAGGGTTTCCTGCACGTTGTGATCCGTGATCAGGATACCGATGTTTTTGTTTTTTAGCTGGGCGACAATGCGCTGAATGTCTTCCACCGCGACCGGGTCTACCCCGGCAAAGGGTTCGTCCAGAAGGATGAATTTGGGATCTGTGGCCAGGGCCCGTGCGATTTCGGTCCTTCTTCGTTCCCCCCCGGAGAGGAGGTCCCCCCGGTTTTTGCGGATGTGTTTGATGCCGAATTCCTCCAAAAGGCTTTCGAGGCGCATGTGCTGTTCCTTCTTGCTCAGGGAAGTGAGCTGCAGCACGCTGAGGATGTTCTTCTCCACGCTCAGCTTGCGGAATACGGAAGCCTCCTGTGCCAGGTACCCGATCCGGAAGATCTTCCCTCCGTTTGGTTTGATCAGCCCCACGATCATGTAGAAGGAGGTGGTTTTACCGGCCCCGTTGGGACCGAGCAGCCCCACGATCTCACCCTGGTTTACTTCCAGGGAAATCCCCTTGACCACTTTGCGGCCCCGGTAGGATTTCATGATATTTTCAGCCCTTAATTGCATGGATAACACTCCAAAACTAAGTCTTTTGAGGCAGTGGTAAAAAGAATTGAGATTTTTTTAACCCTGCTGCTCCAGGGCTTCCCAGAATTCATAGGCCCTTCTCAGGTGGGGGATTACTATGGTGCCGCCGATAAGAGTAGCGATCCCCAGGGTTTCCATTACCTCTTCTTTGGTGGCCTTATGCTGGTGCAGGGTCTGGAGGTGGTAACGGATGCAGTCGTCGCACCGCAGGACAGCTGAGGCGACGAGCCCCAGGAGTTCCTTGGTTTTCACATCCAGGGCCCCCGGGAGGTAGGCATTGGTATCCAGGTTGAAAAGACGTTTGATCAACTTCTGGTTCTCACCCAGGATCTTCGCGTTCATTTTTGAACGGTAGGCAGTGAATTCATCAACGGGATTCTCCATTTTTTCTCGCTTTTTTGGCTTCTCTTTTAAGGACAACGCTCGATATGTAGATACTCACCTGGTATAGCAGCAGCACCGGCACGGCCACGATGATCTGGCTGGCGACATCCGGGGGGGTGATCACAGCGGAAAGCGTGAGGACTATTACCAGGGCAATTTTTCGGTATTTCCTGAGTACTTCCGGGGTGACGAGCCCGACCTTGGTCAGGAAGAAAATGATGATCGGCAGCTCGAACATGATCCCACAGGCAATCACAGAGGCCCGGACCGTGGAGATAAAGGAAGAGATGTCGATTTCGTTCAGCACCTCCTTACTCACCTGGTAGGTTCCCAGAAAGTTGATGGACAGGGGGGCGACAACATAATACCCAAAAAGGACTCCCATGAAAAAAAGGAGGGAGGCGACCAGGATAAACCCCCGGGAGTATTTACGCTCCTGCTCATACATCCCTGGGCTGATGAATTTCCACATTTCGTACAGGACATACGGGAAGCCGACGATAAACCCGGCCCAGATCGAGGTCCAGATGTGGGCGGAAAACTGACCGGCCAGGGTCCGGTTTTGGATCGTAAACGGCAATTCATCAGCACAAAAGGCCGATTCCAGCCCGATCCGCGTAGCGATATCGCAAAAGAGGCGATAGGTCGGAAAGCTCATCTTCTTCGGGCCAAAAATGATGGTGTCGAAGATGAAATCCTTCATAAGGAACGCTGCGATCCCGATGATCACAATGGCCAGGGTGGAGCGTATCAGGTGCCACCGAAGTTCTTCCAAATGGTCCAGGAAGGACATTTCATTTGGATCCTTGTTGACTTGTGCCATCAGAGTATACCTTCTTTCATAAGATTGTGAATGTGAACGACACCACTGTACCGATCCCCATCCAGGGCGAGGAGCTGGGAAATGTCATTGTCCTGCATTTTCCTGAGCGCCTTGATGGCCAGGACCTCCACCCCGATGGTCTTGGGGTTGGAAGTCATGATATCCCGTGCCTGCAACCCGCTGATGTTGTCGTATTTGTTGAGCATTCTCCGGATATCCCCATCGGTGATTACCCCGACGATCCGATCTCCGTCCAACACGGCAGTGACCCCCAGCATTTTTTCGGAAATCTCCACGATGGCATCTTTTACCGGGGTATCCATCCGGACCTGAGGGACCTGGTTCTGGGCGGCAATGTCCCCCACCCGGAGGTATAGCCTTTTGCCAAGGGTGCCTCCCGGGTGATACCGGGCAAAGTCCCGGTCACTGAACCCCCGGAGCTCCAACAGGCAAATAGCCAGGGCATCGCCCATCACCAGTTGGGCCGTGGTACTTGTGGTGGGGGCGAGGTTGTTTGGACAGGCTTCTTTTTCCACATAGGTGTTCAGCGTGAAATCCGCCTTCTCAGCCAGGAAGGATTTGGGGTTGCCGGTCATCCCGATCAACAGGTTCGAGCCCTGTTTGATAAGGGGGACGAGCATCTTGATTTCAGGGGTATTTCCACTTTTGGAAATACAAATAACCACATCGTTTTTCTGAATGGTTCCCAGGTCTCCGTGGATGGCATCCGCGGCGTGCATGAAAATGGCCGGGGTTCCCGTGGAGTTAAGGGTTGCGACGATTTTGGAGGCGATGATCGCACTCTTTCCGATCCCACTGATCACCACCCTGCCTTCGGACTTCAGAATGCATTGAACGGTTTCGGCGAAATCCCGATTTAAAAGAGTGCCCAGATTCTGGATTGCCTCTGCTTCCGAGGCGATCGTATTGCGAGCTATTTCCAGTATAGCGTTACTGTCCTTCAAGGTTTTGCAAGAATTAACAACCGTGTTTCGGTTTCCTTAAAATAGCCTTAAAACAGGCCGTCATTCTAAAAGAATATGCTATCTTTAAGAAAACAAAATTACACAAACTAATTCTAAAGAATCCCAAACTACACTCTTTTCCCAACCGGGCCGCGCTTTTTTGCCGGTGAGCCCTTCAACTGCCCGGGGAAGTGCCTCCAACACATAACCGGAGGCTGCATTAATTGATTTGAAGTATGATAATGAAGGATATTGACTTAAAGGCTTCTCTTAAAAAATATTTTGGTTTCTCTACGTTTATAGGCCTGCAGGAAGATGTGATTAAAAACATACTGGGGCACAGGAACACGTTTGTGATCATGCCAACGGGAGGCGGGAAATCACTGTGCTATCAATTACCGGCCCTTATTGAAGACGGCACCGCCATCGTCGTGTCTCCCCTGATCGCCCTGATGAAGAACCAGGTGGATGCCATCCGGGGCGTCTCTGACAACCACGGCACCGCCCATGTGCTGAACAGTTCTCTGACCAAAAATGAAGTCAGGCAGGTGAAGGAGGATATTACCAATGGCATTACCAAATTATTGTATGTGGCACCGGAATCCCTGACCAAGCAGGAATACGTCGAATTCTTACAGGGGGTCAACCTCTCTTTTGTGGCTATTGATGAGGCGCATTGTATCTCGGAATGGGGCCACGATTTCCGTCCGGAATACCGAAACCTGCGGACGATCATCGACCGCCTTGGAGATGACATCCCTATTATTGCCCTTACGGCTACGGCCACCCCGAAGGTACAGGAGGACATCCTTAAAAACCTGGGAATCCCGGATGCCAGGGTATTTAAGGCTTCCTTTAACCGGCCCAACCTCTTTTACGAGGTACGTCCGAAGACCAAGGAGGTGGATGCCGACATCATTCGGTTCGTGAAGAAAAACGCCGGTAAATCCGGGATCATCTATTGCCTGAGCAGGAAGCGGGTGGAAGAACTCGCCCAGGTCCTTCAGGTCAATGGCGTTTCGGCCGTTCCCTATCACGCCGGGTTTGATGCCAAAACCCGCTCTAAATACCAGGACATGTTCCTGATGGAGGACGTGGATGTGGTGGTGGCCACCATTGCTTTCGGGATGGGTATCGACAAACCGGACGTCCGATATGTGATCCACCATGACATCCCGAAAAGCATCGAAAGTTATTACCAGGAAACCGGCCGGGCCGGACGCGATGGGGGAGAGGGGCATTGTCTTGCCTTTTATTCCTACAAAGACGTGGAAAAGCTCGAAAAGTTCATGGCGGGCAAACCGGTGGCCGAACAGGAAATAGGAAATGCGCTGCTGCAGGAGATCGTGGCCTATGCGGAAACCTCTATGTCCCGGCGGAAATTTATCCTGCATTATTTCGGAGAGGAATACGATGAGGTCAACGGGGATGGTGCCAAGATGGATGACAATGCGCGGAACCCGAAACCAAAGGAAGAGGCTGGCAGCAATGTGGTTAAAATGCTGAAGGTGGTTCGGGGAACCAGTGAAAAATTCAAATCCAAGGAAATTGTACTGACCCTTCTTGGAAAGACCAATGCCCTGACTTCCTCTCACAAAACAGATGAGAAACCGTTTTTCGGGATTGGAAAGGACAGGGACAAACACTATTGGATGGCCCTGATTCGTCAGGTACTGGTGGCCGGGTTGCTGCGAAAGGAGATCGAACAATACGGCATTCTGCACCTGACCGAAGCCGGGGAAGCCTTCCTGGAGGACCCCGGATCCTTTATGATGACCAAGGACCACGTGTACTATGAGGATGCCGAAAGCGGGGCTGGTGGAGGCGGAGCCGGCAGGGGAGGCGTTGCCGACGAAACCCTTTTAAAAATGCTCAGGGATCTGCGCAGGAAGCAGGCACAGAAGCTGGAAATCCCTCCCTATGTGATTTTTCAGGACCCCTCCCTGGAAGATATGGCCCTGAAATACCCGGTGAGCATGGAGGAGCTCACCAATGTCTACGGAGTGGGCGAAGGGAAAGCCCGGAAGTACGGGAAGCCCTTCCTGGAATTGATCCATCGATATGTGGAGGAAAACGACATCACCCGGCCCGAGGACCTCGTGGTAAAAAGTACAGGGGCCAACTCCGGTTTAAAGCTTTACATCATACAGAATGTCGACCGCAAACTTCCTCTGGACGATATAGCAGCAGCCAAAGGACTCGAACTCCCCGAACTGGTCAAGGAGATGGAACAGATTGTCTTCAGCGGAACCAAGCTGGACCTCGGTTATTATATCGACGACATCCTGGACGAAGACCAGCAGGAAGAAATCCACGACTATTTCCTGGAATCGGAAACCGATAATATCGAAGAAGCCCAACGGGAATTTGAGGGGGAATACGAGGATGAGGAACTCCGGTTGTACCGCCTAAAATTCATGAGCGAAGTGGCAAACTGATCGCCTGCCAGAACCATAAACCCGGCTCTTAAGCCGGGTTTTTTGTTGAAAGGGAGGTATTTACTGGAGTTTTCCGGTAGTTACCAAAGCGATTATTACCCCAAAGTAGAGGATGGCCACAACCAGCATGACCAGGGAGAGCCCCAACCCGATATAGGAAAGGGTGCGGGAGGTCCTTAGGTTCTCATAACCCGAGTACCGCTCCGGATCCTCCCGGTAGGTGGCCTCTGCTTTTTTTGCACTTGAGAGCCCTATGATACTGAAGATGGCAGCAAAAGGCCCACAGCAGACCAGAGCCCCCACTATGGAGATGATACCCATCGTCATGGCTGTACTCGCCCCGGGTAAAGGTTCCTGGCGCATAATATATATCCTTTAAAGGGTTACTGAGACCATTGTTCGCTCATTTCCTGTACCTTCTCCATGTAGGCCTCCCATCCTCCCATCTGGTAGATGTTGTAGACGCTCATCAGGAAATACAGTACTCCTATCACCATCCCGATGATAGCGACAATCTTGGCGGTCTTCAGCTGGCTGTAGTTTGAATACGCTTCCGGGTTGGCCATGTAGGTCTTTTCGTCATTCCTGAGGATAAAAAAGGCGACCGCAGCCACCACCGCCCCGGGCAGTCCTGCAAAACAACAGCACAGGTAGGAGAGGATAGCCAGTACCAGGGCCAGGGTTACATTTGGTAATTTTTGTTGTTCCATGGGTGGTTATTTAGTGGATTATTTTAATGAAAAAGTTGGTCAGGATCGTAAGAACCGTAGTTCCCGCCAGGAGGATAGTGATCTCATTGGCCCGCCTGAAAGAGACAAAACGGTTTAGGGCCAGAAAGCCAAAAAGGGCCATCATAGGAAAAAGGCCCGGATACATCAGGAAAGAAGCCTGGAATTCCCCCCGGAGCAACAGGGCGACAGACCGTTGCAGCCCACAGCCCGGACAATCGATCCCGAAAACCTGTTTGCTGATACAGGGCAACATAAATTTTTCGGAGAGTAACCAGATCAGGAAGGGGAGCTTCATGGCCAGAAACATAGGTTCACACCACGAAAATTACTATTATTTTTGAGCAATGAAAATAAAACGGGGTATTTATTACGGCTCGGCACTGGGAGGGGCAACCCTGCTGATTTTCTCCTCCGCTTTTGAGATTCCGGAGCTGTCTATGGCCGTGGGGTTTGCCCTGTTGATGGCCGGTCTGTACGGGTTGACAATCGGCAGGGGGAACGGGGCTACTGAGGAAAATAAAACAGATGAAGAAATTCAGGAAGGGAGACAGGGTTCAAATGATCGATGAGCTTACCGGGGGAATCGTCCTGGAGGTGGAAGGGGGGAACTTACGGGTCCGCACAGAGGAGGGCTTTGAAATAGAGGTACAGGCGACCGAGGTGGTCCATCTTCCTGAAACCGGGGGGGTATCCCTGGATGTGTCCGGCTTTGAAACGTTCCTGAAGGAGAAGGAAAGCTCGCGTAAGAGCAAAAGGACAGGATCCCGGAAGGAGCGGCAGAACCCGCCACTTGTGGTGGATTTGCACATTGAAAAACTCCTGCCTGAAACCCGGGGCATGACCACCTTTGATATTTTGAACTACCAGATGGATACGGCCCGGGGCCAGCTTGAATTTGCCCTGCGCAAACGCATTCAGCGCGTCGTCTTTATCCACGGGGTGGGGGAAGGGGTCCTGAAGGAGGAACTGCGCACCCTTTTTCGCCGCTATGAAGGGCTCAAGGTCCGGGATGCCGATTACCACAAATACGGCATGGGGGCCACGGAAGTCTATATACCCCAGTCGAATTTTCGCTAATCTGAGGTCTGCAGCGTCCCGAATTCGTCTACCGTCAGGTTGGTGAGTCGTTCTCCTGCTTCATTGACAAAAGACACATTCCGAAACCAAATCCGGTGTTCGAATCGGGTGGAGTCACTTGGGTTCTGTGAAGTGTAAATAAAAACGGATCCAGCGGCTGCCGGAATGTCTTCCCGGACCGTTGGGACTACCGGAGGGATGGCATCACAAAAATAGGCCTCTGTAACATCCTCTGAAAATATACGGTAGATCAGCTGGGATTGGCCGGGTAACGAACTCTCCAGAGTGTCTCCGGAAACTTCATTTCGCAAAAGGCCCGGCTGAAGGTCCAGGACCAGTGCCTCAGCGTCTTTGCGTTTAAAGAGTAATTCGGTATCTGTGGTGGGCGTTCCGCAGAAATCCAAAGCCACGTCATCGAAATCGATGGATTCTATCTGCAGCTCCCCATCAGAGCAGGCTGTTACCGAGATAAAAATCAGAAAAAGCAATACTTTTTTCACAGGGCCAAAGGTACGGGAAAGCGGTGGAATAGTCCCAAAGGTTGTACCAATTTTGGGCGCTATGGGGCGAAAGGGTTATTTTTGATCTCTATCTTAACAGGATTATGAAACAAGTGTATTTGGACAATGCGGCAACCACACCCCTCAGGGAGGAAGTTATCGAACGTATGCACAATGCCCTGCGAGAGTGTTTTGGAAATCCCTCCTCTACACATGCCTATGGCAGAACCGCCAAAACAGGGATTGAAAAAGCCCGTAAAACCATTGCCCGGCGACTGAATGCGCAGGCAGGGGAAATCATCTTCACCTCCGGGGGCACGGAGGCAGATAATATGCTGCTCCGAAGTGCTGTACGGGACCTGGGGGTAAAGACCCTCATAACCTCGCGCATCGAGCACCACGCGGTCCTGCATACGGCAGAGGCCCTCGAGGCAGAATACGGTATCCGTGTGGAATATACGCCCCTTGATAAAGAGGGAAACCCTGACCTGAATGCCCTGGAAGGCCTCCTGGCCCTGGATACCCGTAAAAAACTGGTAAGCCTGATGCACGTCAACAATGAAATCGGCAACCTGCTCGACATGGAAGCGGTGGGCGCCCTTTGCAGAAAGTACGGGGCACTCTTCCACTCCGATACGGTGCAATCCATCGGGCATTTTGAATGGGACCTGCAGAAAACCCCGGTGGATTTCCTGACGGCGGCAGCCCATAAATTCCATGGACCCAAGGGGGTCGGTTTTGCCTATATCCGAAAAGATTCGGGATTGAAACCTTTAATTCTCGGGGGTTCTCAGGAACGGGGTGTCAGAGCGGGTACGGAATCCTATCACAACATCGTGGGGATGGAAACCGCATTTGAGGAGGCATACCAACACCTGGAGGAAGAACAGAAATATATAACGGATTTGAAGGCCTATTTTATCGGGGAGCTCAAAAAGGCAGTTCCTGGGGTTGCCTTTAACGGACTTTCCGGGGATCTGGGCAAAAGCACTTATACGCTTGTAAATGTGCGGCTTCCGTTTGATGCGTCAAAAGGGCAAATGCTTGAATTCCATCTGGACCTCAAGGGAATCGCCTGTTCCAGGGGAAGTGCCTGTCAGTCAGGGAGCACAGGAGGCTCACATGTCCTTTCTGAAATCCTGGACGAAGAAGCCCTTGCCAAACCCGCTCTCAGGTTTTCCTTCTCCCGTTACAACACCCGGGAAGAAATCGATTATGTAATAGAAGTCCTGGAAGCCTTTGCGAATTCCTGAGAAGACACGATCTTAACCCCTTCGGCGGCTCTCTTTGTCGTAGGGGAATTTACGGGCGGCCTTAATCATCATTTTGTCGATTAGGTCATCGGTGTTCTTTCCGCTCTTCCGGGTGATTTCCTGTTCGTATTTCCAAAGGAGTTTTCCGGTCCGGCCGTCACTTATTTTGATACCGATCCGTCCGTAATCTGCATCGCCCAGGATGTAGTCCAGAAAACTGAAATCCTCCGGAAGCCCGTCGGAAAGTAAGACGTTAACATCCAGGTTCCCACTCACGATACCGTCTACCTTAAGGATATCTGCAAGTTCCTTGATGGTGTAGCGGTCTATGTTCTCGAATGAAATATCGTTGCGGGTAAGCAGGGCATTGGTATCCTCGCTGTTCTGAAAGGAGACAGTGAATTTTTTCTTCTTTTTACCCCTCCCGAAATAGGTCTCCAGCGCATCCTGTACGGCGTAACCTTCCTTTTGTTCGAGGCGTCTGAGTTCCCTTCGCGGTAGTTTTTCACCAAGGTCCAGGTGGGTAAAGAAAGGCAAAATGGCAAGTACATTGTGGTCTTTGCTCAGTTCCTCAAAATGGCTGCTTTGATAAATATTCTTTTGCCCTGAGACGGTCCCGAGGGACATCAGAAGAATGATCAGGAACCAATATTTTAGCGTGGATGGCCTCACAATACCGAAGGGATTTGATGTTTCCGGGCGGCTGCAAAAATAGGAAAAAACACAGGGACGAAGTACTAAAAAGTTCCCAATTCTCAGGTTCTTTTTAAAGGTCACCTCCTGAAAAACTGGGTTTTATAAGTCGTGGTATTCCCGACGTTGTCCGTTACCTCCACCTCGAGTTCGCACTGGCGTTCACCCAG
>JARRQA010000061.1:0-9092 GCA_037382325.1 Robiginitalea sp.
GCCTGTTCCTCTTTATAGGACTACAGATACTCTGTGCCCAGGAAGAACTGGTACAGGACCGAATTCTCAGCGATTTTGCCAGGTATAGTGAACATCCCCGGGAAGTTGCCTATGTGCACCTGAACAAATCTGTCTTTATCAAAGGAGAGGATCTCGGCTTCAAAGCCTATATACTCGACAAGGATCACAAACGCCCCTCCCGGGAAACCCAAAACCTCTATTGCGTTTTGGCGGACTCCGCCAATCGGATTGTCAAAACCCAAATGATCCGTATCCGGAACGGGGTTGGGCAGGGTGTGTTTGAGTTGGACAGCCTTTTTCATACGGGAAGCTACACCTTCAAAGGGTATACAAACTGGATGCGAAATTTTTCGGAAGCGAACTACTTCCAGCAGTCCATTGAGGTTCTGGACCCGGAGACCCATTCGACATTGCCCGTTAAGTCATTGCCTTCCGGACCGGATGTTCAAATCCTTCCGGAAGGAGGACATGCGGTTGCCGGAATCCCAACTGTTTTTGGGATTATCATCAAAGATGCAGGAGGTTATGGAGTGCCCGGTCTTGAAGGCCGGATCACGGACGCTTCCGGGAAGGAGATAACCCGCTTCCAGGTAAATCGATTCGGGATTGGACGATTCGAACTTACGCCCCTCGAAGGAATGACCTATTATGCCCGGTTCAACTCTTTCAACAAAGAGCACGAAATCCTCCTGCCCCCGGCAGAGCCGCTAGGAGTTAGCCTCCGGCTTACCGACCTGAGAGACCAGATAGGCATCGCGCTTAATGCGCGTTTCAAAGACCCCTCGAGGGCCAGTGCCCCTTTCTTCTTAACGGTTCACAACGGGGATAGCCTGAAGGGGATCCCCGTATTCTTTGGCGAGGCCCCGGAACAAGTAAAGGTTTTTCCGAAGGAAGACCTCTACAAGGGCATCAATGTATTCACCCTTTTTGCCCCCAGCGGCAAACCGCTGTTGGAACGCCTCTGTTTCAACGAACAAGGGCTTGTCTTTCATCAGAACTTCAAAAGCGATGTCAGCAGAGATCAGGATTCCTTAACCGTCCGCCTCGAAATTGGAGGACTAAAACCTGGTAAATTCAATACCCTCAGCGTTTCTGTGCTTCCCGAAGGAAGCCAGGCGAATCCGGCGCATCACAACCTGCCCTCCTATGCCCTGCTTCAGCCGTATGTCCGTGGATATATACAGGATGCCGGTTATTATTTGCAGGGAATCAATCCCAGAAAGCGCTATGAGCTGGACAACCTCTTGCTTACCCAGGGCTGGAGCAGTTACGACTGGAATACAGTATTCAATCATCCTCCTGAATACCGGTTCGATTTCGAAAAGGGAATCGCCTATACTGTGGAGTTTAATTCGAGAAGAAGCGATGCCTTTTACATTTTCCCCACGGTTCACACGCCCTCCCAGCTTCTGGAACTCAATCCGGGCCAGAAGAAGTTTACGGTGGAAAATTTCTACCCGCTGACAGGGGAAAAACTATCCATGGCTGAAATTACTGCAGATGGCAGGTCCAGGCCATCGGGAGCATTCGTGCGGTTTAAGCCCTCAGCGGTACCTCCCCTGAAGTCGGAGAGGGCGCATATCCTTCCCGGTCGATTGGGAAACCTCTTCAGGGAAGTCGAAGCTCCCCCTATTTCTTTCGAAAACCTTAAAAAACTTCAATTGCTGGACGAGGTTGTGGTAACCGAAAAAAGGAGGGGCAACCGGTTGCAGCGATTGCAGAATCGTTCTTCAGGCCGCATCGATGTTTTCGCAAGCGATGATCCGAGGCGGGACATGTGGCTGAGCACCTATCTGAGCAACCGGGGTTACATCGTCAACGAGGGACTCGGTTCCATGGAAATTCGGGCTCGCAATCCCAACTCCCCAAATAACGACAAGCCTGTAATCTATCTGGATGGCGTAATGCTCACTAATTTTGACATCCTGTGGCGATTCCGTCTGGATATCGTGGATTATATCGAGGTGAATCAGACAGGAATTGGTTCCGGAATCATGGGGGGAGGAGGCGTGATTCGGATCGCCACCAACCCGAATTTACGCAGGGAAAGACTGGGGGAGCGCACCCACATTTCCTACGACATACCGCTGGCTTTTGAAGCAAAAAAGAAATTTTACACCCCAGTCTATTCCTCCTATGACAGTGAATTTTTCAGGGCCTTTGGTACCCTTGGGTGGTTTCCGGACCTTCGAACGGATACTTCAGGATCGCTTTCCTTTAAGGTCCACCCCCAGAATCTGGCGGAACTTGAGCTTCATGTGGAGGGCATTGTGAACAGCGATGAATTTGTCTCCTGCCGCCTTCTGATAGCAACGGATACAGAGTAATTCCACCCCGGAACGCATGCTGAAAATAGCCTACGACCCCATCTACCAACACTCCTTGCCAGAGGGACACCGGTTCCCCATGCATAAATACGAATTGCTGCCACAGCAGCTCCTGCATGAGGGCACCTGCGGGCCTGAAAACTTTTTTACCCCTGGTTTACCCCAGGACACGGATATCCTCCGCGCACATGATAAGAGCTATTACGATGCTTTGTGCCAGGGGCGACTAACCCGGAGGGAGATGCGCAAAGTGGGCTTCCCCTGGAGCACGGAACTGGTGCTCCGGGAACGGCGTATTGCCCAGGGGACCATAGAGGGGTGCCATTTTGCTCTGGAGTTCGGCATATCCATGAATATCGCCGGGGGTACACACCACGCCTATTCTGACCGGGGAGAGGCCTTCTGCATGCTGAACGATCAGGCCATTGGGGCCCATTACCTCCTCCATCAAAACCTGGCCAAACGCATCCTTATCCTCGATCTGGATGTACACCAGGGAAACGGTACCGCAGAAATCTTCACGGAGGTTCCCGAGGTCTTCACCTTTTCAATGCACGGAAAGGCCAACTACCCTTTCCGAAAGGAACGTTCCGACCTGGATGTCCCCCTGGAACCGGGGACTTCGGACCAGGAGTACCTGAAAATCCTTGAAAAACATCTCTCCAGACTAAAAAAGGAGGTGAATCCGGATTTTGTCTTTTATCTTAGTGGAGTGGACATTCTTGCCTCCGATAAGCTCGGCACCCTGTCGGTATCCCTGGAAGGATGCCGGTTGAGGGATGAGATGGTATTCCATTGGTGCCGCAAACACAACCTGCCTGTGCAATGCAGCATGGGCGGCGGGTATTCGCCCCAGTTGCGGACGATCGTGGAGGCACATGCAAACACATTCCGTCTGGCGCAATTTGTTTTTTTCTGATCCGTGAGGAAGCTTTTAATCATAGTGTTTCTTTGTTCAGGCAGCCTCTGCAGCCAAACCATACAGATGCCTGCGGACGATGCCGCCACCTGGAGGTTATTCACCTATGACATGGGAAACCTCTTTAAGGGGATTGGATACTCCTATTCCCGACCCCTTCACTGGGGAAAATCCCAGTGGGCGACTTTTGGCGGTATGGTGGCCGCAACAGGCACGGTCTATCTCTTCGACACCCAGACTTCTGACTATTTCAGGGGCAGAAAAGAGGAGGTGCCCCAATGGCTCCAGGACTATGGCCGTGTTTACGCAGGGCCCGTTACCAATGGAGTCCTTACCGGGGCGGTCTACTTCACGGGCCTTTTTACAAAGAATCAAAAGCTGAGGCGGACCGGAGTGCTGCTGATGTCCTCAGCCGCCTCTGCCGGACTGTTACAGCAATTCCTCAAGGGTTTTGTGGGACGGGCAAGGCCTCTGAGCGGACAGAGCAAAGATACGTTTAAGCCTTTATGGCAGGGGTCCGGCGAATACCATTCCTTTCCTTCCGGCCATACCGTAATGGCCTTTACAACGGCCTATGCCATCGCAAAACAGTTCAGGAGTCCCTGGGTAAAGGCGGGAATTTATACTATTGGAATTGTACCGGGTGTCTCAAGGCTCTGGGAGGGTAAACACTGGCTTTCCGATGTGGTTTTCAGCGTGGGGCTGAGCATCTTCACGGTGGAAGCTATCGACCTGTATTTAGACTCCCGGTATCGCGAAAAATACAATACGAAAGAAAAAAATGTCAGCTGGAACCTCCAGTTCGGCCCGGGCACCCTGGGGGTACTTATCGAATTCTAGTTTTTGGCCTGTGGAGCCCATAGAGATTCCCGTCTTTTTGTACTTTTAATCAAAATTTAGAAACATGCTTACGAAAAAAGTTGAAAAAGCCCTGAACAAGCAGATCCGGGTGGAGGCAGAGTCCTCACAGGTATATCTATCCATGGCTTCATGGGCAGAACTAAAGGGTCTTGAAGGGATCGCCCAGTTTATGTATAAACATTCGGATGAAGAACGAGTGCATATGTTAAAGCTCGTCAAATACGTCAATGAACGGGGAGGACATGCGATTGTGACGCAACTGGATGCCCCCAAGACGGATTTTGGCAGCTTCCAGCAGATGTTCAAAGAGCTTCTGGAACACGAGATTTTCGTATCCCAAAGCATCAATGACCTGGTGCACATCACCCTGGAGGAAAAGGATTATGCCACCCACAACTTCCTGCAATGGTACGTGGCCGAACAGATCGAGGAGGAGGCCCTGGCCAGAACCATTCTGGATAAAATCAATCTGATTGGAAATGACAAAGGGGGACTCTACCTCTTTGACCGGGATGTACAGCAAATCACTGTCGAAAGTGCTGCGGGAGAGCCCGGCGCCTAGGGTGTTAAAATTTTATTTAGATTGATTTTAAATTATTAGATTTGTTGGAGCAGAGGTGCTCCGATGGGAAAAAAGAAGGACAAACAACTCAAAAAGCGCGAGAAAAGACTTCGCAAACTCGCCAAGACGCTGTCACCTCCAGAAGGGAGCAAGACCAAGTGCTGTAAAAAGTATAAGGAACGTGAGAGCAAGCGATGTAAAAAGTGTCCCTGCTTTGACCTTCTGAAGGAACTTCAAAAAGAAGGTCCGCTTTCCAGGGTCGCTTAATGTTTTACACCTGCATAGGTCACTTCCCAGCCTCCGGCATTTTCGGATTGTATCAGGGTAAGGAATACCCCGTCATCCCCGGTATTGTATTGCAGGTAAAAGGAAGCCTGGCGGTAGTAGTAGTCTCCATGGCCACAACGGGTATCGCAGATTTCTCCGTGCTTTAGATAGGCCATCTTTTTGCCTTGCAGATAACTTCGGTAACTCAGAGGGTTCCGCTCCAGCAATTTCTGTTCAAAAACCCGCTGGTCATTCCAGTAATCGGCTTCATCCCCCGACTTCGAAAACACGATTCCGTGCTCATATTCTGCATCCCGGCTGGCAAGGGCTGCATAGGCTTCTATTGAGGCAGTACTTCCCGAAGGTGCCTGTGCAAAAAGCGGGGCATGGGATACTCCCGAGAGGAACAGGAACCATATGAAAGCGACATTTTTCAAGAGCCGGGGTTTAATAATCAGACGATACGCATCTCTTTAAGTTACAAAATCCCGGGGCGGAATTCATAAAAAAAGGGCCCAAAAGCCCTTTTCATCGATCAATACCTTGCAGGATATTTATTTCCCCAGCATGAGCAGTTCGGTGCAGCGTACCTCAGTGACGTACTTGCGCTGGCCGTCATTGGCGTCATAACTGCGGTGAACCAGCTTGCCTTCCACGGCAACTTCCTTACCCTTTGACAGATAACTCTCCACGATTTCTGCCGTCTTACCCCAGGCAACTACCTGATGCCACTGGGTGTCCGTAACCTTTTCCCCTTTTCCATTTCGATAGGTTTCATTTGTAGCGATGGAAAACCGGGCCATTTTGTTTCCGCTTTCCATCACCAGGACATCGGGATCCTGTCCCAGGTTTCCAATCAGCAGGACTTTGTTTCTGAGTGCATTCATAACTGTTTTCTTTAAAGTTCCCGGCAAAATTCCCTTCTGCCGCTGCCAAAGCATAGCAGTTTCGGCGGGAAGATCCCACAGGAGGGGAATCAAATACCAAGAATTCCGCAGTCTCGGACGATTATGTATCTTTAGAAAGATAAACCAACCTCTATGAGAAACCTTAAAACACCCTCCCTGATTCTTTTCGTCATCCTCTTTTTCTCCCTGCCTGCCATGCTGGCCCAGAATGTGGAAGCCATTGTACAGGAAATTGAAAAGGAAGCCACCGAAAACTCCCATCTCAGAGAAATGGCCCACGAATTGATGGATGTTATCGGTCCCAGACTGGTAGGGACGCCCCAAATGAAGAAAGCCCATGACTGGGCTGTCAACACCTTTGAGGAATGGGGCATTGAAGCCTCCAACGAACAATGGGGTACCTGGCGGGGGTGGGAACGCGGAATATGCCATATCGATTTATTGGCGCCCAGGGTTGTCTCTCTCCACGGCAGGCAGCTCGCCTGGAGTCCCTCGACCCCTGAGGAAGGTATCACGGCAGAAATGGTCATTTTACCCCAGGTGGCGGATTCCCTGGCTTTTGACAGGTGGCTGCCCCAGGTCAAAGGGAAATGGGTATGTGTCTCCATGCCTCAGCTCACCGGGCGGCCCGACTACAACTGGGAGGAATTCGCCACGGAAGCTTCCTTTGAGAAACTGAAGAATACACGGGAGGAGCTCACAGAGGCCTGGAGCGAAAATTTACGCAATACGGGATATGATTCCAGGTCTCTAAATCAGGCACTGGAAGCCGCAGGGGCGGCGGGAATTATCCAGTCCCGGTGGTCCAATGGCTTTGGGGCAAACAAAATTTTCAGTGCCAATACGAGCGAAATACCCGTAATCGACCTTTCCCTTGAAGATTACGGGATGCTCTACCGCATGATCGAAAACGGGGATCAGCCAAAACTCAGGGTAGTCGCCAAATCCAGGGAACTGGGCAGGGTCCCGACATTCAATACGATCGCAACGATCCCGGGTACTGAACTCCCGGACGAATATGTCGTATTGTCTGCGCATTTCGACTCCTGGGACGGGGGTACAGGGGCCACAGATAACGGTACGGGAACCCTTACCATGATGGAGGCTGCCCGGATCCTGAAGAAGGTATATCCAAATCCGCGCCGCACAATCATCGTAGGCCTCTGGGGCAGTGAAGAGCAGGGCTTGAATGGGTCAAGAGCCTATGTGGAAGACCATCCCGAAGTGGTGGAAGGACTGCAGGCGTTGTTCAACCAGGACAACGGCACCGGACGGGTGGTCCGGATTAGCGGGCAGGGATTCCTGCATTCCTATGCCTATCTCGGACGCTGGCTGGAGGCAGTCCCGGACGCCATTACGGAACATATAGAAACGACTTTTCCCGGGTCCCCGGGGAGGGGTGGCTCAGATTATGCTTCTTTCGTCGCAAAAGGGGCGCCGGCCTTTTCGCTCTTCTCGCTGAGCTGGAGCTACTGGAATTATACATGGCACACCAATTTGGACACCTATGACAAGATTGTGTTTGACGATGTCCGCAGCAATGCCATACTGACCGCTGTGCTGGCTTATATGGCCAGTGAGGATCCGGAACGCACTTCCCGGGAGAAAGCTATTTTATCGATCAATCCCGAAACCGGGGAACCACGTGAATGGCCCGAACCCCGCCAGGCAAACCGGGAAGGTGGGACTAATTGAAGGGCCTCAGGCACCCTTTCTGCCATTAGCTCAAACCCTCCCGCATCTTGCCCAAAGCAGGGCCATATTAACTCTTTATAACACCTTTCCGGTATCGGAAGTTCGCCGTGTTGCGGTAAAAATCCCAAGAAAAAAGAATCCTGAATCAAAATTAACACTACTTTTAAATCTGACCCCAAAGTAACCTAACGTTTTCTTGCACATACTCATGGCACAGAAAGGCATCTTCTTTCAGTAAGAAATAAGATTGCACGGGCAGTGCTTTTTCACCATTGAATCAGGGTGACCTAGCCCTTTGAATTTTAACTTTATTTCCTTTCTAACCTGAGTAATTATGGGCATTAAACAATCGACTCTTTTTCTGACATTGGGGATCACACTTGTGGCCCTTCTTTTTTGGGAGCTCCATTGGCGGGCCGAAGGCTATCCGATTGCTCCGGAAGATGACAAACACTTGTATGCTGAACATCGGGCCCGTATTGAAAATATGGGCTCCGAAGATATAGTGCTCCTGGGGTCTTCCCGGGTCCTTTTTGACATGCAGCTGGACGAATTTGAGGCCGTCACAGGGAGGCGGCCTGTTATGCTGGCCGCTGCGGGAACAAACCCTCTAGCTGCCTTTATGGATATCGTTGAAAAAAGCAACTACTCGGGTACTATCATACTGGGGGTTACCCCGCCTTTATTTTTCAGTCCTCCGACCAGGGATGATCCCTCCTTCAACAGGGCCCAGGTCTGGCTCGACCATTATCACGACAGGACCCTGGCAGACCAATGGACCCATTTGGTCAAAAAACCACTTCAGAATTCATTTGCCTTTCTGTGCGCCTCGGATGAAACCTTTTATAATGAACTGGACCCGCGTTCTCTTTTGGGACAATATATCACGGTCCCGGAACGCATTCCGCGTGAACCCCCTTTTCCCATGTTTCAGTATCTGGACTGGGATCGAAATATCACCATGTGGCGGGCAGACAGGGATACGGCCTATGCACGCATGGTAACGGACACCTGGAGCTATTTTATCCAGCCACCCCCTGAGACCTTACCACCACCCGAAGTAATGGAAGAAGGAAGGAAAGCAACCATCCAGTTGGTAGCAGACCTTATTAGCACCTTTGAGAGCCGGGGAGGTAAGGTCATTTTGGTAAGGTGCCCCTCCTCCGGATTATTCCTCGAAGTCGAGAATGGGGCGTTTCCCAGGGACAGGTACTGGGATCCGCTCGTATCCAAAACAGGGTGTCAAAGCTATCATTTCCAGGATTATCCTTTTATGAATCGCTATACACCCCCGGAGTGGTCTCACCTCAAAACCGAAGACGCGGAGCAATTTACTCTTGACCTGGCCCATCAAATGCTGGAGGACGGAGCACTCTGATTCAACCAACCTAATCCCTACAACATGTTATTTAAGTCCTTCGGATTTATAGTTTTCCTGATGGTTGTCCTGGGGCTTTACTACAGTCCCGTTTCATGGACCAACAAAAAAAGGATCCTGCTTTTAGCCAGTTATTTGTTCTATGCCCTGTGGA
>JARRQA010000062.1:0-13669 GCA_037382325.1 Robiginitalea sp.
GGGCTCTCCTGCATCGGACTCTACTGGTTTTCCCTGGAGTTTATTTACCTGGGACTCCTCTTTTATTTTTTGGGACTGGTGGGCTTCTGGGTGAGTTTTGCCATCAACAACTCCTACCTGCCGGACATCGCCTTTGCGGAACAACAGGACCGGATCAGTGCCCGGGGCTTTTCCATGGGCTATATCGGGAGCGTCCTCCTGCTGTTGCTGAACCTGGCAATGGTGATGAATCCAAGCGCCTTTGGGATCCAGGACCGTCCTGACATGCCTTCCGAAATGCTGGCCATGCGCTATTCCTTCGTCTCTGTGGGGATCTGGTGGATCCTGTTCAGCCAGTATACCTTCTACCACCTCCCCAGGGGAAACAAGCGGGAAGGCCCGCGCAGGAATATCGTCTTCAACGGCTTCCGTGAATTGAAGTCTGTATGGGGTCAGCTGGGGCGCAACCCGCTCCTGAAAGGATACCTCGCGGCCTTTTTCGTATACAGCATGGCGGTGCAGACCGTGATGCTCATCGCCACCTATTTCGGGGAGGAAGAGATCGCCTGGGGATCTGATTCGGAACGTACCACAGGCCTGATTGTAAGTATTCTACTCATTCAGCTGGTAGCTATTGCCGGGGCTACCCTGACGGCAAAAGCCTCCCGTATCTTTGGAAACATCCCGACCCTTGTCGGCATCAACCTGCTCTGGGTGGGCATTTGTATCTATGCCTATTTCCTTATAACCCCGATGGATTTTTATATTGCCGCCGGGATCGTCGGCCTGGTGATGGGTGGGATCCAGGCCCTTTCCCGGTCAACTTATTCAAAATTTATCCCGGAGACCCGGGATACTACTTCCTTCTTCAGCTTTTACGACGTGGCAGAAAAGATCGGAATTGTGATCGGGACCTTCCTTTACGGGTTCGTGGCCCAGTTCACCGGCAGCATGCGAAATGCGACCATCTTTCTGGGCCTGTTCTTCATTGGGGGCATGATTCTGTTGCTGCGGGTACCCCGCAATGCATAAAAAAACCCCGAAGCAGCGCAACGCATACTTCGGGGGACTGATTCGTCTGTTAGATTTATGATCCTTTATGGACGTCTCCGGAGCCAGAAGCCCTGGTGTCGATTTTTTCGGGGTTCCCCCGGTAATAAATATCTCCGGAGCCTGAAACCCTGGCCTTGATATATTCGGTAGCCGTTACTTTGATGTCCGCAGAACCTGAGACCACGGCATCCACTTCCCGGGCCGAAAGTCCGTAAGCATTCACGTCACCCGATCCGGACACCCTCACCTCTAATTTCACGCTGCTGCCTTCCAGGTCTATATCCCCGGAGCCGGAAAGGGTAACCTCCGTCTGATCAGCCTCGATTTCCAGGGCCATATCCCCGGAGCCGGACATCGTCACCTCGAAGTAATCCGATACCAGCTTTGTCTTTCCCTTAATATCCCCGGAACCGGACATGGTTACGGCCCTCAGGTCCTCCACCGGCACCGTGATGCGAATACCCCCGGATTTCCAGCTAGAGGATTGCAGGTTGTACCCCGGGCGCGTTTTGATCTGAAGTCTTCCGTTTTTCACCTCGGTTTCGAGGTATTCCAACAGGTTCTCCTCCCCGTACAGGGTGAGGCGCCCTTCCTCTCCGCTGGTGAGTTCCACGTCGAACCAGCCGGAGACGGATACCTCATCATAGGAACCGACATTCCGTTCTTCGGTCACCATATTCCCGTTTCCCCGGATTTTTTTGCCCCACTGGGCGGATGCGGAGAAGGCGATTAAAAGGCTTACGCTGAAGATTAGTGCTTTTTTCATGTGTTTCTTATTTAGGTCGATGGTTAATTTTTGTTCAGGGTGATGTTCCCGTACTCGCTGTTGATGCGTACTTTCCGCCCGCTGTCAGGGCTGCCGTGGTAGCCGGAATAGAAGCGCTCGCTGGACTTTTCCCGGCTCACATTGATCTCCAGATCCGCTCTCCCCTTGACGTCGGCATACTCCGTATTGATCTCAAAGTCGAAATGGTACCCGGCGTCGTAGCCAAACTTGATACCGGTGTAATCCGTGGTTATGGAGACATTTCCCCCGTCGGCGGCCATATTTCCGATATGGATTTTCCCATAATCCGCGCTGATATCCACGTTGCCGTGCAGGGTGCCCAGGTCTACGTTGATGTAATCACCCCGCCCGAGGATATCCCCGGCCTCGCCTACCTCAAGGCTGCCGTAATCACAGGCGTAATCCAGGTTTTCCATTTTACCGACCACCGCGTCTGTATAATCGGCACGCAGGTGGAGGTTCCCGGTTTTATCCAGGGTGAATTTTGAATAGTCCGCCCGGATTTCCCCGCTGTTCATAAAACCGATCTGGGAATTGGAGGTATAGTCAAAACTCAGCTCGTTGTTCCTGCCCCGGAGTTCTCCAAGGTCCAGACGGCCGTAGTCACAGCTGATTTTGGCATGTCCGTCAACCCGGTCAAGTGTGATGTTCCCATAATCATTGCTGAGGTTCACACTGTTCTTTACGGGCATTTTGACGTTGTAGTTGATCTGCATGTTGACGTTGTTTTTCCCCCAGTTCCAACCGTTGCCCTTGTTGAAAATGGTTCTGGCGGAAACCATGGAGGAGGAAGCGTCAAAATCCACCGTAATCTCTTCCAGTTTTCGTTCCACCCGGCTTTCGTTGTTGCCGTTTACGGTAATGTGCACCTCGATGACTACCCGGTTTTCATTCCAGGAACTCAACACGAGGTTGCCAAAGCTGTTGTCGATCTTAAGCAGGGCATCCGCATTCACGTTGAATTCCTTTCGGATGGTCTTTTCTTTGGTGTGCCGGCCTTTGAAATCGTTGGCAAAGCCAGCGGTGGCGATGCCCATACAAATAAAGGCAAGTAAAAACTGTTTAAACTGTATTGTTTTCATGGGTTTCATTTTTAAATTGTTTGATTTCTTCGATTCGAACCATTACGTCCTGCAGCAGGTCGATCCTGGTCTGGAAATTCTGGATCATGGCACTCAGGATTAATTTGCTGTTGCCACCCGAAACCAGGTCTTCCTCCAGTTTTTGATAATCCTCTTCCAGCAGCTCCAGCTGTCTGAGCGTATCCTCAATCAGCGGTTCGGTCTCAGGACTTCCCATCTTCTGGAGTTCCTGAACCTGTATGCTCACCAGGCCGGCAAAATACCGGGAAGTCTGGGAGACCTCCGGGGATATCTCCGCTACCCTGGTTTCCATGCTCGGTTCCCGTTGAAACAGGAAAACCGAGGCGGAAAGCAGCAGGGCAATGCTTGCCGCAATGGAGAGGTGGCGCCACCAGGATCCCTGTTTCCCGTTGCCGGAAGATTCCTCCGGGGTTTCAAGGGTAACTCAGGTTCATTATTTCACTTATTTCCTCGTAATCATACCCTTCTATCAAGTGTAAGGTCAAAGACACTCTGTAACTTTCTTTTAGCTGTTTCATGGTTTCCAGCACTTTTTGAGCCATTCGTTCTGTACTCCCCTGATCAGCTTCAGCTCCATCGTAATCTTCGACCTTGTACAGTACACTTTCAAGAGGTACCTCCTGCAGCTTTTGCTGCTTTCGGTAGTGGTAGATACTGTTGTTGATCACAATCCGCTTGAGCCAGGCACCGAAGGTCACCTCCCCTTTGAAGGTTTCCAGTTTGGTGAAGGCACTCAGGAAGGAGTCCTGCAGGATATCTTCGGCCGTCGCAGGGTCCTTTACGATCCGGAGCGCCGTGTTGTACATGGCGTGGTAATACCGGTCGTAAATCTCCATTTGTGCCCGCCTGTCGCTTTTTAAACAGGCCTGCAACAATACATCAGTATCTTCTTTAAGGCGGCTCAAAAAGTGTTCGTTTGTCTTATAGATGATTCAATTTACGGATTGTTACACTTTGGATGGGAGAATCTTTCAGCCTTGGCATGAGAATTGCCCCATAGAAGCGAAGAATTGGGGTTTTATGACCTGTTTTGCGCTGATAATGAAGAAATAAGAAACAGGAAGGGCCCGGATTACAACGAATAGCTCTGTCCAAAGGTGACAGAATGACCGAAAAACAGCTTATGGCAAGATCAAAAATCACAACATTTGACAATCTGTCGCTTCAGGAACTGGACCAGGATTCAGAACTGATCCCCTTGCTGACCCCTGAAGACGAACAGGAAATGAATAAAGAGGAACTGCCGGAAACCCTGCCCATCCTCCCATTGCGAAATACCGTGCTTTTTCCCGGGGTGGTGATCCCCATCACTGCCGGGCGGGATAAGTCCATCCACCTGATCAAGGACGCCCATAACGGCCCCAAGGTCATCGGCGTGGTCTCCCAAAAGGACGAAACCGTAGAGAACCCCGGGATCCAGGACATCAATACCCTGGGGACAGTCGCCCGAATCCTGCGGGTACTTCAGATGCCGGACGGGAATACCACCGTGATTATCCAGGGGAAAAAGCGCTTTGAAATTGCCGAGGTACTCACCGAGGAACCCTACCTGACGGCCACCATTCGGGAGACCAGGGAAATGCGCCCTGATGAGACGAGCGTGGAATTTACGACCATCATCGACTCCATCAAGGAACTGGCCCTGAAAATCATCAAGGATAACCCGAACATTCCCAGCGAAGCGGCCTTTGCCATTCGCAACATCCAGAGCAATTCCTTCCTGATCAATTTCGTGTGTTCCAACCTGAACCTCGGGGTGGAGGAGAAACAAGAGCCAACCTGAACCTCGGGGTGGAAGAGAAACAAGAGCTTTTGGAAATGCCGGGGCTTCAGGACAGGGCTCTCGCCACCCTGAAGCACCTGAACACGGAGTTACAGAAACTGGAATTGCGCAACGAACTGCAATCCAAAGTCCGTTCGGATATGGACCAGCAGCAGCGGGAGTATTTCCTGCACCAGCAGATGAAGACCATACAGGAAGAACTGGGGGGAATCTCCTACGACCAGGAAATCGAGGAGATGGAGGCCCGGGCCAGGGAAAAGCAATGGAGCGAGAAGGTGGCTGAACACTTTGAAAAGGAGCTGGCCAAACTGCAACGGATGAACCCACAGGTGGCGGAATACTCCATTCAACGGAACTACCTGGACCTTTTCCTGGACCTTCCCTGGGAGCATTATTCGGAAGACAAATTCGATTTGAAACGCGCTCAGCGTATCCTGGACAGGGACCACTACGGTCTGGAGGATGTGAAGGAACGGATCATCGAATACCTGGCCGTTCTGAAACTGCGGAAGGACATGAAATCACCCATCCTGTGCCTGTACGGACCTCCCGGGGTGGGAAAGACCTCCCTTGGGAAATCGATTGCCGAGGCCCTGGGGCGGGAATATGTGCGTATGTCCCTGGGGGGACTGCGGGATGAAGCAGAAATTCGCGGGCACCGTAAAACGTATATAGGGGCCATGCCCGGCCGGATTCTTCAAAGCATTAAAAAGGCGGGGACTTCCAACCCCGTGTTCGTTTTGGATGAAATCGACAAACTCTCCAGCAGCTATCAGGGCGATCCTTCCTCGGCCATGCTGGAGGTGCTGGATCCGGAACAGAATACGGAGTTTCACGACAATTTCCTGGAGATGGGGTATGACCTCTCCAAGGTAATGTTCATCGCCACGGCAAACAATCTGGCCCCTATCCAACCGGCGCTGAGGGACCGGATGGAAATCATCAAAGTCACCGGTTACACGATCGAGGAGAAGGTCGAAATCGCCAAACGGCATCTGCTGCCCAAGCAGCTGAAGGAACACGGCCTTACCAAAAAAGACCTGAGGATCGGAAAGCGGCAGCTGGAGAAGATCGTGGAGGGATACACCCGGGAATCCGGGGTACGCGGCCTGGAAAAACAACTGGCTAAAATGGTCCGTTATGCCGCCAAGAATATCGCTATGGAGGAGCCCTACGATGTTAAGGTGACCAATGCCGATATAGATAAGGTGCTGGGGCCTCCCCGGATGGAGCGGGACAAATACGAGAATAATGAGGTGGCCGGCGTGGTCACCGGCCTGGCCTGGACCAGTGTAGGAGGTGATATCCTGTTTATAGAATCCACCCTCTCCCGTGGCAAGGGGAGCCTGAATATTACGGGTAACCTTGGGCAGGTCATGAAGGAATCCGCTACCATCGCCCTGGAGTTTATCAAATCCCATGCGGAGGAACTGGGCATTGACCCCCTTGTTTTCGGAAAATACAACGTGCACATCCACGTGCCTGAAGGGGCTACCCCAAAGGACGGACCGAGTGCAGTGATTACCATGCTCACCTCCCTGGTAAGTTTGTTCTCCCAGCGGAAGGTGAAAAAGAGCCTCGCTATGACGGGAGAAATCACCCTGAGGGGGAAGGTATTGCCCGTGGGCGGCATCAAGGAAAAGATCCTGGCGGCCAAGCGGGCCCGTATCAAGGAAATCATCCTCTGTGAGGAGAACCGGAGGGATATAGCTGAAATCAAGCAGGAATACCTCAAAGGACTCACTTTCCACTATGTCAGGGACATGATGGAAGTAGTCGATATCGCCATTACCTCCAGAAAGGTGAAAAACGCAAAGAAGCTCTGATCTCCTGGTTCAGTTTTCCCGGATGCTGCCTGTGGCAGGATCCCGGGCGAAATGATTATTTTTAAGCATGCGGAAAATCTCCATCGCCATCGACGGCCATTCCTCTACCGGGAAAAGCACCCTGGCGCGACAACTGGCCAAATCCCTCGGATATGTCTATATCGATTCCGGGGCCATGTACCGGGCTGTGACCCTCTACGCCCTGAGAAACGGCCTTGTGAACGGCGCCCTCGACCGGGATGGCCTGATCGGGCACCTGGCGGACCTGAAACTGGGCTTTCGCCTCAACGAGGAAAACGGCCGCTCCGAGATCCGGCTCAACGGGGAAAACGTGGAAAAGGCCATACGGACCATCGAGGTATCCCGCCATGTTAGTGAAGTGGCGGCAATCCCGGAAGTCCGGGAGAAGCTGGTGCGGCTGCAGCGCGACATGGGAAAGGACAAAGGGGTCGTCATGGACGGGCGCGATATCGGAACCGTGGTTCTTCCGGATGCCGAACTCAAATTGTTTATGACCGCGGCCCCTGAAATAAGGGCTGCACGCCGGTCTAAGGAATTGCTGGAAAGGGGAGAGGAGGTATCCTTTGAGGACGTTCTAAAGAATGTACGTCACCGGGACCACCTGGATTCCCACCGTGAGGTTTCCCCCCTGAAACAGGCCGGGGACGCCATCCGCTTTGACAATAGTGACATGGGCCTCTCCGAGCAGTTTGAAAGGGTGCTCTCCTTTGCCAGAAGGGTGATTGAAAAACAAAAATAGCCCTCCGAACCCGGGTGCCCGGTTCTTCCGGCACCTAAGGGGTTACAGGTTTGGGATGTCCGGCAAGCAGCCGTTGGTCTCGAAGATCTTCAGCTACTTCATGGCGTCCCATAGTGGTACTTGGCAATTCTGCGGTAAGACTCTCCACTTTTTACCGCCTGCCAGTGGTCTGCGTAAGTTTCTTTTCGAGAATAACCCTCGGTTTCTGCCCGCTGATTTCCACGATCTTGTCCCGGAGAATGTTTTCCGCATAGTGGGTTTTTACGGTTCCTTTGATTTTAAGGAAGGTCGTCCACGGATACCTTACGCTCTTTGAGGTGAAGCTTTTCACCCGGGTCGTTAACACCTGAAAAAGGTAAACGAGGCAAAGATTTCTTTAAGGAGGTCTCCACGGGTTAAAAAATATTGGAAAAAAGCGATTATTGTTGTAATTTTGCGCTCCTTTTTAACAGGGAATCAAGAGAAAAGGGAGATTGAATTTAAAAATGTAGAATAGCTTCCAAAGACGCTGTTTAACTCTTGGAGTACTTTGGGATACAAACAAAACTCAGCACATGGCTGAAGAAACCAAAGTAGCCGAGGTGGAAGAAACCGCACCGGCAGAAACACAGGCCCAGCAGCCTGTTCAACAAAAGGATCCGCAGGAATTCCTCGAAAATTTCGACTGGGAAAAGTACGAAGAGGGGATCGAGCGGGTCGAAGACGACAAGCTCAAGGAATTTGAGGATCTCGTAGCAAAGAATTTTGTGGATACCGCCGATTCTGAGGTAGTGGAAGGTACTGTAATCCACCTTACCGAAAGAGAGGCGATCATCGATATTAACGCCAAGTCGGAAGGGGTTATCTCCCTGAACGAATTCCGCTACAACCCGGACCTGAAGGTAGGGGACAAGGTGGAAGTGCTTATCGACATCCGGGAAGACAAAAGCGGTCAGCTCGTTTTATCTCACCGGAAAGCCCGTACCATCAAGGCATGGGAAAACGTCAATGAGGCCTATGACAAGGAACAAGTGGTTACAGGCTATATTAAATGCCGTACCAAGGGTGGTATGATTGTCGATGTCTTTGGCATTGAGGCGTTCCTGCCCGGGTCTCAGATCGACGTGAAACCGATCCGGGACTACGATCAGTATGTAGGGAAGACCATGGAATTCAAGGTGGTGAAGATCAACCAGGAATTCAAGAACGTGGTCGTTTCCCACAAAGCGCTGATCGAAGCGGACATCGAAGAGCAAAAGAAGGAAATCATCAGCCAGCTGGAAAAAGGCCAGGTGCTGGAAGGGGTGGTCAAGAATATCACTTCTTACGGCGTCTTTATAGATCTCGGTGGGGTGGACGGACTGGTCCACATTACCGACCTGTCCTGGAGCCGGATCAACCACCCGAGCGAGGTGGTGGAACTCGACCAGAAGCTCAATGTGGTTATCCTGGATTTCGATGACAACAAGTCTCGTATACAGCTGGGTATCAAGCAACTTGAAAAACACCCATGGGAAGCTCTTGGAGATGAGATCAAGGTAGGAGACAAAGTAAAAGGAAAGGTAGTGGTAATCGCGGATTACGGTGCCTTCCTGGAAGTTGCCGAAGGTGTGGAAGGACTGATCCACGTTTCTGAGATGTCCTGGTCAACCCACCTGCGTTCAGCTCAGGACTTCGTAAATGTAGGCGATGAACTGGAAGCTGTGGTACTGACTTTGGACCGTGAAGACCGGAAAATGTCCCTTGGACTGAAACAACTCACGCCGGATCCGTGGACGGATATCACTTCCAAATACCCTGTGGGGTCACGCCACAAGGGGATTGTCAGGAACTACACCAATTTCGGTGTCTTCGTAGAGCTGGAGGAGGGAATCGATGGGTTGATTTATATCTCCGACCTCTCCTGGACCAAGAAAATCAAACACCCTTCCGAATTCGTCAATGTAGGCGATGAACTGGAGGTTGAGGTACTGGAACTGGATGTGGAAGGCAGGAAACTCAGCCTGGGTCACAAACAGACCACCGAAAACCCCTGGGATAAATACGAGAAGGACTTTGGTGAAGGGACCGTACACAAGGTGCCTGTCAAGGAAATCGTCGATAAGGGTTCCATTATTGAACTCAATGATGATATCACCGCATTTGTCCCTCAGCGCCATATGGTGAAGGAAGACGGGAAAAAACTCGGAAGGGGTGAAGAAGCGGAATTCAAAATCATCGAATTCAACAAGGACCTCAAAAGGGTGGTAGCAAGCCATACTGCGATCTTCAGAGAAGAAGAGCAGCGGAATGTGCGGGCGGCCCGTAAGAAAGCGGCTGCGGCAGAAGAGGCCAAACCCACGCTGGGGGATGCCAATGAGCAGTTGCAGGCCCTTAAGGATAAAATGGAAGCGGGCGGCAAGAAGAAAAAGTAAGCCTGGCTTCCTCAAGAATGAAAAACCCCGGATCCCGCATCCGGGGTTTTTGTTTTTGCAGTCGCCTGCCCCGGATTATGCGGGCAAACCGGACCGGGTATTTGGTAGAATTGCCTATTTTTGTTATTGAAACCTTCTCGGCCGCCTCATATGAGTCAAAAAGTGCTGCTTTCTTCAAGGGATATCGACATCATCCTGCACCGGCTGGCCTGCCAATTGTTAGAAAACCATCTGAATTTTGAGGATTCCGTCCTGATAGGCCTCCAGCCCAGGGGCGCATTTCTGGCCCGTCGCCTGCGCGATTTGCTTCAGGGAGAGTACAAGGTGGAGAACATTCCCTTTGGCCTGCTGGACATCACCTTTTACCGGGATGATTTTCGCAGGGGTGATAAAACCCTTGAAGCCAGTACCACCCAAATCGATTTCCTCGTGGAGGGTAAGCGCGTGGTACTCATTGACGATGTCCTGTACACCGGCCGGAGTATCCGGGCGGCCCTTACGGCTATTCAGTCATTTGGCCGGCCCGGGGAGATCGAGTTGCTGACCCTGATCGACCGGAGGTTTAGCCGGCATCTTCCCATACAGCCGGATTACCGCGGACGGCAGGTGGATGCCATCATGGAGGAACGGGTGAAGGTTTGCTGGAAGGAAAATGAAGGGGAAGACAGGGTATACCTGGTTAGCCATTAAAACATGAGTGAACTAAGCGTACGACATTTACTGGGGATAAAGTACCTGAAGAGCTCCGATTTGGAACTCATTTTTGAAACGGCCGACCATTTCAAGGAAGTTCTCAGCCGGGCGATCAAAAAGGTGCCTTCCCTGCGGGATATCACCATCGCAAACATCTTTTTTGAGAACAGTACCCGGACCCGTCTTTCCTTTGAGTTGGCAGAAAAGCGCCTTTCAGCCGATGTAATCAATTTTTCGGCGGCCCAATCTTCTGTCAGAAAAGGCGAAACCCTTATCGACACGGTCAACAACATCCTCTCGATGAAGGTGGATATGGTGGTTATGCGGCATCCGAACCCGGGAGCGGGCATTTTCCTTTCCAGACATGTGAAGGCTTCCATTGTCAATGCCGGGGATGGGGCACACGAGCACCCCTCGCAGGCACTGCTCGATTCCTTTTCCATTCGTGAACGCCTCGGGGAGGTCGGTGGGAAAAAAGTGGTTATTGTGGGCGATATCCTGCATTCGAGGGTGGCCCTTTCCAATATTTTTGCCCTGCAGATGCAGGGGGCCGAAGTCCGGGTCTGTGGCCCTAAAACACTAATCCCCAAATATGTGGAATCGCTCGGGGTGGAAGTGGAACACGATCTGAGAAAAGCGCTGCAATGGTGCGATGTGGCCAACATGCTCAGAATCCAGAACGAGCGGATGGATATGAGTTACTTTCCCACCACCCGGGAATATACGCGTCAGTTCGGGATTGACAAGGCCCTGCTGGACAGCCTCGACAAAGAAATTGTGATCATGCACCCCGGGCCTATCAACCGCGGTGTCGAGATTACCAGTGATGTTGCCGATTCCGGGCAGTCCATTATCCTCAATCAGGTGGAAAATGGGGTGGCCATCCGAATGGCAGTGATCTACCTGCTCGCTTCCAAGATAAAATAAGACCTGCATGATTTTTGATAAAGAAGGGAATACCACCATCGTCTTTCAGGAATCTATTTCCCTCCCCAAGTTCCTGAGCAATCTCACGAGTGCCTATCCCCGCCTTAAAAACGACCACTTGATTATCAACCTGTTTTCTTTTGGGGCGCTTACCACATCGGACCTGCTGGGGTTCCTGAAGCTATCCGACGAGCACCGGAGCCGCGGCAAATCCTTTGTGCTGGTGAGTGATAAGATTTCCTATGACCAGGTCCCGGATGAGCTGAGTCTGGCTCCCTCCCTGCAGGAGGCCGGTGACATCATTGAGATGGAGGAAATCGAAAGGGATCTCGACCTGTAGACATGGGAGGGAGCCGAATAATGAAATTGCAGATCATGGGGTGCTATGCAGCCACCCCCCGCTTTGTCACCCAGCCCAGTGCCCAGGTCCTTCAGGCAGGAAGGCACATGGTGCTGATCGATTGCGGAGAGGGCACCCAGATGCAACTGCGCCGGTTCAGAGTCCGCTTCAGCCGCATCGAACACATCTTCATCTCCCACCTGCACGGCGATCATATCTTTGGGCTACCCGGGCTCATTTCCACTTTTCGGTTGCTGGGAAGGGAGAAACCCCTGCACCTCTACGGGCCTAAAGGACTTAAGGAAGCTATCACCCTTTTTTTAAAGCTTGGGGATTCCTGGACCAATTACCCCCTGCATTTTCATGAACTGACGGCTACTGAGCCGGAAGTCATATTTGACGACGGGGATCTTATGGTGAAAACGTTGCCATTGGACCACCGCATCTATACCAATGGGTTCCTTTTCGAGCTTTCTTCCGGGGATCGAAAGCTACGGATAGCCGAAGTTCAGAAATACGGAATCGAAAAGGTGTATTACCAGAAGATCAAGCAGGGTGCCGATGCCACGGACAAGGAAGGAAACCGTATTCCCAATGATTTGCTTACAGAGCCGCCCCCTAAACCGAAGCGCTATGCTTATTGCAGCGACACGGCCTATTCTCCGGAACTGCTTCCCTATATTGAAGGGGTAGACACCCTTTACCACGAATCTACTTTCCTGGAAAGTGAATCTGACCTGGCTGCAAAGACGAAACATTCCACGGCGGCACAGGCAGCCCGGATCGCCCTGAAAGGGAAGGTAGGCCGCCTGATCCTCGGGCATTATTCCACCCGTTATAAAAACCTGGAGCGCTTCCGGGAGGAAGCAGCTGCTATTTTTCCATCCGTGGAACTCGCGGAGGATGGCAAAAGTTTCGAATGGTAGCTTCGTTTCCCGGAAGGGACCGTTAAGGACTTGGCCGTTCCTTCTCTTTTTGGCAATTTTGTCATTATCTTGTCACGTATAGAATCATGCACGAAGATCTCGGAAATTATCGCAAAACCTACCAGAAGGAACAACTTCTGGAATCTGAAGTGACGGAAAATCCCATGGAGCTTTTCCAGCACTGGTTCTATGAGATCGAGTCCAGTGGCAGCACGGACGAGCCGAATGCCATGAATGTGGCTACCAATGGGCTGGACGGTTTTCCCAAGAACCGCATGGTGCTCCTCAAACGCTTCACGGCAGAAGGCTTCGTGTTCTTTACGAATTACGAAAGCGAAAAAGGAAAGGCCATAGCTGCCGACCCCAGGGTTTGCCTTTCTTTTTATTGGGCTTATCTCGAACGGCAGGTGATCATCAAGGGAACGGCGGAGAAACTGCCTGAAAATCTTTCCGACGGGTATTTTGAATCCAGGCCTGATGGAAGTAAGCTCGGGGCGATTGTTTCCCCTCAGAGTGAAGTGATCCCTTCCCGGGAGTACCTGGAAGGGGAACTGAAGGCTCTCGAACGAAAATTCGAGGGGAAGGAAATCCCGAGACCGGCCTTTTGGGGCGGGTTCCTGGTACGCCCGCACGCTATCGAGTTCTGGCAGGGACGCCCAAACCGCCTGCATGACCGGCTTCGGTATACGCTTCAGGAAGATTGGAACTGGAAGTTGGAACGCCTGGCACCCTGAGGACTATGAGTTACAACCTATGAACAACCCTTAAACCAATTATCCAACGATGAAAAAACTGATCCTTGTAAGACATGGTAAATCTTCCTGGGATTACGATGTGCGGGATGCAGACCGCCCGCTGAAACTGCGGGGCATCCGCGATGCTAATAGAGTCGCAAAAAATGTTGCACCCCACCTTCAGGACGTGGACGCTGTATTTTCAAGCCCTGCCAACCGGGCATTACACACCTGTATGATCCTGATGCGGGAAGTGGGAATACCGCTTGATAAACTGCGTGTTGAAAAGGATCTCTACGATTTTTCAGGTGGATCTGTCCGCGACTTTGTCCACGGGATGGGGGACCACCTGAACAAAGTAATGC
>JARRQA010000063.1:0-8965 GCA_037382325.1 Robiginitalea sp.
TTTTGATCAGGATTTGCTGTTAATCAAAACGAACAATCTGAATGGATATCAGGTTAGGATCTATACTTACCGGATCTCTTCAGGGACAGAGGAAACCGTAGTTTTGGAAGGAGTCTCTGGAGGAGCCGGCAGCATCGATGTTACTGCCAATGCGGACCAGGTGCTTTACAGCCTTGATACCTCAGGATCGCAAAACTCCATATACAGGCAATTTTCCAGCCGGTTGTTCCTGTATGATATTGCATCGGGAACCGCCACTCCGGTTGTTACAGAGGTCCTGCCTGGCGAGAATGATGTTGATGCCCAGTTTTCACCCTCAGAAGGGGCTATTATCTTCACACGGTCAGGAAATAATATTGGTGCCGAAAAATCCATATTCAAAAGGCAATTTGACGAGGATACAGAATTTGACGACCTCCTGTTCACAGAAGCCTTCATGCCCGACTGGTAATTACCCATAAAATCCGCTCAAGAAAAGCTCGCTTCGGTGGGCTTTTTTGTTGTGAAACCCTATTTTTGCCCCAAACCATCCACCATGGGTTCCAACGCATCCGGCCGCTATCAGAAACGCGGGGTTTCCGCCACCAAGGACGATGTCCACAAGGCTATTGAAAACATTGACAAGGGGCTTTTCCCGAAGGCTTTCTGCAAAATAGTACCGGATTACCTCACCGGCGATCCTGACTATTGCCTGGTGATGCACGCCGACGGGGCCGGGACGAAGTCTTCCCTCGCCTATATGTACTGGAAGGAGACCGGGGACCTCTCCGTCTGGAAAGGCATTGCCCAGGATGCCCTGGTGATGAACCTGGATGATTTGCTTTGTGTCGGGATCACCGACGAGATCCTGCTCAGTTCCACTATCGGAAGGAATGCCAACAAGATCCCCGGGGAGGTCATTTCGGCCATCATCCGGGGGACGGAACAGCTGATCGAAGACCTCCAGCAGTGGGGCGTCAACATCCGAAGTACAGGTGGGGAGACTGCCGACGTGGGCGACCTGGTACGGACCATTATCGTGGATTCCACCGTGACGGCACGGATCCGCCGGGACCAGGTCATCGACAATGCCCGCATACAGGCCGGGGATGTAATTGTGGGGCTGGCTTCCTACGGAAAAGCCACCTATGAAAATCAGTATAACGGGGGGATGGGAAGCAACGGGCTGACCTCTGCCCGGCACGATGTGTTCAGCAAAGAACTCGCCTCCCGATACCCGGAAAGCTATGACCCGGAAGTCCCTTCGGAACTGGTATACTCCGGCGGCAAAAGCCTGACGGACCCCGTTCCCGGGACGCCCCAGGATGCCGGGAAACTGGTACTTTCCCCGACCCGTACCTATGCCCCTGTCATCCGTAAGATCCTGGAATCCCACGGCCCCGGGGAGATTCACGGGATGGTCCACTGCAGCGGGGGCGCCCAGACCAAAATCCTGCATTTTGTGGATGACCTGCACGTGATCAAAGACAACCTCCTGCCTGTACCCCCGCTTTTCGAACTGATCCAGCAGGAATCCGGAACCCGATGGCGGGAAATGTTCCAGGTCTTTAACTGCGGGCACCGGATGGAACTCTACGTGCCGGAATCCCTGGCAGCAGACCTTGTGGCCATTGCCGAATCTTTTCATATCGATGCGCAGGTCATTGGAAGGGTGGAAGCCTGGGAGGGTAAAAAGCTCACCATCGACAGTTCCTACGGTACGTTTACCTATTAGAAATACGATTTGCATCTTCCCTTCGTTCTCCTTTATGCGGAGATAGTGCGAAAACTTTCAAAATGGAACGAAAAGCCTTTTTACGGTCCCTCGGGGCCGGGGCGGCCTTCGCCCTGACCTTTCCCTGCCTTCAGGGCTGCTCGGGTGACGGATCCGAAGGAGCCCAGGAAGAAGTGCCCACCGGAGTGGATTTTACCATTGACCTCAGTGGGCCGGACGGGGCAGACCTCGCCGGTAACGGGGATTTTATCATCCGTAACGAGGTGGTGGTCGCCCGGAACCTGGAAGGGAATTTTGTGGCTGCCAGCCGTATTTGCAGCCATCAGCAGAACCCGGGGGTTAGTTTTGTAAGTGATCAGGGAGGGATTTTTGAGTGTTATGTGCACGGGTCCCAGTTTTCCCAGGATGGCACCCCTTTGAATGCGGTTACCCGGAACCCGCTTAAGATATTCAGGACTTCCCTGAATGCCGAACTGCTGCGCGTTTACGAATAATTCCGTTTGCATAGTTTCGTTCAAACCCCGGCAGGGGGGCTTGCCGGGAACCTTTCAGCAAGGGGCCGTGGTTCCTGTTTGGGGTTGCCGACCTGCTGGGATTGACCTTTAAAAAATCGTACCTTCGCGGAGAATCCACAGAGTATGCTGGAAAAACTCAACATAGTAAAACAGCGGTTTGACGAGGTCTCCGATCTGATCATACAGCCCGATATCATTTCCGACCAGAAGCGGTACATCCAACTCAACAAGGAGTACAAGGACCTCAAGGAGATCATGGAGAAACGGGATCGGTACATCGAACTGCAGGACCGCATGCAGGAAGCAGAGGAAATACTCTCTGACGGGAGTGACCCCGAAATGACCGAAATGGCCAAAATGCAGCTGGAGGAGGCCCAGGAAGCTCTGCCCGCCCTGGAAGAGGAAATTAAAATGCTCCTTATCCCCAAGGATCCCGAGGATGCCAAGGACGTGGTGATGGAGATTCGCGCGGGCACCGGGGGAGACGAGGCCAGTATTTTTGCCGGGGATCTGTACCGGATGTATACGAAATACTGCGAATCCAAGGGGTGGAAAACACATCTCCTGGATTTCAGCGAGGGGACTAGTGGCGGATATAAGGAAATCCAGTTCGAGGTCTCAGGGGAGGATGTTTATGGCACTCTCAAGTTTGAAGCCGGGGTACACCGGGTGCAACGCGTTCCCCAAACGGAGACCCAGGGGCGCGTGCATACGAGTGCGGCCACGGTGATGGTGCTTCCGGAGGCCGAGGATTTTGAAGTTCATATCGATCCCAAAGATGTTCGAATCGATTATTTCTGCTCTTCCGGACCCGGGGGGCAGTCGGTGAATACCACCTATTCCGCTGTCCGCCTCACGCACGAACCCACCGGGATCGTCGCTCAGTGCCAGGATGAAAAATCTCAGCATAAAAACAAGGACAAAGCCTTTAAGGTGCTGCGGTCGCGCCTGTATGATATGGAGCTCGCCAAGAAACAGGAAGAAGATGCTGCCAAGCGGAATTCCCAGGTAAGCAGCGGGGACCGGTCGGCAAAAATCCGTACCTACAATTATCCGCAGGGGCGGGTTACGGACCACCGGATTGGCCTCACCCTCTACGACCTTCAAAACATCATCAACGGAGACCTGCAAAAGATCATCGATGAGCTTATGCTGGTCCACAATACCGAAAAACTTAAAGAGGCTTCCGAGACCTTCTGACCTGAGATGACCACCGAGCAACTCATAACGCAAATCCGCGCAAAACAGAGTTTTTTATGTGTTGGGCTGGATACCGACCTGGAGAAAATACCCGAATTCCTGAAGAAAACGAAGGATCCCATTTTCGCCTTCAACAAAGCCATCATCGATGCCACCCATTCCTATTGCGTGGCTTACAA
Source organism: Robiginitalea sp. (assembly GCA_037382325.1). Taxonomy (GTDB): domain Bacteria; phylum Bacteroidota; class Bacteroidia; order Flavobacteriales; family Flavobacteriaceae; genus Robiginitalea. The sequence continues at coordinate 3,609 of JARRQA010000063.1, forward strand.
GCCCAATACGGCATTCTATGAGGCTTATGGCAGTGACGGGTGGGCCGCCCTGGAAAGGACCATAGCCTACCTGAACGAGAAATATCCGAAACACTTCACCATTGCGGATGCCAAAAGGGGGGACATTGGGAATACCTCGGACCGGTATGCCAGGGCCTTCTTCCAAAGGATGGATTTTGACTCCATTACCGTGGCGCCCTATATGGGGAGGGATTCAGTGGAACCTTTTCTTGCCTATCCCGGCAAATTCGTTATCCTCCTCGCTTTGACTTCCAATGAGGGGGCATTTGATTTTCAAACCCTCCCGGGTCCCGAAGCCGAATTGTACCTGGAAGTTTTGCGAAAAAGTACTACCTATGCCCATGCAGAGAGGCTTATGTATGTCGTAGGAGCGACCAAGGCTTCCTTTCTTAAAAAAATACGGGAAATCATACCTGAAAGATTCCTTTTGATCCCGGGAGTGGGAGCTCAGGGAGGCAGTCTCGAAGAGGTTTGCCACTATGGCCTAAACAGTCAGGTAGGGTTACTGGTGAATTCTTCCCGGGGGATCATCTATGCCTCCGGGGATGGGGATTTTGCTGAAGCCGCGGGCAGGAAGGCCAGGGAACTCCAGCGGCAGATGGCCGGAATACTCCGAACTACCACCCGATAGAGGAACTACTGCAGGGCTTTCTGGATTTTCTGGGCTTTCCGTTCAAAAAATTCCTTTAGTGCCGATCCGGACTGGGTCGCTTCTGCTGCTTTTCTGTTGAAATGTTGAAGGAGGTTTTCGAGCAAATCCAAACCCCGTGCCTCTGAAGTGGGAGAATGGCTGGCGCCAACTTTGCAATATTGCTTTTCCATAGCTGAATTGGGTTTATAACAAATTTACGATGGAAATAGGGTTTTGGATGTTCACAGGGTGAGGTATTTGTCTAAAAATCAGGTTTTTTGTCTAAAACTTAACTATTTCTTTAATGGGCGGGTTGCATTTATCCACAATTTTTGCTGATCCGGTATTTTTAGCCTGTTTGTACAGCCTCCTGAAAGACGGTTTAATCAAATCCTTTCGCTACCTTTAAGTACGCGATTTCTCATGAAGACCACCTGGATTACAGCTGTTTTATGCTCAATGATGGCCTTGCTGTCCCTAAGGGCTCAGGAGGCCCCAGACTGTCCATGCTGCTCACAGGAATACCGGAGTTTTGATTTCTGGATAGGGGAGTGGGAGGTAACCCTGGCAAATGGAAGCCCGGCAGGGACCAACCGGATAGGGAGCATTCAGGATGGTTGTGTGTTACAGGAGCACTGGAAGAGCGTACGGCAGGGGGTTACAGGCACGAGTTTTACTTATTACAACCAGCGTTTGCGAGAGTGGGAACAACTCTGGGTGGATAACAGCGGAAACGTGTTAAAGCTCAGGGGTGGGCCGGAGGGGAATGCCATGGTACTGTCTTCTGACCCTTTTCCCGGGCCGGAGGGCTCCCCGGTTATCAACAGGATTACCTGGACCCCGATGGCGGATGGCAGCGTCCGCCAGCTTTGGGAGTTGCTTGGGGAAGGTACCGTGGTTCAGGTGCTCTTCGATGGCTACTACAGGAAAAAACCCGATTGACACTCAGCCCCTTAATCAATGAAAAACCCCGCCTGGCAGCGGGGTTAAAACTAACTAACTCAAAAAATACTAACTCAAATAATCTGATGCAAATTTCGGCAAAATGCGGTCTGTAAAGGTTACCAAAAAGTTAGGTCCGCATTATACTTTTGTGCCCTTGCTATTATATAACGTTATATTTCAATTCTTTAGTATGCATTTTTCTTATAAAGTGATCCGTTCCTTTGGGTAAGGCCACTGCAAAACGAAAACCCGATGTTTTCTCTTTAGGCGGGGCTGGGCCGCACAATATTGTCAGATTCCAAATTAGTAGCCCAAATCGGAAGTTTTCATTATAAAATTCGGAACGAGAATGTACATTTTTTCCATTTTCGGTAACTTGCAGTCCCGTATAATCCGTAGTGTCTATGAAAACCAAACCCCCTTATAAACCTACCCACAAAGTCCGAATCGTCACGGCCGCTTCCCTGTTTGACGGGCATGACGCTGCCATCAATATCATGAGACGGATCATACAGTCCACGGGGGTGGAGGTCATCCACCTCGGGCATGACCGGTCTGTGGCGGAGGTGGTGGACTGCGCCATACAGGAGGATGCCAATGCCATAGCCATGACTTCCTACCAGGGGGGGCACAATGAATACTTCCGCTACATGTACGATTTGTTGCAGGAAAAAGGGGCCGGACATATTCAGATTTTTGGCGGCGGGGGAGGCGTTATCCTTCCCCGGGAGATCGAGGAGCTGATGGAATATGGGATTACCCGCCTGTATTCCCCGGACGACGGGCGGGAGATGGGGTTGCAGGGCATGATCAATGACCTGGTCTCCCGGGCGGATTATGCGGTCGCAGACCTTCCCCTTCCTGAGGGTAAACCGCTAAAAGAGCTCCTCTCCGATAAAGACGTGCCCACCCTGGCACGGCTGATCAGCCTGGCGGAAAACCGGCCTTCAAAGTATCGGGAATATCAAAAGGACTTCCCGAAGCCCAAACAGGTGGCGCCTGTTCTGGGGATCACCGGAACGGGTGGCGCCGGCAAAAGCAGTCTGGTAGATGAACTGGTCAGACGGTTTTTGAATCAATTTCCGGATAGGGCCCTGGGGATTATTTCGGTAGATCCCTCCAAGCGGAAGACCGGGGGAGCCCTGCTCGGGGACCGGATACGGATGAACGCGATTCACCACCCGAATATCTATATGCGTTCCCTGGCTACACGACAGTCAAACCTGGCGCTCTCCAAACATGTCAGGGAGGCTGTTTCTGTGCTGCAGTCAGCTGGTTTCGATCTGATTATACTGGAGACCTCCGGGATCGGGCAGTCAGATACCGAGATCCTGGAACACTCCGACCTATCCCTCTATGTGATGACCCCGGAGTTTGGGGCAGCTACCCAGCTGGAGAAGATCGACATGCTGGATTTTGCCGACCTGGTGGCCATCAATAAATTCGATAAGCGCGGGGCAGCGGATGCGCTCAGAGATGTTAAGAAACAGTACCAACGCAACCATGGCCTCTGGGAAACCAACCCGGAAGAACTCCCGGTTTACGGGACGATTGCCTCCCAGTTCAACGACCCGGGTATGAACCGCCTCTACAGGGAAGTAATGCGCGAACTCGCTGAAAAAGGCCTTAAATGGGCTGCTGGAAAAGAACCCGAGATCGAGGAAGAGCCTGAAAAGATATTCATCATCCCGCCCGCCCGCACCCGGTACCTTTCAGAAATTTCCGAAAATAACCGAATGTATGATTCCAGGGTCGGGGAACAGGTGGAAGTGGCCGAACGTTTGTACGGCCTGTACCTTTCTGTCTGCACCCTTGCCGGGATGCCTGCGGGGGAGGAAGGGCTGGGCCTGGGCCCGAATGGAATCCTGAGGGAAGAATTTATGAACCGGGAACTGGAGGAGGAGACCAGGGAGCTGCTGGAGAAATTAATCAACCGGTTTGAGCGGGAGCATAAAAACCTGAATCCGCATTACTGGGACCTGCTGCTGAAATGGCCTGCCCTGAAGCAGCGTTACAGGGATCCTGTTTTTACCTATACCGTTCGGGGTAAACAGGTGGAGGCTGAAACACATACGGAGTCCCTTTCACACCTCAAAATTCCAAAGGTAGCGCTGCCACGTTACCGGAGCTGGGGTGAAATCCTGAAGTGGTCCCTGCAGGAGAATGTGCCCGGGTCGTTCCCCTATACGGCAGGCCTGTACCCCTTCAAACGGAAAGGAGAGGACCCCACCCGGATGTTTGCCGGGGAAGGCGGGCCGGAACGAACCAACCGAAGGTTTCACTATCTGAGCCTGGATATGCCTGCCAAGCGCCTTTCCACCGCCTTTGACTCGGTAACCCTCTATGGTCACGATCCGGGACACCGCCCGGATATCTATGGGAAGATCGGTAATGCCGGGGTTTCCATCTGCTGTCTGGACGATGCCAAAAAGCTGTATTCCGGATTTGACCTGTCCGACCCAAAAACATCGGTCAGTATGACCATTAACGGGCCGGCCCCCATGTTGCTGGGGTTTTTCCTGAACGCTGCCATTGACCAGAATTGCGAAAAGTATATCGGAGAGCAGGGCCTTGAAGCAGAGGTACAGGCCAAAATGGCGGAAATCTTCAAAAAGAGTAAGGTAACCCCCCCGGAATATCTGGGTGGCCTGCCGGAGGGAAATGACGGCTTGGGGCTCATGTTGCTCGGGGTTACGGGGGACCAGGTCCTTCCACAGGACGTTTACGATAAAATAAAGTCGGATACCCTGAAAAAAGTCCGGGGAACGGTTCAGGCAGACATCCTGAAGGAAGACCAGGCCCAGAACACCTGTATCTTCTCGACCGAATTCGCCCTGCGCCTGATGGGGGATGTCCAGGAATATTTCATCGAAAAGCAGGTGCGGAACTTCTATTCCGTCTCCATATCCGGATACCATATTGCAGAGGCCGGGGCCAACCCGATTACCCAGCTGGCCTTCACCCTTTCCAACGGCTTTACCTATGTGGAATACTATCTGAGCCGGGGCATGGATATCAACCAGTTCGGACCCAACCTTTCCTTTTTCTTCTCCAATGGGATTGATCCGGAATACGCCGTCATTGGCCGGGTTGCCAGGAGGATATGGGCCAAGGCCATGAAGGAGAAATACGGGGCGGACCCGCGGGCCCAAATGCTGAAATACCACATCCAGACCTCGGGAAGAAGCCTGCATGCCCAGGAGATCGACTTTAATGATATCCGAACCACCCTGCAGGCCCTGTATGCGATTTATGACAATTGCAATTCTCTGCATACCAACGCCTATGATGAGGCTATTACCACCCCTACAGAAGAATCCGTGAGGCGGGCCATGGCCATACAGCTGATCATCAACAAGGAACTTGGGATGGCCAAGAATGAAAACCCATTGCAGGGTGCCTTTATTATCGAAGAACTGACCGATCTGGTGGAAGAAGCCGTGCTCCACGAATTCGACCGCCTTACGGAGCGGGGCGGCGTTTTGGGTGCCATGGAGACCATGTACCAGCGCTCCCGGATTCAGGATGAGAGCCTGCATTACGAGACGCTCAAGCATACCGGAGCGTATCCGATTATCGGGGTCAATACCTTCCTGAATTCCAAGGGTTCTCACCATACTCCCGGCAGAGGTGATCCGGGCCACGGAGGAGGAGAAAAAGGCCCAGATAAACACCCTTACCCGTGTCCATACACAGCATGCCGACGCAGCCACTATCGGGCTAGAGCGACTACAGGAGGCTGCAGTGCATAATCAGAATA
>JARRQA010000064.1:0-18665 GCA_037382325.1 Robiginitalea sp.
TTTTTGAAATTAAAGGTTAAGGTGCGGCGTAAAATTGTTGCCGACGGCCTGGACGATCACAGTTTCGATGTAACCAACAAAGGGATCCACGTGGATGCGGAGCAGTTCAACCAGCTTGTGGAAGATCCGGAGGCCATTGTGGTGGATATGCGAAACCATTATGAAAGTGAAATCGGGCATTTCGAAAACGCGGTCACACCGGATGTGGATACCTTCAGGGATTCCCTGGACCTCATCGAGGAGCAGCTACGTGACCACAAAGAAGACAAAAAGCTGGTGATGTACTGTACAGGAGGCATTAGATGCGAAAAGGCCAGTGCGTATTACCGGCACAAAGGCTTTAAGCAGGTCTATCAGCTTGAGGGTGGTATTATCGAATACACCAGGCAGGTCCGTGACAAAGCGCTGGAGAATAAATTCAGGGGTAAGAATTTCGTGTTTGACCACCGCAGGGCTGAGCGGATTTCGGAGGAGATCATCTCCAATTGCCATCAATGCGGGAAGCCCTGTGACACTCATACCAATTGTGCAAACGAGGGATGTCACCTCTTGTTTATCCAATGTGAGGAATGCGCGGAGAAAATGGACCATTGCTGCTCGGAAGCCTGTATGGAAATTGTCGCCCTGCCTTATGAAGAGCAGAAGAAACTGAGAAAAGGAAAAACGAAGAGCAACCTGATCTTCAAAAAAGGACGGTCTGAAGTCCTCAAATACAAAAAACCGGCCGATTCAAGGGTGCCCCTGGAATAGCCAAAGAGCATATCACGCTCCAGATTGACAGGCCTTCAGCGGTTTTGTAAGAGCTCCGGGTCCCCTGCCGAATCAGATGCTGATTCAGCAGGGGATTCTTTATTGGCAAAGGCAGCGGGAGGCAGCCCGGTTTTCGTTTCCCTCTTAAAATTATTCTATCTTTACGCGTGTAATTGAATTATGAACCTCTTTTCGGGTAAGCATCAGAAAGTGCTCCCGGGATATATATAGTATTTATGGGGTGTAGCAGTTGTTCAACCGGAAAGGATGGACAGCCGCGCGGATGTAGGAACAACGGTACCTGCGGTACGGATGGCTGTAATAAACTTACGGTGTTTGACTGGCTTTCCAACATGTCCCTGCCTGCCGGACAGCAGGCTTTCGACGTAGTGGAAGTGCGGTTTAAAAATAGCAGAAAGGAATTCTTCAGAAATACGGAGGCACTTTCCCTGTGCATGGGAGATGTAGTTGCCACCCAGGCAAAATCGGGGCACGATGTGGGCATTGTGACCCTGACAGGGGAACTGGTGCGTGTTCAGATGCGTAAAAAGAAAGTGCCCCTGGCTGCAGACCTTCCAAAAGTCTATCGAAAGGCGACTCAGCGGGATATCGATAAGTGGAAAAAGGTTCGCGGGAAGGAAGAGGAGATTAAAAAACGCTCCCGGGAGATGGCTATCATCCTCGGCCTGCAAATGAAGATTTCCGATGTGGAGTTCCAGGGGGATGGGTCCAAGGCGACGTTCTATTATACAGCAGAAGAACGGGTTGATTTCAGGCAATTGATCAAGGATATGGCCAAGGCATTCGGGATCCGGATCGAGATGCGGCAGATCGGCTACAGGCAGGAGGCCCAAAGACTCGGCGGGATTGGCTCCTGTGGCAGGGAGTTGTGCTGTTCTACCTGGCTTACCGATTTCAGATCCGTTACGACCGCAGCAGCCCGTTACCAGCAACTTTCCCTGAATCCGCAAAAACTGGCAGGCCAGTGTGGCAAGTTGAAATGCTGCCTGAATTACGAACTCGACACGTACCTGGACGCCTTGAAGGATTTCCCTCCCACGGATGCCAAACTCCAAACGGAAAAAGGCGTGGCATTTTGCCAGAAGACCGATATTTTCAAAGGGGTCCTGTGGTTTTCTTACAAGGATGACCCATCCAGCTGGCATTCGCTAAACAAGGAACAGGTACATGAAATTATGGCGTTGAACCGGAAAAAGAAGAAAGCGCAAAGCCTGGAGGCTTATGCCGTGGAGAACTTCCAAAATGAAGAAGTGACCTTTGAAAACCCGGTTGGGCAGGACAGCCTGACCCGGTTTGACCGGCCCAAGGGCAAACGGCGCCGGAAGAAACGCAACAAGAAAGGGAATAATAAAAAAAGAATGGCGCGCAATGCCTAGAAATTTTCTGATAGGCATCACCCTGTTGGTGGGAATGTCTTGTACTGATCAACTGGCTTATTTCAAATACCAGTCCACCGATAACGGGAAATGGGGGAAAGACCAGCTGATGGAGTTCAGTTTCTCTGACCTGGACTCCACCCGGGCTTACAACATGTATATCACCCTGCGCAATGATGAGCAGTATCCCTACAGCAATCTGTTTTTGATCGCGGAGATGACCGGCCCGGACGGCACCTCAGAGCGGGATACCCTGGAGTATGAGATGACCGATGCCAGCGGCAAATGGATGGGAACCGGTTATGGCAGTGTGAAAGAAAACAAACTTTGGTACAGGGAAAACATCGTTTTTCCCGATTCCGGCGTATATAATGTTACCGTCTCACATGCCATGCGCAGGAATGGAAGCGTTGAAGGGATTCAGGAACTTCCCGGAGTGCTGGATGTGGGCCTTCAAATTGAGAAGAAGCAGTAGTAACGATGGCTAAGAAAAAGGCAAAAAAGCAAACCAAGTCCTTCAAACCTTACGAACCTGGCAACGGAGATCATCTCTTCAGATGGAAAGACCCTCGGGAAGTTCTTCCTGGATGACAACCGCACGGATGTCTCCTATTCGGACCTTCCTCAGAACCTGGTTCAGGCACTCATAGCAACAGAGGACGCACGGTTTTACGAGCATTCTGGCATCGACGCCATCGGTACCCTCAGGGCTGTGGTCTTCCTTGGGCAACGGGGGGGTGCCAGTACGATTTCCCAACAACTCGCCAGGCAATTGTTTGTCGGAGTGCGCTCCAAAAACCTGGTTGAGGCCGTTTTGCAGAAGGCAAAGGAGTATGTAATTGCCACCCGCCTGGAAAGAAACTACACCAAAGAGGAGATCATCTCGATGTACCTCAATATTTACGACTTCAACTACAATGCAGACGGGGTCCGCTCTGCCGCCCGGATTTATTTTGGAAAAGAACCCCGGGACCTTAAAATTGAAGAATCGGCCATGTTGGTGGGAATGCTCAAGAATTCCTCCCTTTACAACCCTATCCGAAGGGAAGAGCTCACCCTGGAACGCCGCAATACAGTCTTGTCACAGATGGCCAAGTACGACTACATCACCGGGGCTGAAAGGGACTCCCTTATTGCCCTGAAAATGGACATCAACTTTAACCCTGAAAGTCACAGGGAGGGGCTCGCTACCTATTTCCGGATGTACCTTCAGCGTTGGTTGAAGGACTGGATCTCTGAAAACCCCAAGCCGGCGCGGGAAGGCGAACGGGATACGTGGAACATTTATCTGGATGGCCTTAAGGTCTACACGACCATCGATTCCAGGATGCAGGCACATGCAGAAAGCGCGGTACAGGAGCATATGAAACGACTTCAAAAGGAGTTTTTTGTGCAGAACACCCCGGACCGAAACCCGACCACCCCTTTTACGGACCTGGAATCCGAGGAGATCCGAACCATCATGGAAAGGGCGATGAAGAATTCTGCCCGTTGGCGGGCCATGAGCCGGGAGGGGAAATCCGAGGAGGAAATCCGGGCGTCGTTTAACCGGCAGACGGAGATGACCGTTTTTGACTGGAATGCCCCGACCATGGAAAAAGACACGGTGATGACCCCCCTGGATTCCATCCGGTATTACAAAAGTTTCCTTCGTGCGGCCATGATGTCCATGGAACCACAGACCGGGCATGTGAAGGCCTGGGTGGGAGGGATTAACTACCGTCACTTCCAATACGATAACGTCATTCAGGGGGCACGTCAGGCAGGGTCTACCTTCAAGCCTTTTATCTATGCCGCTGCCATTGACCAGCTAAGGAGGTCTCCCTGTGACACGCTTCCTGATACCCAATACTGTATTGAGGCAAACAAGCACGGAAATCCCGAGCCCTGGTGTCCTAAGAATTCAAATGGCAAATACACCGGAAGAAGTTATACGCTCAAAAGAGCCCTGGCGAATTCCGTCAATACGGTGACCGCCCAGCTCATTGATGAAGTGGGACCAAGGCCCGTGGTGTCCATTGTCAAGAACCTGGGCCTTAAGGGAGATATCCCGGAAGTGCCCTCGATTGCCCTGGGCACGCCGGACTTCAACGTATATGAAATGGTGGGGGCCTATGGGGCGTTCGCCAACCAGGGAGTGTACGTGAAACCTGTAATGGTTACCCGTATCGAAGACCGGAACGGTACGGTCCTGTACGAATATACTCCCGAAACCAAGGATGTGCTCAGCCGGGATGTCGCTTACGCCATGGTGGACCTTTTAAAGGGAGTAACCGAGGGGGGATCAGGGACAAGACTTAGGCATACGTCTGGTGTCAATAATACGGTTTACAAAGAAATCGTCACGGGTTACCCCTATCAGTTTACGAATCCCATTGCAGGTAAAACGGGGACCACCCAAAACCAAAGCGACGGGTGGTTTATCGGGATGGTGCCCAATCTGGTAACCGGAGTTTGGGTAGGGGGTGAGGAACGGGCCACACATTTCAAGAACATCCTTTACGGTCAGGGCGCTTCCATGGCGCTTCCCATTTGGGCCCTCTATATGCAGGATAATTACGCAGATCCGGAACTGGAGGTTTCAAAGGAGGATTTTGAGCAACCCGAAGAAATGTCTATTCGGATAGACTGTGATAAGCCGGTGGAGGAAGAAGAACAAAGCCAGGAACTGGAAGATGACCTCGAAGGACTCGATTTCTGATCCCAGGGATTTTGTAACTTGGGGTAGGACCCAAAATGATTTACCGATATGATACGAAAAACCGTTGCAGATGCACAGGAAGCCCTGGAAGGGATCGAAGACGGTATGACCTTTATGTTGGGTGGCTTCGGCCTTTGCGGGATACCTGAAAATGCTATTTCCGAACTTGTCAGGCGGGGGGTTACCGACCTTACCTGTATTAGCAACAATGCAGGGGTGGATGATTTCGGCCTGGGGCTTTTGCTTCAGAAAAAACAGATCCGAAAAATGATTTCCTCCTATGTGGGTGAAAATGACGAATTTGAACGGCAGATGCTCAGCGGGGAACTGGAAGTCGAATTGACCCCACAGGGGACACTGGCCGAAAAATGCCGGGCCGCACAGGCAGGAATCCCCGCTTTTTATACCCCCGCGGGATATGGCACAGAGGTGGCAGAAGGAAAGGAAACCCGTGAATTCAACGGCAAGATGTACGTTATGGAGGAAGCCTACAAGGCTGACTTCTCTTTTGTAAAGGCCTGGAAAGGGGATGAGGCAGGAAACCTTATATTCAAGGGGACGGCCCGTAATTTCAACCCCTGTATGTGTGGCGCAGCTACCATTACGGTTGCCGAGGTGGAGGAGTTGGTTCCTGCAGGTTCCTTGGATCCCAACCAGATCCATATCCCTGGTATTTTCGTCAAACGGATTTTCCAGGGGAGCCATTACGAGAAACGAATCGAACAACGAACCGTACGAAAGCAATAGGGATGTTAGATAAAAACGGGATAGCCAAACGGATCGCCAGGGAAGTCAGGGACGGATATTACGTGAATCTGGGCATCGGGATCCCCACCCTTGTGGCCAACTTTGTACGCGACGATATTCATGTGGAGTTCCAGAGTGAAAACGGTGTGCTCGGGATGGGGCCTTTCCCTTTCGAAGGAGAGGAAGACCCCGACATTATCAATGCGGGAAAACAGACCATCACTACCCTGCCGGGTGCCTCTTTTTTCGACTCGGCCACCAGTTTTGCCATGATCCGCGGACAGCATGTGGACCTGACCATTCTCGGGGCCATGGAAGTGGCTGAAAACGGAGATATTGCCAACTGGAAAATCCCGGGTAAGATGGTGAAAGGGATGGGAGGAGCCATGGACCTGGTCGCTTCGGCAGAAAACATCATTGTCGCTATGATGCACACCAACAAGGCGGGCAAATCCAAATTACTCAAGAGATGTTCCCTTCCACTGACAGGGGTGTCCTGTGTGCGCAAGATTGTTACAAACCTGGCGGTCCTGGAAGTTACCTCTGAAGGTTTCCTGCTTCAGGAACGCGCCCCGGGGGTTTCCGTTGACGATATAAAAAAGGCCACTGAAGGGAGACTCCTGGTGCCTTCGGACGTACCGGAAATGCAGCTTTAGCATTTGTTCACGGCTTTGGGCGTTTCAAATTGAGGCTTCACCACAATTTTCAGGCGGTTAACAACATTTTTCAGGGACTTTCCCTTTCGGGTACTATTTTCACAACGGTTTTCTCACAATACGAATCCCGAGTTCAACCGATTATAAAGCCAGTACAGCAATGGAAACCCAGGCCAATCAGTCACCTGAACAGGAAGAAATTCAAGTTTACCGGAGTGATTTTATCAGCGGAGTAATTCTTTTGACAAGGAAATTATTTATGCTTTAGTTCGTTGCGGAAGTTTTGATAAAGCCCACTGATTTCAGAGGGCTTTTTTGATTTCAGGGAGTCCCGGAAAACTATGTGTACATTTCCTATATTGGCCCTATGGAGCCGGTTACTCTTGAACCCTGCACCTTGGCTGACCTGGAAGTTCTTCAGCAGGTTTCCCTGGAAACTTTCACAGAGGCCTTCGCAGCCCAAAACGACCCCGAGGATTTTGAAACCTACCTCCGGGAGGCCTTTTCCCTGGAGAGGCTCAGGCGGGAAATGAATAATCCCGGAACCCGATTCTTCTTCCTGAAAGGGTCTTGGAAGCTGGATGCTCGGAGTGCTGAAATCCCTTGCGTGGAAGGAAGGGAAAACCTACCTCTGGTTGGGGGTGTGGGAAGAAAACAAAGAGGCCATTCGATTCTACAAACGACACGGATTTGTTACATTTGGAAAACACCCTTATTACATCGGTTCCGACCGGCAAATGGACTGGATGATGCAGTTGGTTTTAAATGCCGGAGAGCCCCGCAAACCCAATTGATATGTTACGAAAACCATTTTTACAAATTGCTTTTTTCTTTGCGCTTTCCTCCCTTACGGCCCAGGTGGATTTTTACTTTCCCGAAAGAGGGGGATCCTGGGAGAACCGGGATGCTGTGGAATTGGGATGGGATGCAAATGCACTGGAACAGGCGGTTCAATTTGCACAGGACCATGAATACTCGGGCCCGAGGGATTTGAGAAGGGCTATTCTCAAAGGGTTCGAAAGGGAACCTTTTCACGAAATCCTCGGTCCGGTCAAAAAAAGGGGTGGCCCCGCAGGGATGATCCTGAAGGATGGCTATCTCCTGGCAGCCTGGGGGGAAACCCGGAGGGTGGACATGACCTTCAGTGTCACCAAGAGTTTCCTCTCGACCGTAGCCGGCCTGGCTCGCGATGAGGGTTTGCTGCGTTCCACGGAGGATCCGGTGTCCGAGTATATTTGGGACGGTACTTTCGAAGGAGTGCACAACTCAGGGATCAGCTGGTCGCATTTGCTGCAACAAAACTCTGACTGGTCCGGGAGCCTTTGGGGACTCAAGGACTGGGCGGACCGCCCACCTCGCGAAGGAGGCCTTGATGATTGGAAAAACAGGCCCCTGAGAAAACCGGGTACCGTTATGGAATACAATGATGTCCGCGTGAATGTGCTGGCCTATTCGCTCACGCATTTGTGGAGGGAACCACTGCCTGCCGTCCTCAAGAGAAAAGTGATGGATCCGATCGGCGCCTCCACTACCTGGAGGTGGTTCGGATATGACCACGCGTGGACGGTGATCGATGGGTATCGCATGCAGTCCGTTACGGGCGGAGGTCATTCCGGGGGTGGAATTTTTATCAGTGCAGAGGATATGGCGCGGTTCGGCCTGCTATTCCTGAACAAGGGGAACTGGAATGGGAAGCAATTGCTGAGTGAGGAGTGGATCCGGGACGCCATCACCCCATCCAGGCCCAACCCGAATTACGGGTATATGTGGTGGCTCAACCAATCCGGAGACCGCCAATGGGAAGGCGTTCCGGAATCTGTTTACTACGCTGCCGGATTCGGGGGGAATTTTATCGTTGTGGCACCTGAAGAGGGCCTTGTCATGGTGCTCAGATGGCTGGAACCCTCCGAGATCGGGGAATTTGTCCGAAAAGTGTACCAGGCGCTTCCTTAAAGCAGGCGGAGAATTTTTCCGGCCTGTTCCAGGGTCTCTTCCGTTTTGGCAAAACAAAAGCGCAGCTGATGTGCATCTTGCCGATGGAGGTTGAAAACTGATATGGGAATACTGGCAACCCCGTGTTGCCGGGTCAGCTGTTCGGCGAATTGCAGATCACCTTCTTCACTGATTTCCGAATAGTCCAGAAGTTGAAAATAGGTGCCTTCCGAAGGGGTAAATTTGAAACGGGATCCCTCGATGGCTTCCAGGAAAAGATCCCGCTTTTTCTGGAAGAAGGGCCCCAGTCCTTCATAACGGGAAGGTACTTCAAGATAGGCTTTAAGGGCCCGCTGGGCAGGGTGGTTTACTGAAAAAACAACAAATTCGTGAAGCTTCCTGAATTCCGCCATCAGGGGGGCAGGGGCCAGGCAGTATCCCATTTTCCAACCGGTAATATGAAAGGTTTTTCCGAAGGAGGCGCAGATGAACGAGCGTTCCTTCAGTCCCGGATATTTGCAGACACTTTCGTGCGAATTCCCGTCAAAGACCAGGTGTTCATAAACCTCATCACTTAGGACCAGGGTATTGGTGGGCCGGAGAATCGCTTCCAGTTTTTTAAGGTCTGATTCCTTGAGGATGGTCCCGCTGGGGTTGTGGGGAGTGTTTATAATGACCATCCGGGTCTTTGGGTTCAATGCCTTTTCAAAAGCGTCCCAGTCAATTCCAAAATCAGGGCTCTGCATTTGTAAAAGGACCGGAATCCCTCCATGGGCTTTCACCGTGGGTTCATAGCAGTCGTAGGCCGGTTTGAAGATGATTACCTCATCCCCCTCGTAAACCGTGCTCGCTATTGCGGCATAGATCGCCTGTGTGGCCCCGGCTGTTATGGTAACTTCGTTTTCCGGGTGATAGGAAGCCCCATAAAGCCTTGAGGTTTTGCGGACGATAGCCTCACGAAGGGAAAAGATCCCACCCATAGGGGCGTACTGGTTATAACTGCCTTCCAGGGCATTTTGCATCAGCCGGATCAGTTCCGGATCCACCCCGAAATCAGGAAATCCCTGAGACAGGTTTATAGCACCGGTTTCAATGGCCAATTGGCTCATCTTACTGAATATGGAAGTTTCCAGGTCGGGTAACTTTGAGGAAAGGGAAGGAATCAAAAGATATCTTTTTGTAAAAATAAAAAAACCCTGACTCTCTGGTCAGGGTTTTCAATTCGGGTTATGGTATTACGCGTGTTGTTCGGCGTGTTTTCCTTCTTTGATTTCCTCGATCAATTTGCTGTTGAATTTAGGCAAATCCCCGGGATTCCGGCTGGTAACGAATCCTTCATCCACTATCACAGCCTCGTCTTTCCACTTGGCTCCGGCATTGATTAGATCGTCCTTGATCGATTTATAGGAGGTAAGGGTTCTGCCTTTTACCACATCCGCACTAATGAGGATCTGTGGTCCGTGGCAGATGGCCGCCACAGGTTTTTTCATCTTAAAGAAATCGCGCACAAAAATCAAGGCATTGTCATTGGTCCTTAGGGTATCCGGGTTCATAACGCCTCCTGGCAGTACCAGGGCATCGTAGTCCTTGGCAGATACCTGGTCAATGGTTTGGTCTACATTATAGGAGTTGGACCAGTTACCATCGGACCAACTTTTTATTTTTCCAGCCTGGGGACTTACAATATCCGCCTGGAAGCCTTCTTGCTCCAGCGCATCTTTTGGAGATTTTAATTCACTTTCTTCAAATCCATTTGTAGCTAGTATAGCTATCCGCTTCATGTGAGTTGTTTTTGGGTTTAACTTTAATTTCTATTATAGAATATAGGAAAAATAAGTCAAAAAAGCAAGTTAAATCACTGAAAATAAGACAATTACATTCTTACAAGCGGCAACACAGGCCCCACAGCCAATGCAGGTAGCAGCGTTAAAAGATTCGTCTGCTTTTTCTTTTTCGATTGGGATGGCGTTCGCATCCACGGTATGTCCAGACGTGTTCACGGAAATATATCCCCCGGCCTGCTGGATCCGGTCAAAAGCTGTCCGGTCTACCATCAGGTCTTTGATCACGGGAAAGGCAGTGGCGCGAAAAGGTTCTATTACGATGGTATCCCCATCCTTGAAACGCCTCATATGAAGCTGGCAGGTGGTGATCAACCGGTCTGGACCGTGAGGTTCCCCATTGATCATCAGGGAACAACTTCCACAGATACCTTCCCGGCAGTCATGATCAAAAACCACGGGTTCTTCCCCTTTTTCAATAAGCTCCTGATTCAGGACATCCAACATCTCCAAAAAGGACATATCCCCTTCAATACCGCTGATGGGATAATCCACCAGCTGGCCTTTGGAATTACTGTCCTTCTGTCTCCATATCTTTAAGAGTAGTTTCATAGCTATTGTTTTTCCAACCGCTTCTCAGAACTTCCATTGGGAAGCCCGGAAACAGGTTACTCTATTTATAACTTCTCGTTTTGAGTTCTACATTTTCAAATACCAAATTCTCCTTGTGGAGTTTGGCATCCCCCGGTTCACCTTTGTACTCCCAGGCCGAGACGAAACTGAAGTTTTCATCATCCCGGAGCGCTTCTCCCTCCTCCGTCTGATATTCCTCCCGGAAATGGCCGCCGCAGGACTCATTCCGTTCCAGGGCGTCCTTGGCAAACAATTCCCCCAGCTCCAGGAAATCCGCTACACGACCCGCTTTTTCGAGTTCGGTATTCATGCCATCCAGGTTTCCGGGTACGCGGACATTTTCATAGAAATCTTTCCGAAGGGCGGCAATTTCTGTCATGGCTTCCTTAAGGTCCTTGGCATTACGGGACATCCCGCATTTGTTCCACATAATCTTGCCGAGCTTTTTGTGGTAGTAATCCACAGGGTGTTTCCCCTTTGCATCCATGATACGCTGCAGGCGCTGGCGAACGTCGGCTTCTGTCTTTTCAAAGGCTTCACTGTCTGTGGAGATCGGCCCTGTACGGATATCGTCGGAAAGGTAGTCCCCTATGGTGTATGGCAGGACAAAATATCCATCCGCCAGGCCCTGCATAAGGGCAGAGGCTCCAAGGCGGTTTGCCCCGTGATCGCTGAAGTTGGCCTCGCCGGTACAGTAACATCCCGGGATAGTGGTTTGCAGATTGTAGTCTACCCAAAGCCCCCCCATGGTATAGTGAACCGCCGGATAGATCATCATCGGGGTTTTATAAGGGTTTTCATCCACGATCTTTTCATACATCTGGAAAAGGTTGCCGTATTTGGCTGCAATGACCTCTTCCCCCAGGCGGGTGATGGTTTCTTTATCGGGGTTCCTGATCCCGGAAGTCATGGCTTTTTCTTCTCCATACCGCTGTATGGCGGATGCAAAATCCAGATAGACCGCTTCTCCTGTTTTATTCACTCCGAATCCGGCATCACAACGCTCTTTCGCAGCCCTGGAAGCCACATCCCGGGGGACGAGGTTTCCAAAAGCAGGATACCGGCGTTCCAGATAGTAGTCCCTGTCTTCCTCAGGGATCTGGGTGGGTTTGAGTTTACCCTCCCGAATCGCCCTGGCGTCCTCCAGCTTTTTCGGAACCCAGATGCGCCCGTCATTCCTGAGGGATTCAGACATCAGTGTCAGTTTGGACTGATGATCTCCTGACACCGGGATGCAGGTTGGGTGGATTTGTGTGAAGCAGGGATTTGCAAAGAAAGCCCCCCTGCGGTGGGCGCGCCATGCAGCCGTAACATTGCTGCCCATGGCATTGGTGGAGAGGAAAAAGACATTTCCATAGCCCCCGGATGCCAGTACCACGGCATGGGCTGAGTGGCGTTCGATTTCTCCTGTGATCAGGTCCCTGGCGATGATGCCGCGGGCCTTGCCATCCACCAAAACCACATCCAGCATTTCATGCCGGGTGTAGGATTTGATTTTCCCCCGGTGAATCTGTCGGTTCATGGCGGCGTAGGCACCCAGGAGAAGTTGCTGACCGGTTTGCCCTTTGGCGTAGAAGGTTCGGGATACCAGCACCCCTCCAAAGGAACGGTTGTCAAGAAGCCCCCCGTATTCGCGTGCAAAAGGAACCCCCTGTGCCACGCACTGGTCGATGATGTTGACGGATTCTTCCGCCAGCCTGTAGACATTTGCTTCCCGTGACCGGTAATCCCCTCCCTTGATGGTATCGTAAAAAAGGCGGTAAGGGCTGTCCCCGTCCCCCTGGTAATTCTTGGCGGCGTTGATACCTCCCTGGGCCGCGATGCTGTGGGCGCGCCTGGGAGAATCCTGGTAGCAGAATGTCTTCACGTTATAGCCGAGTTCAGCCAGGGTGGCTGCAGCTGAGGCACCTGCCAGCCCGGTCCCCACGATTATGATATCGATGTTTCGTTTGTTGGCCGGGTTGACCAGGTTTATTTCGTTCTTATGCTTGGTCCATTTTTCGGCCAGTGGGCCGGATGGCACCTTGGAGTCCAGAATTCCCATAATTAATGCGTTATAGGGTTTAGGTGATGGTAAAGGGCGATAAAGATGAAAAGAAGCGGAACCACAATGGCATAAAGCCGGGTGAAATTCCGGATCGCCGGGGTATACTTATTGTTTACTCCCATGGTCTGGAAGGAGGATGCAAACCCGTGCCACAGGTGCAGGGAAAGCAGCACGAAAGAAATCACGTAGAGGACGGTGCGCCAGACAGGTTCAAATTTTTCGACCGTTTCGGTGTAGTATCGCGTGGGGTCCTCCGGGTTCGCCTCGATGAATTTGTAAGTCATCTCGTGTATCCAGAAATCATAGAAGTGCAGTCCGAGGAATGCCAGCACCACGGCACCCGTGATGATCATATTCCTGGAAACCCAGGGGGCATTGGCACCACCACGGAACTTGACGTATTTCACGGCCCTTGCCTTTTTGTTCTGTACCTCCAGCACAAACCCCATCACGAAGTGAATCACCACGCCTGCGATCAGGATGGGCTGCATGATAAACTGGACCAGGGGATTGTAGCCCATAAAATGAGACCACTGGTTAAAGGTTTCAGGGCTGATGACTGAACTGAAATTGATGGTTACGTGAAGGGCCAGGAACAGCACCAAAAAAAGGCCAGACAAGGCCATGATTACCTTTCTGGCAACAGAGGATTTAGCGAGTCCGCTCATGGATAGTTGGTTTTTTACAGCGAACACAAAAATACTTCACAGCCAACTCAATAACAAACTTTAACGGCCTTTCTGCGGGGATTTAAGCAGATCTTAAGAAGATTTTTGCACCCCCTCATTCAGTTGCGTTCATCCCTGCGCATATCGGACAGCTGAATGCCCAGGGCACGGGTGGATAGCTGTACGTCGATAAAGCTCAGCAGGAGAGAGACAATCAGGGCCAGCAGACTAATCCCGAAGAAGAGATTCGCCCAGAACATCCATTGCAGGTATATCAGCAACATGCTCATGGCACTCAGGAGAAAACTCAGGATGGCTGCAGCCTGCATCTGTTTGATGATTTCAAGACGTCGCTGCAGTTGCCTGACCTGCTTTCCGAGTATGGCCGTGGCCTTTTCCTGGTACTGCCGGTGGAGCTCCCGGATCAGCGCGGCAATGGCCAGGTATCTCGCATTATAGGCGAGCATGCTCAGGGAGATCGCCGGGAAAAGCAGGGCGGGGATGCTCAGGGATAATTCCATAATGTCAGGTCTTGCGTAAGGACGGGCTATCAGATGTTATTTGATTTTAAAGGGCTTTTTTTGCTGTTCGCCACCCAGGGTCAGAACGATTTCATAGGCACCCTTCGGAAGGTAGGTTTTGCCGTCTGAGGCTTCCTTCAGGGGGGTTTTGTATTTGGAGAGGTATTGTTTTTTTCCGGATTTTGAGAAAGCGACATCGTATGAAATAACATTGAACCCAGGGTCAGCCTTTACCTCGGTTTCACTCAGCGCGATTCCATCCGGGGTTTGTACCACAGCGGTCACCAAGCCGCCCTTCCGACTGTAGAAATTAATATCCAGGCCAGGGGTGTTCGGGGTGCCCCAGGTCGAATAGGAATTCCCCCACCGGGAAGAATGCCGGAGATCCGAAAGTTCAAAGACTACCAGCATTTCATCCAGTTTCTCTTTTTGAAGGGCCTGCAAAGCGGCGATATCCGCCTTGTAAATGCTGCGCCCGTGTGTGCCGACCAAAAGGTGTTTGGCTTCCTGTTGAACGACCAGGTCATGTACTGCTACATGGGGCATCCCGTTTTGCATCAGTTGCCAGTTTTCTCCCCGGTCAAGGGAGACATAAAGGCCGTTATCCGTACCTGCGAAGAGGAGGTTTTCATTTGCAGGATCTTCCAAAACCACATTTACGGGGGATGCCGGTATCCCTTCTGATATTGATTTCCAGGTTTCTCCAAAGTCCTCGCTCACATAGAGATAGGGGTTGAAATCGTCCCAGCGGTATCCGTTCAGAGCCACATAAACCCTGCTTTCCTTGTGTTTGGAGGCAGCTACCCGGCTCACCCAGAGGTCGGGTGGGAAACCGTCAGAGATACGTTTCCAGGAGCCTCCGGCATCCTGGCTTACATGTACCAGGCCGTCATCACTCCCGGTATAGAGGAGTCCAAACCGGAAAGGAGATTCTGACAGGGTCGTAAGGGTGCCATAGGCCACATTCCCCTTTTTGCCGCCCGTTGTGAGATCTTCCGAGATAGCGGTCCAGTCATCCCCCTGGTTCATGGACCGGTGGAGTTTATTGCTCCCCATGTACAGGATGTCCTGGTTGTGGGGCGACAAAAGGATAGGGCTCTGCCAGTTAAACCGATAAGGGGATTCCCCCAGGGAGTGCTTGGGCTGGATGTAGGTGCGTTTATCAGAAGCGAGGTTGAGGCGGAAATAATTGCCGAACTGAAAACCGGTATAGACGATATCCGGATTCCGGGAATCCACCTGCACCTGCATGCCATCCCCGCCAAGGATCGGTTCCCATGGATACTGTCCGGTTTGGTGCCACCTTACGGATTCACTGGCATTGTGAGGGCCCTTCCAAACGCCATTGTCCTGCAGGCCTCCGTAAACGTGATACGGTTTTTGATTGTCTACATTAATGGCATAGAACTGCCCCACGGCAGGGGTGTTGTTTTTGATCCAGTGTTCTCCAGCGTCATAGGAGATGTTCACTCCCCCGTCATTACCATTGATTACATGGCCCGGCAGGGATGGATTGATCCAAAGGGCATGGTGGTCGGAATGCACATTATCTCCATTGACAGAGGTAAAGGTTTTTCCCCCATCGTCTGACCTCAGGACAGGGACCCCGGCGATATAGATTTGCTCTTTGTTGTAAGGGGCTACGCGAATCAGCCCGAAATAGTACCCGTAACTGTAGTAGAGGTCCTCCAGAAACCCGTCATGTGTCTTCCGCCAGGTTTTCCCCCCATCATCACTACGGTAAACTTCTGCTCCTATGACCGGGGTATCGAAGAGGAGGGAATTGGCATCCTCCAGATAGGCCGTAAGGTCCGCAGGTTTAACCGTGCCGCTGCGAACCATTTGTTTTACATTATCCGCCCTGTATTTTTCCTGGAAACCGTTTGTTTTGAGGAATTCGTTCAGTTTGGCATTGTCGAGTTCCAGGAATTCCCGGGGGGTCATGTTTTTAAAATCCTCTTTCTTAAGCTCATCCGTATCTTCATCACCTGCATCTTTGGGCCGCCTGAACTGGTTGTCCAGGATTGCATAGACAGTCATGGCATCAACCACCGCAAGGCCAATCCTGCCCACGCCTTCGCCGGTCGGGAATCCCGATCCTTCCGCGGTAATCTTCTGCCAGGTGTCTCCTCCGTCCGTACTCTTATAGATCCCTGAACCCGGACCACTCCCATCAAAATTCCACGCCTTCCGGTCGCGTTCCCAGGCTGCAGCATAAAATACTTCTGGATTATCAGCGGAGGTTGCCAGATCGATGATCCCGGTGTTTTCATTCACAAAAAGCGTCCGCTTCCAGGACTTCCCCCCGTCCCAGGATTTGTATACCCCCCGTTCGGAATTCGGGGTATACAGGTGTCCTGCTACGGCTACAGTAACTTCTTCCGGGTTATTTGGATGGATAAGGATTTTCCCGATATGGTGGGAGTCCGGAAGGCCTGAATAGGTCCAGGATTTCCCCATATCCGTGGATTTGTAGATTCCGATTCCGGCATAGGAAGATCGCGAGGAATTGTTTTCCCCCGTCCCGGCATAAATTGTTCCGGAGGGCCAGTGAACTGCGATATCTCCCAGATTCTGGGTTGGGGTGTTGTCCATCACTGGCTGAAAAGAAGTTCCATTGTTCCCGGTGTACCACAAACCTCCTGAAGCATAAGCCACATAGAACTCGGAGGGTTTTTCCGGGTTGGCCTCTATATCGACGACACGCCCGCTCATGACTGAAGGGCCGATGTTTTCCAGACGCAGGTTTTTGACCAGGGAATTGGTTTTCATGGTCTCCTGATCTGCCAGGGCATTCAATACCCTTGACGCATCTGTGGGGGGAGTTTGAGCCTTCATTACAGCCAGGCCGCATAAACTGAGCACGAAGAATTTTATTTTCAGAGTCATGGTAGATGGATTCTTTTGTTTTTGAAGGGTTTGTTGCATTTGATACCGATAAAGAGGATTAAATTTTTGGTAATTTAGGAAGGATAAGGCAACTAAACCAAATATTATGGAAGAGTACCTGCCTTTAATGATCCAATTGGTTTCGGGGGCCTTAGGCGGCAACCTTGCCGGAAGACTTTTTCAGAGTATTTCCCTCGGGACGCTGGGAAATTCCATCTCCGGAATTCTTGGTGGGGGTATGGGAGGATGGCTCCTGAACATGATCGGCATCACAGGCCCGGAGGCCAGCCTGGAATTGTCTTCCGTCCTGGTTAGCGTCGTTAGCGGAGGGGTTGGCGGAGGTATCATCATGGCGATTCTCGGCGCCCTGAATACTACCTTTGTTAAATAGAAAGGGACTGCCTTTTGTCTTTTTAAAGGAGGCCACCATCTTTTTTTGTTCCTGTTGGATACCTACCTTTGAGCAAACCGCAATTCCATGAAATACCATCCCATAGAGTCCAGCCTCTTTGTCAAAAACCGGCAAAAATTCATGGCTGAAATGCAACCTTCCAGCCTGGCTGTTTTCAATTCCAATGACATTTACCCCATCAGCGCAGACAGTACTTTGCCGTTTCAGCAACACCGGGACATTCTCTACCTAAGTGGGATAGACCAGGAGGAAAGCATTCTGGTGCTGTTCCCAGATGCCATGGATCCAAAACACCGGGAGATCCTTTTCCTCAGGGAGACAAATGAGCATATCGCCGTCTGGGAAGGAGAGAAGCTTACCAAGGAACGGGCGTTTGCGGTTTCCGGGATCCGGACGGTATACTGGCTCAAGGACTTTGACAAAGTCTTTTTCGACCTGATGACTGAGGCAGACACCATTTATTTCAACACAAACGAACACTATCGACAGGCGGTCGAGACAGAAACGCGCGAAATGCGATTCATCCGGGCCTGCAAAAAGCAATATCCTGCACACCGGGTGGCCAAAAGTAATCCGATCCTCCAGGAACTCAGGGGGATTAAGGAACCGGAGGAAATCGCGGTTATGCGCACTGCCTGCGGAATTACAGAAAAGGGGTTTCGGCGTATCCTCGGATTTGTACGCCCCGGAGTATGGGAATACGAGATCGAAGCGGAATATCTTCATGAATTCATCCGGAATCGGTCCCGGGGATTTGCGTATACCCCTATAATCGCATCCGGGAATAATGCCAATGTGCTCCACTATATTGAGAATAATAAACAGTGCCGGGAGGGAGATTTGATCCTGATGGATGTCGGAGCAGAATATGCAAACTATTCCAGCGACATGACCCGTACTATCCCGGTGGCGGGGCGTTTTTCAAAGCGTCAGAAGGAAGTATACCAGGCGGTATTAAGGGTCAAGAACGAAGCGACCAAAATGCTGGTTCCCGGTACCCTCTGGGCGGAATATCACAAAGAAGTCGGCAAAATCATGACCTCAGAACTCCTGGGATTGGGCCTCCTGGACAAGGCGGATGTGCAAAATGAGGATCCGGACTGGCCTGCCTATAAAAAGTATTTCATGCACGGAACCAGCCACCACATCGGATTGGACACCCATGATTACGGGGCATTGAAGACACCCATGAAGCCGAACATGGCCTTTACCGTGGAACCCGGAATTTACATCCCCGAGGAAGGTTTCGGGATCCGCCTGGAAGACGATGTCGTTATTCAGGAGGAAGGGGAGCCGGTCAACCTGATGGAAAACATCCCTATTGAAGCCGGGGAAATTGAGGAGTTGATGAATAAAGGATAGAGTCTATTTTATAATCGGCAGAGGCGGTTGTCAGAAATGCAGTTAGCAATTCTTAAACTAAGTAAACTGCTTACTGCCACTGCAAACTGCGAACTAAAAAACCCGGCCTGCAGGCCGGGCTTTTTAATTCGGACTCCTATCCATTAGTCCTCCACAAAAAGGTAATTCA
>JARRQA010000065.1:0-10522 GCA_037382325.1 Robiginitalea sp.
AGGAGCCAACTGATTCCTTTGGCGAGGGAGAGCACGCTGATAGCAATTCCGGAGAGTACGGCGAGGAGAAATCCTCCGTTGAGCTCCTTCCAAAAGGCGCGGAGCCCCTGGGTTTTGAGGACCTTAAAAAGGGAGGGTCTAATGCCGTTGATGGATGAGATCAGTTCCTCGTAGATACCTGAAATAAAGGCGATGGTACCCCCGGAAACACCTGGTACCACATCGGCCGCCCCCATGGCCATCCCTTTTAACACCAGCCATAAATACTGTAGTCCGGTACGTCCTTCCATTGCGATCAAAAAAGCAAAAGTAGCCTTTTTATTTGGAAGCTTTCCGGCATTCCCGGATGACCCGTTGCACCCAGGTAGCCCGGGTTAATTCAGGGAAGATTTTCTTAAAGGATTCGAGTTGTTCAGGGGCCTGTCCAATCGCCTTTTTCAGCGCTTTAATCGCCGCTTCAGTCTGGTTCAGCAACAATCGGGTACCCGCAAGCTGATAGAGGATTTCGGCTGATTCCGGGTGGAATTCCATTCCCTGTTGCAGAATGATGGCTGCCGTTTCCAGATCCCCGCACTCCCGGAGTACTTCTGCCCAGGACAACCAGGTATCCAGCTCGTAATTCCCAAGTTCTGTGGCCTGTTTGAACGCAAAATCCGCTTCGTGAACCTGTCCCAGGGCCTTGTGGATAATCCCTGAACGTTTCCAGTAAGTCGGGTTTTCCCCGTCGATGTTCAGCGCTTTGTCAATATACTCCTGAGCCTTGGCGTAGTCCCTTTTCCCTAGATAGTAGTCTGTGATCGCGAGCCATCCCTTGTCCAGCAGGGGATCTTCGTGCACGGTGAGGTAGTAGAAATAGCAGGCATCCTCATCCCGCCCCAGTTTTTCATGGCATTTCCCGATCCTCAGATACGCGTGGGAAGTCGGATCTTCCAGCTGCGTCGTGGCGGTGTAATTGGCGATGGCTTCCTTGAAACGACCGAGTTTTTCAAGCACCTTGCCCTTTTCGAAATAAGCGCCCAGGAAGGTGTCGTCCGAAATGATGGCAAAGTCAAAGGCGCCCAGGGCTTCCTCGTACATTTTGACCGCATAGTATTGTTTGCCCAGCTGGTGCCAGGCAATCTGGCAGTACGGGTTGGTCTCCAGGTAGGTGTTCAGGTACCGGATGGCCCCATCGTGTTCGCCCAGGTATTCAAAACAGTAGATGGCGTTATACAGGGAAGCGTAATCGTGCGGATCTGTTTTTAGGCATTTTATAAAACAACTTTTCGCCTTTGCATAATCATCCAGGAAAAGGTACTCCATTCCCAACAGGGAATAGAGGTCCTGGGATTCCCCGGAAAATTCCAGGGCCTTTTGAAGCCAGCTGATGGCGGCGGAGTGATTGTCCTTCTTGGATTGTATATTGGCCCGTTGTACGTAGATTTCTTCGTTCTTGGGGTCCAGTCCCTGCAGTTCGTCGAGTACTTCTTCAGCCTGTTGGAACTGGTTTTCAAAGACCATTACCTCCACATCCAGCAAACGGATGTCCAGAGAGTGCGGGTGTTGTTGAAGGCCCATCCGGATGGCCTTTTTTGCCAGGGCGATCTTCCCGTGATTCAGATAGTAGTGGATGATGTCTTCAAAATCTTCTGAATCGAAGAAATAGACATCGTCCGTCTTAAGCATGGATTCAAACTTCGCGATGGGTGGGTTGGGTTGTTCATTGGGATCTAACGCCATACATGCCTTTTTGCGTTCTGTAAAGCAGGAGCCCTTTTTCCATAGCTTTTACCACCAGGTAGTCAGCCATTTCGGCCTCCCGGAGTACCAGGGCCAGCATCAGGCCTTGACCCCGCACGTCCCGGATGTGCCGGTGTACAAGGAGTTCCCGGAAGCGTTTTTCCTTCTGCAGGGTTTCCGGGATCAGCGAACTTTTTTGAAGCTCCCTCAACGTTGCCAGGGCGGCGGCGGCAATGACAGGATTACCCCCAAAGGTGGTGATATGCCCGAGTTTCGGGTTGGCCATCAGCGCAGCCATATGATCCCTGGAGGCGGTGAAGGCACCGATAGGTAGTCCGGAGGCCATGCCCTTCCCCATAACCAGGATGTCCGGCTGGCACTGGTAGTGTTCAAAAGCAAAAAGGGTACCGGTACGACCAAACCCGGGCTGGATTTCATCCAGGATCAGCAGGGCTCCGGTTTCCGTGCAGCGCTGTCTCACCTGTGCGAGGTAGCCGGGGTCGGGAAGGATAAAACCCGCGCCTCCCTGAATGGTTTCGAGGACCACGGCAGCCGTTTTGGAGCTGATTTGCCTGAGGTCTTCAGGGTGATTGAAACGGATATGGCGGATATCCGGGATCAACGGCCGGAAGGGAGCTTTTCGTTCTTCGTAATCCATCAGGCTCAGGCTACCCATGGTATTTCCGTGATACGCATTTTCCGCAGCGATCAGTTCGGAGCGTCCGGTAACGCGGCGAGCCAGTTTGAGGGCCCCTTCCATGGCTTCCGTCCCCGAATTGACCAGATAGGTCGTTTGCAGGGGTTTTGGCAGTACCGCTGCCAGTTCCCGGCACAATTCCAGGGCGGGTCCCTGCACAAACTCCCCGTAGACCATCACATGCATATAGCGTGCCGCCTGCTCTTTGACGGCTTTTACCACGGCGGGGTGGCAGTGACCCAGGCTGCAGGCGGAGACC
Source organism: Robiginitalea sp. (assembly GCA_037382325.1). GTDB lineage: Bacteria > Bacteroidota > Bacteroidia > Flavobacteriales > Flavobacteriaceae > Robiginitalea. Next base: position 2,676 of record JARRQA010000065.1, read on the forward strand.
CCTGCTATAAAATCCAGGTAGGGCTTTCCCTGTTTGTCATAGAGAAAACTCCCGGAAGCACGGGAGACTTCTAACCCGAGCGGATGGGGGGTGGTTTGGCTTTGAAACGACAGAAATTCCCTGTTCATGGTCGTTGATTCCGGGATGGCGCCTTTTTTTCGGAAGGAAGCACCGCTTTGGCTTTCCCCGGCCGGGGATTTGCGGGTGCCCCGGGCGGTACCCCGGCGTCGAGGCCTTCCCGATCTATTGGTTCGGTGATCCCCTGGATTACGGGAAGGACCAGGTTGTTGTCATCCGCATCGAAAATTTCATCCTTGGAACGGATCCGTTCCTCCCCCCTCCAGATAAAGCCCTGTAGCTTCCGACTGCTTTCCGGCAGGTCTTTCTCCGGAAAAAGGTCCCCGTCCGGATTGGTGAAGAAGCTGATTTCTTCTATATCGCTTTGTTCCATTTTGAGCTGGATCCGGCTGCAGATGGTCTTGTTGATCCCAATCAATTCCCCGTCATCGCTGTACATATAATAGATGACTTCTGTGTTTTTGATGAGGTCGACCAGCTTTAATTCGTTTTCGATGAATTTTCCGAACAAATCCTTACCCTTGGCCTGGTTATAGCCCCGGTGGCCCACGGTATCCTCGGAAATGATAAAGGCGTTGCCCAGGACCTTCAGGGAGTCCAGTTTATCGGTCTCCATATCGCTGATCAGCAGGATGCTGTCCCCGGTCATCTGGTTTTCCAGGTTCCACAGGACCGGACTGCGGACGAGCTGGGTCACCCCGGTTTGCTGTTCGAAATGGATGCTGTCGCATTTACCGCTCAGGTCGGTTTTGTAGAATTTTGCATTGTGAAATGCCCTGAGGATCCGGGCATCCGGGGCCCCGGTAACCATCAGGGTGTCCCCGTGCATATAGAGGGAATCCTGCTCAACCAGGCTGACCGACACCGCACGCCGGGTGGCAAAGAGGGAATCCTGCTCCCGGTGTACCTCGGCGTAATGGGCCCGGATGATCCCCTTATTGATGGTATCGGTGACCTTGATGTTGTTCGTGGCTGAAGCAAACGCACGCCCTTTGTCAAAATAGACGCTGTCTCCCTCAATGATGCGGTTGCTGTAGTGAATTTCCGTGTTTTTGATGCCGTATCCCTCCTCAGCGCTCGTATCGTAAAATCCCCGTTCACAATAGAGTTCGTAATTCTCACCCGTAATGGTGGAAGGGCCGTACATGTAGGCATTTTTTGAGGTGGTATAGTAATCCAAACGGGTGGATTCCATGGTGTAGTCCGGGTTTTCTATATGCACGCTGTCCTGGAACTGGTATTTTTTGGGAATCATAAAATACCGTCCCACCCGGCTGGTCAGGGTGTTGACGGAATCCACGATTTTGCCGTGGTGGTTGTAGTAGGATTCCTGTCGTTCCCGGTCAAAATAGAGGGTGTCTGTGGTAAGGGTCATACTGCGGTTGGTCAGCCGAACCTGATCATAGGCTTTTGCCAGCTTGCGATTTCCGTCGTATTCGATATAGCCACTAACCATCAGGATGGAATCTCCCTGTTTGAGCCTTACATTGCCAATAGCCTCCAGGCGGTTTTCTTTTTGGTAAAGCAGGGCGTAGTCGCACCACAGGTCAGCTCCCTGGTGCTCGAACTGCACTTGTTGCTGGTCTTTGGAAAAAATAGAGGCCCCGGGACGCAGGGTTTCATCCTTGGTAAAGCTGCCCCCGTAGACGATGTCGATCTTCCTGCCACCCGTTTCCTGGGCAGAGAGCCCGGGAACGAACGAATATAATACCAGAAAGAGGAGCAGCCGTTTCACCTGAAAAGTTTATCCAAAAATAGCATATTTTAGTCCTCGGTGGCCCCGCAGCCAGACAGAAGGCCTATCGGTGGATGGTCTGGGTCCGGTCCGGACCCACGGAGACAATACTGATCGGAACCTCCAGTTCGGCCTCCAGGAAGTCGATATAGTCCCTAAGTCGCTGAGGGAGTTCAGAGGCTTCCGTCATCCCGGTAAGGTCCTCTTTCCAGCCTGGCATTTCCCGGTATACCGGGGTCAGGTAGGGTGCTTCGATGGAATAGGGGAGATGCGCGATTTGTTTTCCCTGGTAATGGTAGGCTGTGCAAACCTTGATGGTTTCAAAACCGCTGAGCACATCCGCCTTCATCATCATCAGGCGGGTAACCCCATTGATCCGCACGGCATACTTGAGGGCAACCAGGTCCAGCCAGCCACAACGCCGGGGTCTCCCGGTAGTGGCGCCAAATTCATTTCCGACCCGCCCCATGGTTTCCCCGTCGTCGTCGAAGAGTTCGGTAGGGAAGGGGCCGCTCCCGACCCGGGTGGTGTAGGCTTTAAAGATTCCGAAGACCTCCTGTATGCTCCCCGGGGAGATCCCCAGACCGGTGCAGGCACCGGCTGCAGTAGTGTTGGAAGAAGTGACATAGGGATAGGTGCCGAAGTCGATATCCAGAAGGGAACCCTGGGCGCCTTCGGCCAGGACTTTCTTCCCCGACTTCAGGGCCTGGTACAGGTATTCTTCGCTGTCGATGAAGGTGAGCTCCATAAGGCTTTCCATCGACTTGAAGAACTCCGCCTCGAGTTCCTTCAGGTTGTACTGGATGTCCACGTCGTAAAAAGCGATCATCGCCTGGTGCTTATCGGCAAGGGCGCGGTACCGGGATTTCCAGTCCGGCAATTCCAAATCTCCCACCCGAAGCCCGTTCCGTCCGGTTTTATCCATGTAGGCCGGGCCGATCCCTTTCAGGGTACTGCCTATTTTGGCCTTTCCCTTGGCGGCCTCGGAGGCCGCATCCAGCAACCTGTGGGTAGGCAGGATCAGGTGTGCTTTCCGGGAGATCAGCAGGCTTTTCCGGATGTCGATGTCAAACTTGTCCAGTTGCTGCAGTTCTTTGCGGAAGATAACCGGGTCGATCACTACCCCGTTCCCGACCACGTTGGTGGCATTTTTGTGGAAAATACCGGAGGGAATGGTGTGCAGTACATGTTTGATCCCGTCGAATTCAAGGGTATGCCCGGCATTAGGCCCCCCCTGGAACCGCGCTATGATATCGTAGTCCTTCGTGAGGACGTCAACAATTTTCCCTTTTCCCTCGTCCCCCCACTGGAGCCCGAGCAGCAAATCTACACGCATGGTATGGCTGGATTATTCTTTGGCTTTCTCTTTGTCTTTACGGGTGCCGTAAAAGTAAAGCGAGTGATTGTTAATCTCGATGTCGAAAACCTCCTCGATGGTTTTCTTTATGGATTCTATTCTGGGATCGCAAAATTCCACCACCTCCCCCGTATCGGTCAGGATGACATGGTCGTGCTGCCGGTCGAAATAGGACTTCTCGTACTGGGCCTGGTTCTTGCCGAACTGGTGCTTGCGTACCAGTTTGCATTCCAGCAGCAATTCGATGGTATTGTAGAGGGTAGCCCGGCTGACCCGGTAATTCTTGTTCTTCATTTTGATGTAGAGGGACTCTATGTCAAAATGGTCGTCACTGTCGTAGATCTCCTGTAAAATCGCGTACCGCTCGGGAGTCTTCCGATGGCCCTTTTCCTCCAGGAAGGAGGTAAAGACATTTTTTACGATTTCCTGATCTTTCCGGTTCATGGAATAACGTCTGCAATCCGCCTACAAAAATAGGGTTAAAAAAGGGAATAGGGGAGAAATCGATCCCTGAATTTGGTCTGATACGGGCCTTAGATTCGGACTACTTTATCGATCCCGCTGATCTGCCTGAGGTTTTCCATCAGTTTTTTGAGGATGGACTTGTTTTTAACCACCAGCTTGATGGTACCCGTAAAGGTGCCCCCGTCCGTGTTGAAATAGATATTCCGCATATTCACGTGCATCTCATCGGAGATGACATCGGTTATGGAATTGATCAGGCCCAGGTTGTCGATCCCGCTCATTCGGATTTCCGCCGTGAATTCTTCCTGGCTGGAATCGATCCATTTGGCACTGATGATCCGATAGGCATAGTTGGACTGCAGGGAGATGGCGTTGGGGCAGTCTTTCTTGTGGACTTTAATCCCGTCATTGACCGTTACAAACCCAAATACATCATCGCCGGGAATGGGATTGCAGCAATTGGCCAGGGTGTAGCTAAGCTTTTCCTCCTCCTTCCCGAAAACGAGCATGTCGTAACTGGAGGTGATTTCCTCCCGGTCGATGCCCTCCGGGGTTGGTTTGCGCCGGATTCGGTTCTTGAAGAACTTTAAAAACGCATTGTTGTAGGAAGCGGCAAAATCCCGGATCTGCTGGTTGTCGATTGCCCCGTTTCCAATCCGGTAAAAGAGGTCCAGGCTGGTTTTCAGCTTGAAATAGATAACCATTTTATTGATCACGTCCTCATTGAGGTTGATCTTGAGCGACTTGAGTTTCCGCCTGAGGATTTCCTTTCCTTCTACGGCAACCTCCTTTTTCTCTTCCCGAAGGGAAGAACGAATCTTGGAACGCGCCCGGCCTGTGGTGGCATAATCGAGCCAGTTTTGGTTGGGCTTGGCGTTGTCAGAGGTAATGATTTCCACCTGGTCCCCGCTTTTGAGGCGGGTGCTTAAGGGTACCAGTTTTCCGTTTACCTTGGCCCCCCGGGTATGCATGCCCACCTCCGTGTGAATGTTGAAGGCGAAATCGAGGGGGGTCGCCCCTTTGGGCAGGGACTTGAGTTCCCCGTTCGGGGTAAAGACAAAGATTTCCTTTGAATAGAGGTTCAGCTTGAATTCCTCCACAAAATCCACCGCGCTCCCGTTGGAGTTTTCCAGGGCTTCCTGCAGGCGGTTGAGCCACTGCTCGATCCCCTGCTCCTTGTGGTCCCCGTGTTTGTACTTGAAATGGGCGGCGTATCCCTTTTCTGCAATCTCATGCATCCGCTCGCTGCGGATCTGCACTTCTACCCAACGGCCCTTTGGCCCCATCACCGTGATGTGAAGCGCCTCATAACCAGTGCTCTTCGGGGAAGAAATCCAGTCGCGGAGCCGCACCGGGTTGGGGGTGAAGTGGTCGGTTACAATAGAGTAAATCTTCCAGGCGAGAAACTTTTCGTTTTTCCGGTCCGATTTGTAAATGATCCGGATGGCAAACTTGTCGTAGATCTCGTCAAAGGAGACATTTTGGGCCTTCATTTTCCGACGGATGGAATAAATGGATTTCATCCGTCCCTGAATGTGGTAATTCAGGCCTTCCTTGTCCAGGGAGTCCCTGATGACATCCGTAAAATCTGTAATGTATTTTGCCTGATCCTCCTTGCTGTCCTCAATCTTGCTCTGAATATCCCGGTAGACCTCAGGTTCGGTATATTTCAGACTGAGGTCTTCCAGTTCGGTCTTTATGTTGTAGAGCCCGATCCGGTGGGCCAGGGGGGCGTATATATAAAGGGTTTCGGAGGCAATTTTCACCTGCTTGTGTTCCGGCATGGAATCCAGGGTCAGCAGGTTGTGATACCGGTCGGCGATCTTTATGATGATCACCCGGACATCATCGTGGAGGGTCAGCAGCATCTTCCGGAAGTTCTCTGCCTGCTGAGAGATGTTCGTGTCCTGTTTCAGGTTGGCGATCTTGGTGAGCCCGTCCACGATCCTCGCGATGGTCTCCCCGAACATCCGCTCGATGTCGTCCAGGGTATAAGGCGTGTCCTCGACCACGTCGTGCAGCAGCGCAGCGGCGATGGAGGTGGCGTCCAGCCCGATTTCCGAGGCGACGATCTTCGCCACCGCAATCGGGTGGAAGATATACGCCTCACCGGATTTGCGCCTTTGGTCCTTGTGCGCATCCACAGCCACATCAAAGGCCTGCCGGATCAGTTTCTTGTCCTCATTGGAAAGCGTCTGATAGCTGATCCGCAGCAGTTCCTTATACTGCCTTGCGATCTCTTTGTTTTCTTTTTCTATGATTGCCTGAGTGGCCATACTCTAAAATTACCACAAATACGGTGGAGATACAACAAAAATCGTGCCCGGGCTAAATTGTCAGACGTCCGGAATTACCTCGCCGGGCTTTGGGTCTCGATGTATCCTGCTTTTGACATGAAACCATTTCTTCTCCTGTTGTAATACATAAGGGTCCCTTTTGAGGACCCCTGCCAACCTGGTATAACTCCATTTGAATCAGTCTTCTGGCCTCACCTCAACAATTTCATACATATCCTTGCCATCCACCTGGACCGGTTGATAATAGGTTTCCCCGAATTTTACGTAAGTTCGGTCTCCCACCTTTACCTCTTCGCCCCCTTCAGGAAGGTTTGGCACGATGGCACCTGCCGTAGCCGGGACCACGGTATATACTTCCGCATTTTTTTCATAATAGGCCCCACCGTAGTAGTAGTTATAGGTGTTCCCTCACCTCTGCTTTTTGGGCTGTATCAGGGATTTCGCTTACCGTGGCGCCCACAGGGGCCTGCACGACTTCAAAACCGTCTGCGGTCTCCAGGTCGAAAGAGCAGGCTTCCAGACTGCCGATGACAGCCCCCATCTTGTCGATCAGCGCAATAGCTATCGGATCGATTTCCTGTGGTTCCTGCGAGAACCCCAATAGTGGAAGACAGAGCAGAAGATAGGAAAGACGCTTCATTTACATGTGTATTAGGAAGAAGGGCATACCCCTTTCGGGAATATCACTGAACAAATTAGCCTTTTGCATTTAAACCCACAAGAGAATCTCTTCCTGACTTGCAATGGCACAGGAAATACAAAATGGATGCATATGCCCATTGCCCGAAGTGTTTATAGGGTTTGTTGCATCGTTTATATCCAATGACCCAAATAAAAATGAAAGTTCCCTTTAAAGTAAAAGAAGGACACTTACCCGGCTTCCTGGTAGGCGGCTGCCAGCCAGGCTTTCAGTTCTGAATCCACCTCTGCCGTTTGCGAGAGCCGGACCCTGTGCGTACACATGCTGCCAAAGGGACCCGAATCTTCCAACCGGCCCGCCGGATCCTGTCCCCTGAGTTTCAGCCCCAGGTCGATCCGGGTTTTTGTGGCGGGCCTGATCAGGGCAAATTGTTTTTTACGGACCAGGCTTACCGTGGTTTTTTTCGGCACCACCTGAACATCCGGCCCCAGGGGTCGCACCACCTCAAGGAGTTTTTCGTAAATCGGAAGCAGGGCCTCTTTTCCGCTGTACTGATTTGCCACCAGGTCCTCCGGGGAAGGGGCGGAATCTTTGGACAGCGTCACGATCGTATTGGCATACCCATGGGTAACCCCGTACTCCTTTTTGAGGAAGCTGACAGCCTCGGAATGCTTTGAAAAAGATTTGGAGGCCAGCAGTTTTTTCCATTCCTCCAGGGACTTTCCGGTTTTTTCCGGCATGTTTTCAATCATGGTTTTTAAGGCTGTATCCACGGGTTAGGATTTTAGTGGTTATTCTGAAGTGTTTCTTTCTTTGAAGGGATACTCATAGAGTTCGCTTGTGAGATAGTGGTACCAGTTCCAGAATTGCCAGGGCTTTCGTTCAAAAGTCCGGTAAAGTTCCCGGTCTTCCGTTTTCGGGTAGCGCCTGAGGAAATTCTGGAATTCCTGTTCCATCACAGTTGCATCCAGTCCTCCGGCCGGATCAACGACAAATTCAAATTCCCCATGTTGCGTCTCGAAACGATAAAGCACGGTGGGCCCCTCAGCCATGGTGCCTATAAAGGCGGATAATAAATTCCCGACCAAAATAACGGAAACCACCGCCCACAAGAAGTATTTCCAACGGTTTTTCATAAAGCGGGTACTTATAAGGCGCCCTGCAGTGATACTTAAAGATACGAAACCCCGGTCAAACGCTCGTCCATTCCCTCCTACCAGTACCTCCGGATAATTTCCCCCTGCCCCTTGCCGAGTACGCTCCGCTCGTAGGCGG
>JARRQA010000066.1:0-8788 GCA_037382325.1 Robiginitalea sp.
TCAAACCCGTTCTCAACGAGGTACCAGGCGCAAAACCCGGAGAGCAGCAACAGAGAGGCCAGGTGAAAGACAAAAATGACAGAAGCGACCTTGGAGGACTCCCCAATCCCCAAAATAGTGATCCCCATAAAGATAAGCAACAGGGATACGGTAGCCAGGATGACCGGCCAACTTGCCCAGAGTTCATGTACGTAATGCATGGCTTCCGAAGCGGAGATCACCGCCGTGGCCATATAGGACAAGATGGTAAGGGTTGCCGCCAGAGATGCCACGGACTTGTTTGTAGTGTTCAGCAGGGCATTATAGGCACCCCCGTTCAGGGGCAGGGCCCCCACCACTTCCCCATAGATTTTTCGGTACAGGAAGAGTACGAAGGCTACAATCAGAAGGGAGATCCAGGCAAACTGGCCCGCATAGAGGATCGTTAGGGCAGATACATAAAGGCAGGAAGAACTGATATCATTACCGCAAATGGCGGTTGCCGGGAATTCGGAAAGCTTCTTGGGTACCGGTTTCAAAATACAGTTTGCGGTTTCAGGATTGGTTTAAAAAACCATCAAAAAGCCATTAAAACTTTTGAAAGAAGGAATGTTTTGACACAAATGGAACTTTCGCACCACCATGTCCAGAGTACTTCTTTTAAGTCCCTTAAAGGTAGGATACTTATTCAAAATCGCAAAGAAGTTGGGCCGTGAGTGTTTCCGCGCAAAGTCCAGGACACCGGAAAGTAAAAAGCCCGGTACCGTTTCTGTTCGTTAAAGGAAGCCTTAGTCCCTGATCTCGACAGCCCTGCCGGTGGCAGCACTTCTGCGGGCGGCATCGAGTATTTCCATGACGATCAGGTTGTTTTCCAGGGAGGAAGGGTCATAGGGTCCAGGGGTAATCTTATTTTGCACCACGGCCCGGAGGTAGGCAAACGGATCGTCGAAAGGGGACTTCAATTCGGGCAGGTTCAACACCTTCTCCGTGAAGGTATCATAGCCCGTCGGGATCCGGATTCTTAAATCATGGCGATTATCTGCATAAACAGCCCCTTCGGTACCGTACACCTCCATATCCTTCCGGCCAATGGGCCAGTTCCAGGAAGCCTGTATGACCCCCACGGCGGTGTCGTATTCCAGCAGGATGATCGCTTCGTCTTCCACCTGGGGATTGTTTTCGGGTTGCAACTGGGCTGTCACTGCTGTGACCCGTTTTGGTTTTTCACCATCCCTCAGCCAGGTTATCAGATTCGCGCCGTAACAGCCAAAATCCATGAGGGCTCCCCCGCCATTAAGCTCCGGGTCGGTCAGCCACTCCAGGAACTCCGCATCAACCCCTATTTATTTTGGGCCTCTATGCCCGTCCCGCACCACGATTTTTCGGATGGGGCCAATAGCTTCTTCCCTGATGACCGTCTCAAAAACCCTGTGATTGGTCGGGTACCAGGTGGTCTCGTAATTCGTCAGGAGTTGGATCCCGTGCTTTTGGGCCAGGTCAGCCATCTTTTTGGCGTGCTCCAGGCTTACCGCCAGGGGTTTTTCCACCATAACGTGGATCCCCAGGGGGGCAAAGGTTTCAACTACCTGCAGGTGCTCGTAAATGGTTCCGAAGGCAGTTACGGCCTCTGGCTTTTCTGCAGCGAGGAGGGCCTCCGGGCTTTTGTACACCCGATCCATGGAAAAGCCGTGCCGGGCCGCATAGCGACTGGCCAGCTCCCGGTTGGCCTCCACGATGCCGGTGATCCGGATCTCCCCTCTTTTTTCACTCTCAAAGATCCAGTTTACATGAGTATGGGTCAGGCCGATCACGGCAATTCGTAACGGTTCGTTTTGTGCAGGCAGGGGTAAGTGCATAACAAACAGGGTGGCCATCAAGAGTAACGGTCTGATCATCTCCTCAAGGTACGATTTAATCCTTTGCCGGAAGAATTCCCTTAGACAAGGGCGGCATTTTCTTCTGGGGAAGCCTTTCAGTCACATCCGCAATACTTCTCGCTATTGACTTTCTCAAAGCATTCCCGCCCTTCTTTAAAAGCAAAATAAGCCAGGGCGAGGCTGCCGATGCTGTCGATGTACCTGAACCCGGTCAGTTCAAAAATCCCACTGCTTACAAGGAGGATAATGGACATATAGACGCAGACCAGGGTGCAGTTGGCATCGGCCAGGATGGGTTCGGAGTCCAGTTTGCGCCCCACCACGCGTTTCCCGTAGACCAGGGCCCACATAACAACGATGGAGATAGTCGAGATTACGATGCCTACCACAGTGGTTACAGGTCTGTGCCCTGTCCAGATATGGTAAAGGCCGGTAGACACCAGGGTGATCACCAGCGCATAGAAGGCAAAGCCCGTGATCCTGAGGGCGGTCCGTTCAAAACGGTCCCTGGGGCTGTCCCGATGATTTTGGATCCGAAGCACCATATGGGCGATTCCAAGGCCGGAGAGCACCTCGATAAAACTATCTGCCCCGAATCCGAAGAGTGCCAGGCTTTCATCCTGTACCCCGAAGTAAGTAGAGATCAGGCCTTCCAGCAGGTTATACAGGATTGTAAACAACGCCAGACTCAGAGCGATCCGGTAATTTTTGTCTTGGTGATGTGCTGCGGATGAAGTGGCCATGTCGCTAATAATACTGAGAATAAGGCGGAAATAAAAGGAATCCTTGAGATCAGAGCTTTCCCCGGGGCACAATCTATTCTTCCGGAGAAGCAGCCTGCTGCGCCTCTTCCGTCAACCATCCACCGCCCAGGGCTTTATAGAGGCGGATATGGGCGGAGAGCAGGTTTGCCCTCAGACTTTCCAACAATAACTCTGCATCGAAGGCCTGTCGCTGCTGCTCCAGGAATTCCAGATAACTGGTAACCCCTCCATTGTAGCGTTCCCTGGAGAGTTCCTGGGCTTCGAGAGCGGCTTCTTTACGGCGCTCTGCGATTTCGATTTCTTGTATCGTGGTCCGGATTTCGGCCAGAATATCTTCCACCTCTTTCAGGGCAAAGAATACCGTGTTTTGGTACTGGTAGAGCGCCTGATACCTCCGACTGTCTTCAATATCCACCTGCCGCTTTAATTGCCCCCAGTAAAACAGCGGGCCTGCCAGCTGACCGGTAAGGCTCCAGAGGGGGTTCTCGAAACTCAGGTCACCAAAATTGTCAGCAGTGATCCCCACCAGAGCAGAAACACTCAAGGACGGCAACCGGTTGCCCTTTGCAGAACCAACCCGGGCGTTCTGTGCGATCAGCTCATATTCGGAGGCGATCACGTCCGGCCTGCGGGAAAGCAGGTCCACCGGCCGGGCCAGGGGCAAATCGATCTCGTAATTCTGTTCACTTAGGGGCTTGCCGGTTTCGACAGGCCCGGGGTTCTGGCCGATAAGGATGCTCAGGGTATTCTCGAGCTGAACGATCTGCCGCTCGTACTGGGGCACCGCCCCGGCCGCGATGGTATACTGTATGGTGGCCTGGTCCACATCGATAATGGGCACGATGCCCTTGTCGTAACGTGCCTGTATGAGTTGCAGCATGCTGTCCCTTGAGGTCGCATTGCGTTTGGAGATCTCGTACTGGGATTTGGCCCGAAGGAGGGAAAAATAGGTGCTGGCTACCTCACTGATCAGCGAGAGCATGATGCCCCGGTATCCGTATTCGGATGCTACCAGGGTAGCCCGGGCGGCCTCTGTCTGCCTGCGCAATTTTCCCCAAAGGTCCAGTTCCCAGTTCGCAGATGCGGCTCCCAGGATGAGGTTTTGGGCATCCCCGATGTTGTTCAGCAGGAAATTTCCCCGTTGTACCTGACCCTGAGCATCGAATTTAGGCAGGAGTTCTGCCTTCTGGTTTTTCAGGAGCAGGCGCCCCTGCAGTACGTTTTCCGCTGCGGTGAGCACATCCCGGTTATTGTTCATAGCCCTGGTGATAAGGCTGTCCAGGACCGGGTCGTCATAGAGGTTCCACCAGCGCATATCGGCGGTGGAAAGCTGCAGGGAATCTGTGTTTACACTGTCGTAAACCACGGTCCGGTCCGGATCCTCCTGTGCATAGGAATCGGGCTGGACAAACTCGGTCCCCCGGTAGTTTTTTCCGATCTTACAACTGTGTAAGAAGATCCCAACCAGTGCTATCAGTAGTAGTCGCTTCATTCTTCCTGACCAATTTGAGGGGTTAACTGCGCTCTTTTCTTCTCGTACCCGGCGAGTTTACCGATCAGCAGGAAAATCATCGGATAAAAGAATACGCCCAGCAGGGTAGCAATACCCATTCCGCCTAAAAGGGCGACCCCCATCACTTTCCGGGCTTCGGCCCCGGTACCTGTGGCGACCACCAGGGGAAATACCCCAAGGATGAACGAAAAGGCGGTCATCAGGATGGGCCGGAACCGGGATTTGGCTGCGGCGATGGAGGCATCGAAAAGGGAAAGCCCTTTTTTAAATTCGTCATTGGCAAATTCCACGATCAGAATGGCGTTCTTGGCCGCCATCCCTATAAGCATCACAAAGGATACCTGGGCAAAAATGTTGTTCTCGAAACTCAGGGAGAACTGCCTGGCAATCCAGAGGAAGAAGAGCGCGCCGAAGATGGCAAAAGGGGTTCCGAGCAGGATGGAAAAAGGAAGGCTCCAGCTCTCGTACTGGGCAGCCAGGATGAGAAAGACAAATACGAGCGAAAAGGTCAGGATGATGCCCAGGGACCCGGAGGCCTTATTTTCCTGGAAGGACATGGCATTCCATGCAGTCCCCATATCCGCTGGCAGCACCTCTGCTGCTACTTCTTCAAGGGCATCCATGGCCTGGGCCGAGCTGTAGCCCGGGGCAGGTCCCCCGGTTACCTCAACAGACCGGTACAAATTAAAACGGGTCGTGTAGTCCGGTCCGTATACAGGTTTAATGGTTGCCACCGTGGAGAGGGGTACCATGTCCCCGTCCTTGTTGCGGATAAAGAACTTGTCGATCTGGGATTCGTCTACGCGATACTCATTCTCAGCCTGGATGAAGGTCTTGTACAACCGGCCAAAGCGCGTAAAATCATTCACATAGGCCCCACCCATAAAGGCGCCTATGGTGGTATAGAGGTCGTTCAGGGAAAGTCCGAGTTTCAGCGCCTTTTCCTTGTCGATATCCATGTACCGCTGCGGGACATTGCTTTGAAAAGTGGTGAAGGCATTGCCGATTTCCGGTCGTGCATTGGCAGCCGCGATAAAACGGGCCGTGTTCTCGGCGAGGTAGTTCGGTGTATTTCCCCCCCGGTCCTGTACCATGATGCTGAATCCGGATCCGTTTCCAAGGCCCGGGAGCGCAGGAGGGCCGAAGGCGAAGGCCTGTGCTCCTTTGATTTTTAAGGCGAGTTCCCGGTTCAACCGGTCGATGAGCTCCCTTGCGGTGGCCTCACGATCCCCCCAGTCTTTCAGGGAGGCGAACATGAATCCATTGTTGGTGGCCATGGCCCCTGAAAGAAGGCTGTAGCCTGTGGCATTGGTCACGTACTCAACCTCCGGGTAGTTTAGTAAAATCTCCTCTACTTCCCTGCTTATTTCATTCGTGCGTTGCAGAGATGCTGCATTGGGGAGCTGAATGTTTACAAAAAAATAGCCCATATCCTCTTCGGGGATAAACCCGCCGGGAACCAGGCTTCCGAAAATTCCTGCCCCAAGGGTGAGGATGAGGATGAAGATCACCCCCCGTTTCAGCTTGCCGGTAATCACATTGGTATAACTCATGTAGCCGTCTGTGGTCTTCCCCATCCATTTGTTGAAAGAGGCAAAAAATTTGCCCAGCAGGCCCTTATAGGGTTTGGGCTCTTTCAACAGGAGGGAACACAGGGCCGGGCTTAGGGTCAGGGCGTTGACAGAGGAAACGAGTACCGAGACCACGATCGTTATCGCAAATAGCTGGTACAGGATCCCTGTGATCCCGGCCATTCCCGCCACCGGGATAAAAACGGCGACCAGGACAAGGGTCGTGGCGATGATGGGAGCCGAAACCTTTTTCATGGCATCTATGGTGGCCTCTTTGGCCTTCATCCCCTTCTCGATGTTTACCTGCACGGCCTCCACGACCACAATGGCGTCATCCACCACAATCCCGATGGCCAGCACAAGACCCAGCAAAGAGAGGACATTTATGGTAAAGCCGAGGCCGGGGAAAAAAATAAAAGCCCCTATCAGGGATACCGGGATCGCCAGGGTCGGGATCAAAGTAGCGCGCCAGTCCTGAATGAAGATGAAGACCACCAGGATCACGAGTAAAAGCGCAATGATAAGGGTGACTACAATATCCCTGATCCCTGCGGTGATCGGCTGGGTAGCGTCCAGGGAAACATCATAGGTCATCCCCTCCGGAAAGCTGTTCCTGATCACTTCCATCTCCGCCACAATATTCTCAGCGAGTTCTACCGCATTGGAACCCGGAGCCTGATAGATCGCCACGATCGCCGCTTCCTTGGGGGTTTTATCCCTTCCTTCCTTGTTGATGCCCAACCGGGGGATCATGCTATAGGTCTCCACCCCAAGGTCGACCCGGGCGATATCCCCGATCTTTACCTGGGAACCGTCCGGGAGGGTCCGCACGACTATGGCTTCGAAAGCCTCCGGGGAATTAAAACGCTCCGGCAAGCGCACCGTATAAGTGAATTCGGTACCTGCCGGGGCTGGTTCTGCCCCGAACTTTCCGCCGGGGACGATTACGTTCTGCTCGTTGATGGCATTCACGATTTCCGGTACGGTAATGCCCAGGGTGTAAAGCCGGTCCGGCCGGACCCAGATCCGCATGGAATAATTGGAGGCACCCATTACATCCACCCGTCCGATCCCGGGCACCCGGGCCAATTGGTCCTTGATATTGATGAGGGCGTAATTTCCGAGGAATTCCTGATTGTCATGGGCCGGATTATCCGTGGTCAGTGATACCAGCATCAGGGTATTGGGCAGGGATTTCTTGGTCGTTACCCCGTATTTGGTCACAGCTTGCGGGAGTTTTGCGGTGGCGGCTGAGACCCGATTCTGGGCGAGCACCGTATTCATATCGGGATCCGTTCCCACTTCGAAGGAAACCTGCACGGTCATGGTCCCGTCATTGGAATTGGTAGACTTCATGTAAATCATGTTGTCTACACCATTCATCTCCTGTTCAATGGGAGTAGCCACGGATTCCTCCACATTCAGGGCATTGGCCCCGGTATAGGTTCCCCGAACTTCCACGATGGGAGGGGTGAGGTTGGGGTACTGCTCTATGGCGAGCCCGAGGACGGAGACCCCACCCACAATAACAATCACAATGGCTATTACCATGGCAACAATGGGACGCCGTACAAAAAAATTCCCTTTTTCTTCAGCCATGCCTAGAGGGTAGTTTTGCTTTGGAATTCGGTTGGAATGGGTTGTACCTTCATTTCGGTGCGCACCTTCTGGAGGGCGTCAACAACTACTTTTTCTCCGGGGGAAAGCCCACTTTCAATCAGTACCATATCCCCGATTTTTTGGCCGATCTCAACGGGCCGTGAGACGATCGTATTGGTATCGTCCACCACCATTACAGAGTACTGCCCCTGCAATTCTGTAAGGGAGCGTTGCGGAATCAACAGGGCGTCCCCGGCAACGGCTAATTGAAGGCGTACCTTAGCGTAAAGCCCGGGGCGCAAAAGTCTTGAGGGATTCGGGAAACTGGCCTGAATGAGCAGGGACCCGGTACTTGCATTGATCTGGCTATTGACAAAATCAATCGTCCCTTTCTCCTCGAAAAGGGACCCGTCCGCGAGGATCAGTTCCACATTGGGTTTTATTTTACCTTCCTCCACATCCCGGGTGATCTCCTCCTCGGAGCGTCCTGCTCTGTAAGCCCTGGCAAGCTCCAGGTATTTGCTTTCTGAGATGGAGAATTGTACCCGGACCGTATCGATTCTGGAGACCGTATTCAATATAACAGGGTTGGGATTCCGCCCCACGTATTCCCCTTCCCGTGCCTGGGTGGCCCCGATCAGGCCATCTATGGGCGCTTCAATACTACAGTAACCCAGGCGGATCTGCGCCTGTTTAAGATTGGCCCTGGCTGCTTCCACATTGGCCAGGGAAGCATCATATGAAGCCTGGGCAGCATCCAGGTCACTTTGGCTGACCGCTTTCATTTCGGCCAGCGGGAGATACCGTTCCAGTTCGTTCTTGGCGTTGACCATCCTGGTCAGGGCTTCTGCCAGCAGGCTTTCCCTGGAAGCCACCTCTGCCAGATAGGGGTCGGGGTCTATGGAATAGAGCAGTTGTCCCTTTTTAACCCGTGAGCCTTCTTCAAAGGATATTTTTTCGATCAGTCCATCCACTCGGGCACGGATGGGAATATCCTTTTGGCCGTAGATCTGTCCGGCCAATTCATTGTAAATGGGTACATCCTGCTGTTTGACCTCAAAGACGGGAATTTCAGGAGGTTGCATTTGAGCGCTTTGCTCCTGGTCCCTGCAGGATATGAACAGGGCCAGCAGCAGGAGGATTTTTATTGATTTCATCAAGCTTGGATTTAGGAACAAACGGCAGCGCTTCTGCCATCAGGGGTTGGGTATATGAATGCCAAACCAAAATTCTAAAGTAATAAAATATCCGGGATCCACTGGTCTGGATTATACGAAAAGAAGATTTTTAAATACTGGTGTTCCTACGGGGTTCCGACAGGCAGTTTTGGAGAAAGGGGCATTATGTAAAGGACTCTATTATGTGAAGAAAATTCTTACGACAGAACAGAACGGGCACGCTGCTTTTGTAGTTAACTAAACCGGGATCTCCCAAGGCTTAGTATCAAGGGGATCACGCAGGGAAACATTTGAAACGGCCATGCCT
>JARRQA010000067.1:0-8651 GCA_037382325.1 Robiginitalea sp.
GGTCTGGTATCCGAGGCTGGAAACGACCAGGGTATAGCTTCCGGACTGAAGGCCGGTGAGTTCAAATACACCCTGGTCGTTTCCAGCCTCGGATACCAGACCTATCGCAGGACCCTCCGGCTCAAATCGAATACAGAAAGGGACCTGCATATAACGCTCCAGCCCGGGATGGAATCCCTGGATGAAATGGTCGTAACCGGAACGTTGAAAGCCGTCAGCCGGTCAGACACTCCCGTCCCGGTGGAAGTCTACAGCCCGGCTTTCCTGAAGAAGAACCCAACAGCCAATGTTTTTGAGGCCCTGCAAAACATCAATGGGGTCCGGCCCCAGATCAACTGCAATGTCTGCAATACCGGCGATATCCATATCAACGGGCTGGAAGGTCCCTACACCCTGGTCTTGATTGACGGGATGCCCATCGTCAGCGGTCTTGGTACGGTTTACGGTCTTACCGGAATTCCAAACAGCCTGATTGAGCAGATCGAGATTGTCAAGGGACCCGCCTCGAGTCTCTACGGGAGCGAGGCCGTCGGGGGACTGATCAATGTGATTACGAAGAACCATCTGAGTGCCCCGGAACTGTTTACCGATGCCATGGTCACGGGCTGGGGAGAGTACAATCTGGATGCGGGAGGGAAAATAGGGATAGGCAATAAAAGCCATTTGCTGCTGGGGATCAATTATTTCAACTACGATGTCCCCGTGGACAACAACGGAGATAACTTTACGGATGTAACCCTTCAGGAACGTATTTCCGTTTTCCAGAAATGGGATTTCCAAAGGCCTGCCAACCGTGTTTTCAGCATGGCCGGGCGCTATTTCTACGAAGACCGGTGGGGCGGGGAAATGCAATGGACCCCTGAATACCGGGGAACAGATCTGGTCTATGGGGAAAGCATCTACACCAGCAGGTGGGAGTTCCTGCTGAAATACGAGTTGCCCCTGGAGGAAAAAATGCTCTTATCGGCTTCCTTCAATGACCATTCCCAGAACTCCGTATACGGGGACCTCCTCTACCTGGCCGACCAGCGCATCGGGTTTGTCCAGCTCACCTGGGATAAAAACGCCGGCATTCACGACTTGTTGGCCGGATCTAGCATGAGATACCAGTATTACGACGACAACACCACGGCAACGGAAGCTCCGGGAGGGAATTTACCCGATCAGGTCTGGATACCCAGTCTCTTCCTTCAGGATGAAATGAAGTTTGCCGAGCGTCACTCCCTCCTGCTCGGGGTCCGCTATGACTATGATTCCCGCCACGGAAACATCCTCACGCCCCGTCTCGCCTGGAAACTGAAATGGGGGAACCTTAATCTGCTACGTTTCAATGCAGGCACCGGGTTCCGGGTGGTCAACCTGTTCACGGAAGACCACGCAGCCCTTACGGGGGCCCGTGAGGTTATAATTGAAGAGACCCTCAATCCGGAGCGCTCCTGGAACGTCAACCTGAACTACCTGAAAAAGATCTATGCAGATAATGGCTGGTTTGCAAGTGTGGACCTCTCCGCTTTTTATACCCGTTTCAGCAACCGCATCCTCCCGGATTACGACACGAACCCAAACCAGATACTCTACCGGAATTTGGATGGCAACTCCGTTTCCCGGGGGGTTAGTGCCAACCTGGACCTGGTATTTCCCTCAGGTCTCAAGATACTGGCAGGGGCTACCCTGCAGGATGTCAGCAACACAGATGGTGAGGGGAACAGCCAACGCCAGATCCTGACGGAGAATTTTACAGGAACCTGGAGTATCTCCTACACCGTAAGGAGCCTTGACCTGACCCTTGATTACACGGGAAACATCTATGGGCCCATGCGGCTTCCTCTGCTCGGGGAACTGGATCCCAGGAAGGAATACTCGCCTGCCTGGAGCCTCCAGAATATACAGTTCACCTATTCAGGCCTCGCCGGTTTTGAGATCTACGGGGGTGTAAAAAACCTCTTGAACTGGACGCCTGACCGGGGAAACCCTTTCCTCATTGCAAGGGCCGGGGATCCCTTTGACAAGAATGTCGTCTTTGATCCTTCCGGGAACCCCGTGGCCACTCCGGACAACCCATACGCCTTAACCTTTGATCCCACCTATGTGTATGCTCCCAACCAGGGGATCCGAGCCTTTGCCGGCCTTCGATACCGCCTTAATTGACCCTAGGCTACTCGATCTGAATTCGTACTTTTGGCCGGTTGGCAAAAATTGATGAAGGAATTCGACTATATCATTGTTGGTGGAGGGGCTTCTGGCCTGCAACTGGCGGATGCGCTTGGCTCTGATCCGTACTTCGGGAATACCCGAATCGGTCTTTTCGAGAGACAGACAAACAAAGGAAATGACCGCACCTGGTGTTTCTGGGAGCCGGGTTCCGGAAAATTCGATGCGCTCCTTACCAAGTCCTGGGACCACATTCGCTTCCGGGGCCCGGATTTCGAGCGCACCCTGGCCCTGGATCCCTACCGGTACAAAATGCTCCGGGGAGAGGACTTTTACAGGGAATTCTACAGGCGAATAGGCCAATACCCGAATGTTGAATTGCGGCAGGAAGAAGTCCGCTCCATCGAAGAAAACGGAGATAAAGCCCTCGTAAAAACCACCTCCGGTGAATATACGGCCAGGCTGGTATTCAGTAGTGTCTCCTTTGCGCCGGTTGAAAAGCTGATGAAACCCTTCCCGGTATTGCAACAACATTTCCTGGGCTGGTTCGTCCGTTGTGAGAAGCCTGTATTTGATCCGGGGGTACCTACCTTTATGGATTTTTCAATCCCACAAAAAGGGAATACCCGGTTTATGTACGTCTTGCCGGAAAGCCCCACAGAGGCCCTCGTGGAATACACCCTGTTCTCAGATTCCTTTCTGGAAACCCGGGAATACGAGGAGGCGCTGAAGGGTTATATGGTAAAGGACCTGGGAGATCCGCCTTTTGAGATTCTCGAGAAGGAACAGGGCAGTATCCCCATGACGGTCAACGACTTCACGGCTGCAGACAGCCCCCACCTGATCCATATCGGGATTGCCGGTGGCTGGGCAAAAGCCAGTACGGGGTATACCTTCTGGAGCACCAGTCAGAAAGTACCCAGACTGGTGGCAGCCCTCAAAAAAGGGAAACCCTTACAGATGGCAGCCAAATCCAAATTCTGGTACTACGACCGGTTGATGCTCGATGTGCTCGCCAGGGAAAATGAACAGGGGAGCCAAATCTTTTCCATGTTGTTTCGCAACCTCAGCCCGCAACTTATTTTTAAGTTCCTCCATGAACAAACCAGTCTGGCAGAAGATTTCCGGATTATCAATTCCTGTCCGAAAGCAATGTTTATGCGTGCGTTCTGGAAGGCGCTGATCAGAAGTCCCTATTGAGCAGCCACTGTCCGAATTCGCGCAAAACGGCAATTTTGGATTCTGGAAGCTGGAGGGTGTCGAGCTGGCGGAAGGCCTCATCCGTGTATTTGAGGATTTTTATTCGTGTGGCCTCTGCTGCGCCACTGATCCGGAAAATCTGAGAGATCCGCTGAATTTTGGTTTTCGGGTTCCTGGGCCGGATGGAATAAAGGTCCTTCAATTCACGTGATTCGTCCAGAGTGGCCAATTCAAGGGATTTCAGGTATAAGAAGGTCTTCTTATTCTCGATAATATCGCCCCCCACCTGTTTCCCAAAGGTTTCGGGATCTCCGAAGACATCCAGATAATCATCCTGCAACTGGAAGGCCAGGCCGAGATAGATCCCAAAGGAGTAAAGCGCCTGCTGGTCTGCCTCGGGTGCCCCGGCTACCAGAGCCCCCATTTTAAGGGCACAACCGATTAAAACAGCGGTTTTATATTCGATCATCCTCAGGTATTCCGCTATCTGTACATCCTCCCGGGATTCGAAGTCCATATCGTACCGCTGGCCTTCACAAACTTCGAGAGCCGTTTTGGAAAAGACCGACATAAGTGGTTTGAAAACCGCGTCGGGGTATCCTTCCAAGTGCCGGTACGCCTCAATGAGCATCGCATCGCCGGAAAGAATAGCGGTATTCGTATCCCACTTCTCATGTACCGTGGACTGCCCCCTTCGTAAAGGGGCATCGTCCATAATATCGTCATGCACCAGGGTAAAATTGTGGAAGATCTCCACAGCCATGGCCGCCGGCATTGCTTTTTCAACAGGAATTCCATAAAGGTCCGCACTGAGCAGGACCAACACCGGGCGTATCCGCTTACCCTCCAGGTTCAGGATGTACCGGACCGGATCATAAAGGCCCTCAGGCGATCTGGGGTCGGATTGCTCCTTCATGTATTCCAGAAAGGCTGTACGGTAATTAGAAATAGATTCTATCATGGCTCAAAATTAGGACAAAGCCCGGTCGTAATGCAACCCTAGCCCGTCAAAATTAGGAAAACTTACAGGCATTGTTAAATAATTGTAAAACGGAGGAAACTTTTTTTGTATTTAAAGTTTCCTGGCTACTTTTGACCGTATGAAAGAAAAGATCCTGGACACCGCCACTGAACTTTTCCTCAATCTGGGGTTTAAAAGTGTTACCATGGATGACCTCGCTGAGCAGATGGGTATTTCCAAGAAGACCATTTATTCCCATTTTAAAAACAAGACTGATCTGGTTGAGCAGTGTACCCTGAGCCTCTTTCACAAGATTTCCCATGGGATTAACTGTATTTGTGAAAAGGGCAAAAACCCTATTGAAGAAGAATACGAGATCAAACGGTTCGTAATGACCAATCTGAAGGATGAGAAAACCTCCCCCCAGTACCAGCTCAAAAAATACTATCCGCAGATTTATAAGACCCTTCAGAAGAAACAGTATGATTTGATCAGGGAGTGCATCCGTTCCAATATTCAGCGGGGGATCGACCAGGGCCTCTACCGGGAAAACCTGAATACGGACCTCATTGCCCGAATCTACTTTGCAGGCATGACCAGCCTGAAGGACGACCGTCTTTTTCCCAGGCATTCCTTTCCCATGGTGCCGCTTATGAATGAACACCTGGAATATCACCTCCGTGGGATTGTAACTGAGAAGGGGAGAACCATACTTAATACTATAATCAACTCAAATCAGGACTAATGCATTTTGTGAGATTTATCGGAATAGCCCTGTTTGCTGGATTTGTGGGCCAGGCCCAGGAACTCCCCAGGAGTTTCAACCTGGAAGAAGCCATTGCCTTTGCCCTGGAACACAATTACAGCGCCATCAATGCGAGCCGGGACCTGGTGGATGCCCAGAAACAAAAATGGGAAACCATCGCCACAGGCCTTCCCCAGGTCGCCGGGAGCATAAGTTATCAGGATCAGATTAAACAGCCCATCTCGCTTATCCCGGGAGACTTTCTGCCCAATGCAGAGCCCGGGACCTTTGTTCCTATTGTATTCGGGCCGCCCCGTTCCACGGCAGCCATCGCTACTTTGAAGCAGCAGATCTTTGACGGGTCTTACATCGTGGGGATTCAGGCGACCAAAGCCTTTCTCAGCTACAGCGAAAACAACAAGGAGAAAACGGATCAGGAAGTTCGCAAGGCGGTCGTGGAGTCTTATGGGAATGCGCTACTGGCGCAGGAAAGCACGGAAATCCTGAGGCGCAATATCGAGGCAGTGGAAAAAAACCTCTATGAAACGGAAAAGCTTTACGAAAACGGCCTGGGGGAAGAAGAAAATGTAGAACAACTTCAGATTACCCTCGCCAATCTAAAAAATGCGCTTAGCAGCAGTGAACGTCTCAAGACAATCACCCTGCAGATGTTCAATGTGGTTATGGGCCTCCCGCTGAACCATCCCTCTGACCTCACCCAAAACCTGGATGATCTGGTAGAACAGGAGACGGAGCCCGAATTGCTGGAATCGGAATTCCTCCTGGAAAACAACACAGATTATAAACTGGTGGTGAATTTGAACGAACAGCGTTATTACGAATGGAAACTGGCCCGGAGCCGGGCACTGCCTACCCTGAATGCCTTTATCAACTACGGCTGGACGGAGTTCGGAGACCCCATTACCATCCTCGGTTCTGACCGGCAGGGATTCGAATCCTCAATTCTGGGATTCGACCTGAACATTCCCATTTTCAGTTCCCTGAAACGAAGTGCCACCACACAAAGGGCCAAAATAGCCCTCGAAAAGGCAAAAACAGAATTACAGGAGGCCGAACAGATGCTGAAGCTTCAGCACAGGCAGGCAAGGAGCGATTATATCCTGGCAATTGAAAGTTACCAGACCAGCAAGGAAAACCTCGCCCTGGCTGAGCGCATCGAGAGGAAAAACGAAATAAAGTATACCGAGGGCATCGCTTCCAGTTTCGACCTGAGGCAGGCGCAAACCCAGCTGTATACGGCACAGAGTGAATACCTCCAGGCCATGATCGATGTGATCAACAAAAAAACCGAGCTGGAAAACATCCTGAATCCCTATTAAGAGGCTATAAAAAACGCTATATCAATACATCAACCATGAAAAAAGCAATACCCTTCCTCTCCCTTTTCCTCCTGTTCCTCATCGGATGCGGGGAAAGCCAGGAGGTTTCCGTGGATGAGCTCATCGCCAATGGAAGCCTGGAGGAAATCAAAGAACGAAAAAACGTCCTGACCGAACAGGAACGGACCCTTGCAGTCTCCCTTAGGAAAATTGATTCCGTCATCAAAAGCCGGGAACGCAAGCGAAACGTACCCCTGGTCAGCACCCTTGAAATTACCTCCAGGTCATTTAAACATTATCTGGACCTTCAGGGCAACGTGCAGACCAAACAGAACATCCTGCTCTTCCCCGAAATGGCGGGGACCCTCATACACGTCTATGTAAAGGACGGAGACCCGGTGCGAAAGGGACAGGTCCTTGCCAAAATTGACGATGGGGGCCTGGCCTCCAGGCTGGAGCAACTGCAAACTCAGGCCTCCCTCGCCGAGACCACCTACGAGCGGCAGAAACGCCTCTGGGAACAAAACATAGGATCTGAAATACAGTATTTGCAGGCCAAAACCAATTACGAAGCCGCTGTAAATGCCGTCAGCCAGGCAGAAGCCCAGCTGGCGAAATCCACCATTACGGCTCCCTTCAGTGGCATTGTAGACAATGTTATGCAGGAAGAGGGAAGCACCGTAAACCCCGCGACCGGCATGGCAGTCTTCCGGTTGGTGAACCTTTCGGATATGTATGTGGATGTGGATGTTCCCGAGAGTTACCTGCAGGGGGTTACCCCCGGCAAACAGGTGAAAATCTATATCCCGGTCCTCGGGGACAGTATTGAAACCAAAGTTCGGCAGACCGGTAACTTTATCAATCCGGCCAATCGGACCTTCAGGGCCGAAATCCCGGTGCCTAACCGCGACGGGAACATAAAACCCAACCTGACGGTCCGGGTCCGCATTAACGATTACAGCAATTCGGATGCGTTGCTGATCCCCCCGAGCACGATCTCCGAAAACTCCGAGGGGGAGCAATATGTGTATATCGCTTCGGAGGTCGGGCCCGATCAATTCGGTAAGGCAGAAAAAAGGATTATTACCACCGGCTTATCCCAGGGGGACCTCATCGAGGTGCTCAGCGGCCTTGAACCGGGGGAACACATCATCATGGAAGGCGCCCGCCGCGTAAGGGAAGGTCAGGAAATCGAAATACTCAACAAGGCATGAGCAGACAACGAAAAAACGCAGACAAGGAATTCCGGCCCTCATCCTGGGCCATCGATAATCCCTCCGTGGTCTACGTAATGATCGGGATTTTCTTCCTGATCGGTCTCTCCTCTTATTTTTCGATGCCCCGGGAGGATTTTCCGGAAGTCAAGGAGACCAATATTTACATCAGCACCGTCTATCCCGGGAATACGGCAGAAGACATTGAACGGCTTATTACGGATCCCCTGGAGGACCGGCTGAAGAACATCAGCAACCTGGTGGAACTCACCTCCACCTCCCAGGAAGACTACTCCATGATCGTGGTGGAGTTCGATGAGCACATCTCGGTAGAGAATGCCAAACAGAAGGTAAAAGACGAAGTGGACGGGGAAAAAGCCGGGGAAGACTGGCCCGTTTTCAACGGCGCCAAGGTAGAACCCAATGTCTTTGACCTCAACCTCTCGGAATCCTTCCCCATCATGAATGTGAACCTCACTGGGGACTACCCGGTGGAGAAACTCAAGGAATACGCCGAATCCCTTGAAGACGCCATCGAAGACCTGCCTGAGATCAAGGAAGTGGATATCCGGGGGGCTCAGGAGAAAGAAGTCGAGGTCGCTGTGGACATCTACAAGATGATGGCGGCCAAGGTCAGTTTTCAGGACGTG
Organism: Robiginitalea sp.; assembly: GCA_037382325.1. Taxonomy (GTDB): domain Bacteria; phylum Bacteroidota; class Bacteroidia; order Flavobacteriales; family Flavobacteriaceae; genus Robiginitalea. Next base: position 8,262 of record JARRQA010000067.1, read on the forward strand.
CTCTCAGCGATCGCCAACGGGAATATGACCATGTCTGCCGGCAATCTGAAAACCAGCGGACAAAGGCGTACGATCCGGGTGCTGGGGGAGATTGAAACGCCTTCAGACCTTGAAAATTTTGTGGTCAAATCAGAGAACGGCTCCGCCATTTATCTCAAGGACATCGCCACCGTCCGTTTTCGGGAGGAGGACAAAACCACCTATGCACGCGAACGGGGGGAAAGCGTGGTCATGCTGGACGTCAAGAAGCGGGCGGGCAAAAACGCGATCTCTGCAGCTAGTGAAATTCGAGAACTGCTAAAGGAGGCCAAGGCCGATTACCTGCCGGCAGACCTGGAGATCAGTATTGCCAATGACTCTTCCAGCCGTACCCTGAACCAGGTAGACGAC
>JARRQA010000068.1:0-9256 GCA_037382325.1 Robiginitalea sp.
ACCCGTGCCGGAAAACCCCTGCACCATGCCCATCCTGACCTGCTCGGCCGTACGGAGCAGTGCTTTACCGACCAGGCGGACCCGGAAGTGGATCTAGTCTTCCTCTGTCTCGGGCATGGGAATTCCGGGAAATTCCTCTCCGACTGGGATTTCAGTGAAAAGACCAGGGTCATTGACCTCAGCAATGAATTCCGCCTGGAAGCCAACACTTCCTTCGGAAATCGAAATTTCATATACGGGTTGCCCGAATACCATAAGCAGGCCATCCAAAATGCCCGAAATATAGCCAACCCGGGCTGTTTTGCCACAGCTATCCAACTGGCCTTGCTGCCCCTGGCATCCAACAGGCTGATTGAGGATACCGTACATGTAAATGCCGTTACGGGAAGTACAGGGGCCGGGGCAGGCTTGTCTGACACCACCCATTTCAGTTGGCGCAATAACAACCTGTCCTGGTATAAACCCTTCACTCATCAGCATTTGGGAGAAGTCCTCCAAAGCCTGGAAAAGCTGCAGGGGGAAACGCCAGAACTTCTTTTCCTGCCGCTTCGGGGCAATTTCAGCAGAGGCATTTTTGCCACGGCTTACACCACTTTTGGTGGCAGCCTGGAGGAAGCGGAAGAACTGTATAAGAGCTACTATCAGGATGCCCGGTTTACGATGCTGGCAGAGACCCCGCCTGCCCTTAAGCAGGTGGTAAATACAAATTCGGCACATCTGCACCTCCATAAGCACGGACAGGTATTATTGATTACCTCGGTAATCGACAATCTCCTGAAAGGGGCATCGGGACAGGCGGTACAAAATATGAACCTGATGTTCGGAATTCCGGAGGATACCGGGCTGAAACTGAAAGGAATCGGATTCTAACACCTTAAAAAATGAAAAAATGAAAATTGCCATCATAGGGGCCGGAAACCTGGGCCTATCCATTGCGACCGGAATTCTCCACAGCGGTGGAGCCACCAGCATGTACCTCACCCGACGGCACCTGCAGGCCCTGGAGGAATTCGAGGCCTACGAAAATGTAACCCTCACCACGGACAATCGAAAGGCCGTCTCGGAGTCCGACATCCTAATCTTTGCCGTTCAGCCGGTTCATTTCGCCCCCATTCTTGAATCAGTCCAGGATTTGTTGCACGAAAATCACGTGCTGATCTCAACAATCACCGGCTTCAGCCTGGCCAATATGGAAGCCATTGTGGGCAGCAAGCGGTTTATCATCCGGGCCATGCCCAATACCTCAATTTCCGTCGGGCGTTCGATGACCTGCCTATGCAGCAATGAAGCCGGCAAAAAGCGCATTGAACTTGCAGAGGCGATTTTCAACCGGATGGGTCATTCGATGGTCATCCCGGAAAGCCAGATGCAGGCTGCCACAGTGATCTGTGCCAGTGGGATTGCCTTTTGGATGCGCCTGATACGGGCCACCACCCAGGGGGCCATCCAGCTGGGCTTCGATGCCAGGGAGGCCCAGGAGCTGGCCATGCACACCTGTCGTGGGGCAGCCGAACTGCTGATCAGCTCAGGGCGCCACCCCGAGGAAGAAATCGACCGTGTAACCACGCCCATGGGATGTACCATCGAAGGGCTGAACGAAATGGAACACCAGGGGCTCAGCTCTTCCCTGATCCGGGGCATCGTATCCTCCTTTGATAAAATTTCACAAATCCGAAAAGGCTGACCCATGGACTTGTTCGAGGTATATCCGTTGTTTGATATCACTCCGGTAAAGGCGGAAGGCTACTGGATTACCGATGCAAAAGGGAATCGCTACCTCGACCTGTATGGCGGGCATGCAGTGATTTCCATTGGGCACTCGCACCCGACCTTCGTCCAGCGCCTGGAGGATCAGTTGCACCGGATCGCTTTTTACAGCAACTCCGTCCACAACCCCCTGCAGGAAGCACTTGCCGAAAAAATGGGACGGGCCAGTGACCTGGAGGACTACCACCTTTTCCTATGCAATTCCGGGGCAGAGGCCAATGAAAATGCGCTCAAACTGGCATCCTTCCATACGGGCAGGGCACGGGTGCTCGCCTTTGAAAACAGTTTCCACGGCCGTACATCGGCCGCGGTGGCCGCCACGGACAACCCTGATATCGTAGCGCCACTGAACGCGCAGCATCAGGTAAGTTTTCTGCCTCTGAATGAAACCCAGGCACTTGAAAGGGAATTGGCGAAAGGGGATGTTTCTGCCGTGATCCTCGAATCTATTCAGGGGGTGGGAGGCCTGTCCATGGCAGATCCTTCTTTCCTCCGGGAGGCCGATGAACTTTGCAGGAAATACCGCGCTGTCTTGATTGCTGATGAGGTCCAGAGCGGTTTTGGGAGGACGGGTGACTTTTTTGCTTTCCAGTGCGCCGGGATCCGGCCTGGAATCATCTCCATGGCAAAGGGGATGGGAAATGGATTCCCGGTCGGCGGCATCCTGATCCACCCGGATTTTAAAGCCAGGTATGGACTGCTGGGTACGACCTTCGGGGGCAACCACCTGGCTTGTGCGGCTTCCCTGGCAGTCCTGGAGGTGCTGGAAAAAGAAGCACTCCTGGCAAACGCCCGGGAAATGGAAACCTATTTCCGCCAAAGGGTCGGGGAACTCCCGGTACTTCCGGGGGTAAAAGGCAGGGGACTGATGCTGGGGTTGGAATTCGATTTTGAAATCGGGGGCCTGCGAAGACGACTCATCGAAAACCACCGGATTTTTACAGGAAGTTCCAAAAACAAAAACCTTTTGAGAATCCTGCCGGCGCTCAACGTGGACCGGAAGGCCCTCGACCTGTTGTTCAATGCCCTGGAAAAAGAATTGTCATGAATCACTTTTTAAATATTGGGGATATCCAAAACCTGGATCACTGGCTTGAAAAAGGAAGGGAACTGGTAGCGAAACCAGACCGGTACAGGAGTTTTGGAGCAGGTAAAACCCTGTGCCTGCTTTTTTTCAACAGCAGCCTGCGCACCCGGTTGAGCACTCAGAAAGCGGCCCGTTTACTGGGCCTCGAGGTAATGGTTATGAATTTCGGGGCGGAGGGCTGGAATCTGGAAATGACCGATGGAACCCGCATGAATGGTACTGCTGCCGAACACATCAGGGAAGCCGCAGGGGTCGTTGGACAATATGCGGACCTGATTGGGGTTCGCGCTTTCGCAGGGCTGGAGGATGCAGAAAAGGACAGGGCAGAAAAAGTCCTTCGCGGTTTTGTATCCCATGCCGGGGTTCCGTTGCTGAACCTGGAGAGTGCCACCGCACATCCCTTGCAGGCCCTGGCCGATGCGCTGACCATTGTTTCGCATCAAAAAAAGGACCTGCCCCGGGTAGTGCTTTCGTGGGCACCCCACCCAAGGGCATTGCCACAGGCCGTGCCGAACTCCTTTGTCCGTATGATGAGGCGAATGCCAGTGGAACTTCTCATCACTCACCCGGATGGGTATGAACTGGATCCGGCCCAGGTAGGCGATTACACCCCTGTGTATGAGCAGGTGGCAGCCCTGGAAGGAGCGGATTTTGTGTATGTGAAAAACTGGAGCAGTTTCGGGCAGTATGGAAAAGTACTCACGGAAGACCCGGCCTGGATGATGACGGCCGAAAAACTGGCAGGGGCGCAATTCATGCACTGCCTCCCGGTACGCAGGAACGTCGTTGTGGAGGATGCCGTGCTGGATGGAGGGAACTCCCTGGTACTGGAACAGGCCTCGAACCGCACCCTTGCGGCCCAACTGGCCCTTATGCATATGCTGGAGGCGCTTTAACTGACTGAAGAAATGAAACAGCGGATTACGGTAGTGAAAATCGGAGGGGCCCTGCTGGAAGAAGAAGCCCGGCTGGCAATGATCAGCAACGCATTTGCTTCTCTGGACGGGATGCGCATCCTGGTGCACGGGGGTGGGCAGCGGGCCAGTCAGCTCAGCCGCGTCCTCGGCATTGAACCGAAAATGACGGGCGGCAGGAGGATTACCGATGCCAAAACCCTGGAAGTAGTGACGATGGTCTATGCCGGGTGGGCCAACAAGACCCTGGTAGCCCGTTTGCAATCCCTTGGATGCAATGCCATAGGCCTCAGCGGGGCCGATGCCGACCTGATCCGTGCCGTAAGGCGGCCGGTTAAGGAAATTGATTACGGGTTTGTGGGAGATGTGGAAGGGGTGGCCGTCACAACCCTGATCCAGTTGCTACAAGCGGGGCTGACACCGGTATTCTGCGCCCTTACCCACGATAAAAAGGGACAGTTACTGAATACCAATGCCGATACGATAGCCGCTGAGATTGCAAGGGCCCTGAGCAATGATTACGACACCAGGCTTTACTATTGCTTCGACAAAAAAGGGGTCCTCAGGGACCTCAGCGATCCCAAAAGCACAATCCCCCGGATTGACCTGCCCACCTTCAAAAGATTACAGGAGGAAGGTGTTATTGCAGAAGGGATGATGCCCAAGCTGCACAACGCCTTTCAGGCACTGAAGGGAGGTGTGAAAGAAGTCCGTATCGGGCCGCCGGAAATGCTGAAAAGGGATACGGGCACCTTTACAAAACTGATCTTATGAAGACTATAGAAAACCTGACCCAGGCTGCCATTCGGCTTCTGGAAAAACTGATACAAACCCCTTCCTTTTCCGGGGAAGAGGACAAAACGGCCCAGCTTATAAACGACTGGCTGAAAAACCAGGGGGTTCGCTGTTGGCAGCACGGGAATAATGTCATCGCCCGGAATCGGGCATTCAACCCTGAAAAGCCGACCCTCCTTTTGAATTCCCACCACGATACCGTCAAGCCCAACAAGGCCTATACCCGGGACCCCTTTGAAGCCCGGGTGGAAGGTGGAAAATTATTCGGGCTGGGCAGCAATGACGCAGGGGGGTGCCTGGTATCCCTTATGGCGACCTTTGCCTACTGGTATCCTCAGGAAAACCTCTCACACAATGTAGTTTTGGTCGCTTCTGCCGAAGAGGAAAACTCCGGACCCAATGGCCTGTGCAGTGTCCTGAATGATCTCCCGGAAATCGATGTAGCGATCGTAGGGGAACCTACCTTGCTCAACCTGGCGATCGCCGAAAAAGGGTTGGTAGTTTTTGACGGCATCGTCAGAGGCACCCCGTCTCATGCGGCACATCCGAATCCCGATAATGCCATTTACAATGCAATTCCGGTTTTGGAATGGTTCCGGGATTACCATTTCCCCAAGGTTTCAGAATCCCTGGGAGAAGTAAAACTCACCGTATCCCAAATACATGGTGGCAAACAACACAATGCTATACCCGCCCAGGTGGAATTTGTCCTGGACGTAAGGGTAAATGATTGTTACAGCAATTCAGAAATAGCCCAAATCCTGAAAGAAGAAGCCCCCTGCGAACTTAATCCCCGTTCCCTTAGGTTGAATTCTTCCTCCATAGATCCGGAACATGCCCTTGTAAAGGCAGGGATGGCCTTAGGAGGGCAACCCTATGGTTCCCCTACCCTGTCGGACCAGGCGTCCCTTGACTGCCCTTCTTTAAAAGTCGGACCGGGCGACACCTTGCGTTCCCATTCCGCAGATGAGTTCATTTATATTGAGGAAATTGAAAAAGGAGTCCGGTTCTATACAGAACTTTTGAGGGGATTTCTGAAACCAGGAGCCGGCCGGAAGAAGTAGAACGGCCTATTTATTATGCAAAGGGCTTTAATTATAATCCCTCCTGAAAAAGCTCAGCCTGGAAATTTACAGGGTGTTGGGTTTTTGCACTAAATACCGCGATATTTAGCTATGGGGAGGGGAGGGTTATTCCCCCGTAATAGTGGGGGTAGCTATGAGATATGATACAGGAGCGGATAAAACGGTCAAATTCAAAGATGAATCGATAAAACATAAAAATGAAATTATGGGATAAGGGCGGCACGCCCGACAAACAAATGGACCTCTTTACTGTTGGCAATGACAGGGAGCTGGACCAGGTCCTGGTGGAATACGATTTAAAAGCTTCCAGGGCGCACGCTGAAATGCTGGGAAAGATCGGGATTCTGGACTCCGGGGAAACCGCGGCTATTGTCCGGGAACTCGACCAGATGATGGACGAAAACCGTTCAGGGAATTTCCCTGTCGATCCACCCTTCGAGGACATGCATTCCAAAATAGAATATGAACTCACCGAGCGTATCGGGGAAGCAGGAAAAAAGATTCATACCGCCCGCTCCCGGAATGACCAGATCCTCACGGCCCTTCAGCTGTACCTGAAGGATACCCTGCTGGATTTCAGAACCCAAACGAAAGAACTCTTTGAGCTGCTGATGGGGCTGGCTGATACCCACAAGGAAACCCTGCTTCCCGGGTACACACACCTGCAGGTGGCCATGCCTTCTTCCTTTGGGCTATGGTTCTCCGCCTATGCCGAGAGCCTGGTAGATGACACCTATTTCCTCCACGCAGCATACCGGGTCGCTGACCAGAATCCCCTGGGCAGTGCGGCAGGCTATGGCAGTTCGTTCCCCATCGACCGGGCCTTTACGACCTCCCGCATGGGTTTTGCCACTCAGAAATACAATGTGGTCGCGGCACAGATGGGCCGTGGCAAGGTGGAGCGGGCCGCGGCAATGGCCATGGCCGCCATTGCCGGCACCCTCGGCAAAATGGCGATGGACATTTGCCTGTATCTCAGCCAGAACTTTGCATTTATCTCCTTCCCGGATGAACTCACGACCGGAAGCAGCATCATGCCCCATAAAAAGAATCCGGATCTTTTTGAACTGGTTCGTGCCAAATGCAATGTTATCCAGGGGTTGCCCAACCAGCTGACACTGCTTACCACCAATCTCACCAGTGGATACCACAGGGATATGCAACTGACCAAGGCACTTTTGTTGCCTGCTGTAGAACAACTCAAAGCCTGCCTGGAAATCCTCACTTCAAGCCTCGGGAAAATCAAGGTGAACACGGACATCCTCGATGACCCCAAATACGACTACCTCTTTAGCGTGGATAGCCTCGATGCTATGGTACAGGAAGGGATTCCGTTTCGGGAAGCATACCGGAAGATGGCCGATATGATCGCATCGGGAGAATTCAAGCCGGATAAAAGCCTCCGCCACACCCATGAGGGAAGCCTCGGAAACCTCTGTCTTGACGAGATCCGGAATAAAATGAAAGGTGCCTGGAATAAACATTAGGCGGTCCGGGCGCCTGGGTCAGCTGATCATTTTAAGGTTGATCACTTCCTGTGAGGTCAAATGCCTCCAGTGTCCGCGAGGCAGGTCTTTTTTCGTGAGGCCCGCAAACACCACCCTGTCGAGTTTTACTACCTGGTAATCCAGATGTTCAAAGATCCTTCGTACGATGCGGTTTCGTCCGCTGTGCAGCCGGATCCCTACTTCCCGTTTGGGCGCCCCTGCAATGTAGCTGGCCTCATCGACGGAAATGGGCCCGTCCTCCAACTCCAGCCCTGCGCGGATCTTATCGAGGTCACTTGCTTTGAGGTTCCGGTTGAGCTCTACATGGTAAATTTTCCTGACCCCGTGTTTGGGGTGGGTCAGCGTCTTGGCCAGGTCCCCGTCATTGGTAAACAAAAGCAGTCCTGTCGTATTCCTGTCCAACCGGCCCACTGGTAATAACCGGGAAGCACTGGCATTTGAAATCAACTCCATTACCGTCCTGCGGCCCTTCTCATCCCGCGTAGTGGTTATAAAGTTTTTGGGCTTGTTCAATAGGACATATTCCTTTTTTTCCTGTTGCAGCAAGCGGCCGTCAAAGCGAACCTCATCCCCCGGCGATACTTTGTAGCCCATCTCGGTAATCGTTTTCCCGTTGACCGTAACATTCCCCGCAGCAATAAAGGTGTCAGCTTCCCTGCGGGAACAAACCCCGGCATTGGAGATGAATTTATTCAGCCGGATTAAACGCGGCCCGTTTCCGCGGGAGGGCGCCGCCTTTTTAATCGGGGCATTTCCGCGGGCATAACTTTTTTTCCGGTATCTCCCGCCCTGCCTTCCAGAGGGCTTTTTTCCCTTATTCGATTCCGATCGGCTCATAGTAGATTTTACACAAAGGTATTAAATGTCCGAATCCTCAATATCGAGAACGGACTGCCGGTTGCGGTTAAGCGTCAGACGCGTGACATCCGGTCGGCTGTAATGACCTGAAGGGTCAAAGTTTTGACGCGCCTCATAAATATTGTTCAGGGAAAGCTCCTGTACGAAAATTCCTTCCGTATCTACCTGGGGTTCCATTACCCAGGATCCGTCGGGGGCGGCAATACAGGAGCCGCCATTGGCCAGTTTCTCCGGGAGTTTTGCAAGGAGATGGTCGAGTTGCGGCGTTTGTCCGGGAATGGCATCGCGTCTCATCAGGGAGGATGCTGATACCACGTAACTCCTGGATTCCCGCGCTATAAAACGGGTGATATCACGGGTATTGAAGTCGCTGCCGGGCCAAACGGCCACATGCACGTTTTCTCCCTGTCCATACAGGGAAGCCCTGACCAGGGGCATCCAGTTTTCCCAGCAATTCAGCCCGCCCAGGGAAAAGGACTTCAAAGGGTGTACCTGCAGCCCGTTCCCGTCACCGGGAGCCCAGGTGAGCCGCTCGTCATAGGTAGGTTGTAATTTCCGGTGGATGGAGCGGACTCCTTCTTTTGTCCGAAAACCAGGAGTTCCACCCCCTCTTTGGCGGCTTTTTTCATGGTGTCCAGAATCAAGGCCAGCGTTCCTGCCTTGTCCAGCCAAACGGGGGTTAGCTGTGCGATGCCCACGCGAAGGGTTTCCCGGTTCATATAAGTCGGTTTAAAACGAGGTCTATATTGATCAACAGGATCCCGAAGACCCCGGATACAATAATAAACTTAAGGATATTGTGCAGCCATACAAAGTGTTTCTTTGAATGCGATTTCCACAGGAGGACAAGAAACAAAAGGAGCAGCAAACTACTCGCAATGAAATACAGGTACATATATCCAACTTCAAAACGGGCGATCAGCAGGCCTGCCGGAACCAGGGCCAGCATGATCAGGAAGGTAATGCACCACTTGGAGAACCGGGTGCCATAACGCACTGCAATGGTCTGGTAATTCTGGGCCATGTCCCCGGCAAGATTTTCCATATCCTTGATCAGTTCCCGGCTCAGGATCAGCAGGAACAGAAACAGGGCATGGACAAAAATTACGGGCTCAAAATTCTTATAGTAAACAAATATGGCGAAAAACGGGGTGATCGCTAGGGTGGCGGATACCAGGTTTCCGATAAAGGGGATTTTTTTCAGCTTGTGGGAATAAAGCCAGATGCTGAATACATAGGCTG
>JARRQA010000069.1:0-8562 GCA_037382325.1 Robiginitalea sp.
AGCAAGATCCCGTTTAAAGGAAGCTATATAGGAATGTCGGAGGGATTTATCTACCTGGTTGCCCCTCCAAGTATCAATCTGCAACGCAATCAAAATCCCAATCACCGGGAAATGGATTTCCTGGGATGACCTGGATTATACCGCATATCCGGAAGATCCCAGATCATCACCTTCCAGGTTTGACTATGACGTCAATAAAATGCTCCAGCAGTTCGAATACGCCAACCTTTTGAACAATCAGTACTGGAGAATGACCCGCACCCGGTCATTTATTGATTCCCTTAATATCCGAACTCTGGCCCTAGACTCATTAATTTCCAAAGAACTGAAATAATGCTCCGCTTCTTTCGCCAAATACGCCAAAGCCTCCTAACTGACAATAAATTCAGCAAATACCTGCTGTATGCGATTGGGGAGATCCTCTTGGTGGTGATAGGGATTTTGATTGCGTTGCAGATTGATACTTGGAGGGGCAACCAGGTAGATAAATCCCTCCGACATTCCTATATAGCTTCCTTTAAACGGGATCTTGCTGCAGACACATTACTTTTGCAGTTCCTAAATGAGTATATGGAGGAAGATATTCAATATCATCGAAGTTTATATAGGCGAATATCGTCAGAAGCAGCTACAAAAGATACACTTGTTAAAGTCCTTCGCAAGGAATACAGCCCGTACTTTAGCCCTTCAAATGCCTTTAATACGGCAACCTTTGAACGTATTAATGCCAACGGACACTTTGATTTATTGGATTCAACTCTGGGCGCATCAATACTTAGGCATCGAGCACGTCAAATAGCAGTGGTTGGTATGCTGGACAAGAATATACAGGCTATGTTCAATACGTTTGAAATGAGCCTACAGAAATTTCCTAATATCCCGGATACTACCGCGTATGGGAATCCTTTATTTCCAAATCAGATGGGGAAATTAGAAAGGCGTTTTTGGGAAAAAAGTGACGAAAATGAATTATTTGCCACCCTTAATTCATTGCTGATTATGAAATTACAGCAGGAAACAATAATCGTTGGATTACGAAAACAGATGATTGGTTTCACCAGAGAACTCCTTACAACGTTTGAAGAATACGAAAAATAGGTTTGTAATTTACTTTCACACAATACTTAAATTCAGCTAAATTTTCTGATTTAAAGCCACCCCTTTAAGACCGAAACGAATGCTCCGCTTCTTCCGCCAACTCCGCCAGAGCCTCCTAGCCAAAAACCGGTTCAGCAAATACTTGCTCTATGTCATTGGTGAAATCCTGCTGGTGGTGGCCGGGATCCTGATCGCCCTGCAGGTGGACAACTGGAATGAAGACCGGCAAAAGCACGAGCAGGCCGCCGAATTCCGGGCACAACTTCGGGAGGGGATCATGGCCGACATTGAGAACATTCAAAACCGAATGGAATTCTTTGAAATGGCCATTGCTTATGGCTATCAGGCCGAGGAGGAGTTGTCAGTGGCCCGGGCACAGGACACCGAGTCCCGATGGCAGTTTTTGGTGCAGGCGTTCCATGTAAGCCAGATATGGAATTTCAACCAGGTGACGGCTACCTATAACGAGGTACAAAACCCTGAAATGACGGGCTATCTGGGCTCCCCGGAATTGCTCAATGCACTGCAGCGCTATTACAACGAGTGGCCCCTGCAGCTTTCCGTGCTCACAGGTGGCACCCAGGCCTACCGCGACTTTGTCCGCAGTGTGATCCCTATGGCACTGCAGCAGTACATGTGGAACACTTGTTACGATATCGACGTGCTGGATGTTCAGAGTTTCCTTCCATGTAGTGCACCGTCCGTGCAGGCGGAAACTATCGAAAACATATACCATGAAATCGCCGGGGATCCGTCATTTGGCAGGTTGCTCACACGGAGGATTTCTACCTTGTACGCCCGGAACATCGTTTACCAAAACATCCTTCTGGAAGCAGAGGCCCTTCTGGAAATCCTGTGAAACGCCAGCCCGTCAATCCCTGGGTCGCAAAGCAGGTATGGCCTGCTGGTATGGAAAATTACGTGTTCATTAAAAAGGAGGTTTAGGCCACTTTAACGGCCCCTTTTATCGAGCGAACGGAGCGCAAGTACAATGATTATCAGGATCACCAGCCCGATCAGTAGCTTCACCTGTATCATGTCCATCCACGACAAGGGGTCGCCTACCAACAGGAATACGACAAAAGCCAGAAGTACGATGCCGGCAATCAGGTTGTACTTGTTAAAACCCTTTTTGTTGTTTTTCGCGCCCATAAGAGGTTATAATTCGCTTAAAAATAGCGAATTAATCAACATTAAAGCTCTCTGGGGCATCCATTTTGCCTTTTGGCCGCATATGCCTTCTGCCTTAAATAAAATCAGGTTCGAGGGAGGTGCGCAACCGGGAAGATGCCTTGTGGCTTCCTGTGCCTGGCCCTGCGTCATTATTGGATTGATTCACGAAGTGGCCAGTCCCAAAAAAACCTTATATCCCCGAGAAATAGTTACATTTAGATAACCCCCGGCGGATTTTGCCATTTTACATATTCGGTATGGGTCTGGAGGACGACCAAATCAAAAGACTAACGGAACGCCTTGAGACGCTTTCACAAAGGCAGGAGGCCTATGCTGAAGAAATCCGGAAGCTTCGGCAGGAATTAGCGGATTTCCTCAAGGCGAAGGAAGCCGCCTCCGGTGAGGCCAAAGAAGAAGATCCGCATATCTCCCTTGATACGCCGCCGAAAAAGACTGCAGGGACAGCGGAGGACGCCCCTGACAAACCACCTGCCGGGCCATGGAAATTCCAGCGAAACAAACAAGAAAGCGTAATCGCCGGCGTATGCGCGGGCCTGGCTCAGTATTTACAGATGAACCGCACCTTTTTGCGGGTGGTATTCGTCCTTTTCGGCCTTTTGTTTTGTGTCGGCCTGGTCGCCTACCTGTTGCTGTGGATGATCATGCCTGCAGGCCCCAGCACCAAAACCCGGCGCACTCCTGCACTTCCTGAATCCCCTGAGTTATCCGAAAGGGAATCCCCTGGACACAAGACCTCGAGGTTGGAAAAATTTGTGGGGGAAAATCTCCTGGGCAAGGTCGGCATTATAATTCTGGTCATTGGGGTTAGCATTGGGGCTAAATACTCTATTGACAACGACCTGATATCCCCCACCTTCCGAATTATCCTCGGATATCTGGTGGGGGTGTTGTTGTTCCTGTTAGGCGTGCGGCTGAGGCCCCGGTATAAAAATTTCAGCGCGGTCCTGCTTAGCGGGGCCATGGCCATCATGTATTTTATAACCTATGCTGCCTATGTCTTCTACGGGATGTATCCGCAATGGCTGGCCTTTCTGCTTATGGTGGCTTTCACCTTTGGAGCCGTGGGGATTTCGCTTCAATACAACCTGCAGTTCATCGCCATAATTGGGCTGGTAGGTGCCTACAGCATCCCTTTTCTGCTGTCCGAGGGGAAAGGCGCCCCTGCGGTGCTTTTCAGCTATATGGGGATCATCAACCTGGGTATTCTCTTCATCGCCTTCCGAAAATACTGGAAGCCACTCTTTCTCTTTGCTTTTGGAATGACCTGGCTGATCTTCATAAGCTGGTATTCCTCTTCTTTTGACAGGGATCCTTATGTTGCTCTTTGCTGGGGTTTCCTCATCTTTTTCTTCCTTCTTTTCTATGCCACGTTTCTTTCTTACAAGCTTCTGAAGAAAGAGGCCTTCAGCTACACGGATGTGATCCTGTTGCTGTTGAACGGTTTCATCTTCTATGGCCTGGGATATGACCTCCTGGAAACGAGCCCTGGCGGAAAAGACTACCTTGGTATGTTTACCTTCCTCAATGCCCTTGCTCATGGCGGTATCGCATTGCTTATTTGCCGGAGAAAAGGGGCAGACGGCAACATCTTTTTCCTGGTCAGTGGGCTGGCCCTCGTGTTTTTGACCATTACCATCCCCGTACAGCTGGACGGGAACTGGGTAACCCTGTTGTGGATGGCAGAAGCAACCCTGCTCTTCTGGATCGGGAGGAACAGGCAGGTAGGGCTTTACGAAAACCTGGCTTATGCATTGATCGTCCTCGGAGTTCTCAGCCTTGCTGAGGACTGGGCATTGGCGTCGGCCAACTTCGCCTCCCCGGGAGAGGACGGGGAACATCCTGCCTTTTTCAATGCGGTTTTCCTGACGTCCCTTTTGAGCAGCGGTGCCCTTGGGTATATCACCTATTTGTTTTTCAGAAAACCACGCTTTCTGAAGTGGACCCGGGAGTCCCTTCACGGAGAAGCATTGTCTTTTGCTGTTCCCGGGCTGTTTTTGCTGGTGCTTTACGGGAGTTTTGCCCTTGAAATAGCCCAGTATTGGGACCAGGCCTATGCCGGGATGTTTCCCGGGGCGTCGGCTGAGCCTGCAGCCCACCAAGCCCCTCGTGCTTTCCGGTATTTCGAATTGCTCAAACAGGTGTGGCTGCTGAATTATACCTTGTTATTTTTGAGCCTCCTTGGGCTTGTGAATAGCTACAGGCTAAAAAATCGCTCTTTGGGCCTGGCCTCCCTCCTGCTAAATCTGCTGGTGTGGTTTGCTTTCCTGACGTTGGGGCTGTATCAGCTCAGTGAGCTCAGGACACATTTCATGGAAGGCCCCCTCGAAAACACCACCGGGTGGTTCACGGGCATCCGCTACATATCCCTGCTGTTGCTGGCAATGCTTCTTGCGGTGAGCTATAGGTCACTTACGCAGGCATATCTCAATCTGAGGCTTCCCCGGGTATCAGACAGTATCCTCGCCCTGACAGCAGGTTGGGTAGCCACCAGTGAGCTCCTGCACTGGCTGGCACTTTCCGGGGTGGCGGATTCCTATAAGCTATGGGTTTCCGTCTTTTGGGGGCTTTATGCCCTGGTACTTGTCGGGCTTGGTTTATGGAGGCAAAAACGGCACCTGCGCCTGGGCGGAATTGGTTTGTTTTTCCTTACGCTCCTGAAGGTGTTCTTTTTTGACCTGACCCACCTTAGCACCCTGTCGAAAACGATTGTCTTTATCTCCCTGGGCGTATTCCTCTTAATCGTTTCATACCTCTACCAGCGATTCAAGGCAGCCCTTTCAGAGGAGGATTTGGAATAATTTCCTGTCAAAACAAGGTCGTTTTCCACAACGGGGTGGGCCCGGAACTCCCGGGACCTCTATCAAATCAATTATTTCCCTATCTTGACTGGAGCAAGACCCTGCTCATGTTCCACTTCTTCCGTGAAATCCGCCAACGCTTGATTACTGATAAGAGGTTCAGCAAATACCTTCTGTATGCGGTTGGGGAGATTCTTCTGGTGGTGATTGGTATTTTGATTGCCTTGCAGGTAAACAACTGGAATGAAGAGAGTAAGGCCAAAAGAGAACTGAATACCATCCTTCTTGAAATTCATAAAGACCTGAATAATGACCTGAAGAACCTGGCATATCGCGTTGCGGATTTTAATGAATTTGTGGGCAACATCAACTACCTGCAACGGAACGCTCTGGATTTGCCCCTGGATTCTCTGGCTAATCGAATCTCCGACCTTCATCAGGTGACCGCTTTCCAGGCAGTGGAATTCGGGTATAACAAACTGAACAATAACCCGAATACAGACCTCGCTCCAACGTCTTTGATCAACAATCTCTCCCTTTATTACACGACCTATGGTAAGGGTGCCCTTAATAATAATACCAATTCGGAATTCTTATCAGTCCACAGCTTAAACCTTCTACGGGAATTTTTAATAAGCTATGGGTTCCCGATTAATGGCCCATTTGTAGATGATATCGAGAACTTGGAGGTATATCGTGAAATTATCGCATCAGCGGAGTTCTGGGGGATTGTTCGCAATATGGAATACAACTGGGGAATCCACAACTATGGTTTCCAGCAGGCGGAACGGATGGTTACCGAAAACATTCAAATGATGGAATCCTATTTTGAAATGGAAAAAATAATCTTACCGGTAAATTCAGAATAATGCTACCCTTCTTCCGCCGAATCCGCCAACGTCTTCTAACTGACAACAAATTCAGCAAGTACCTCTTGTATGCGGTTGGGGAGATTCTGTTGGTGGTGATTGGGATATTGATTGCGCTGCAGGTCAATAATTGGAATACAGCCAAAGATCAGGAAAGGCAACGGCAAAATTTTCTAACTGACCTGGGAGAGGAAATTCGCAAAACACATCTTCATCGTAACCCTTTTGAAGCGTACCAAAAACATTATCAAGAAACGGATTCCATTTTAAAGTTAATTCAGGAGAATAGATTGAGCGAAACAGAATATCGCGAGAACAAAAATTTGTTGTTGCCAATGTTTTCCACTCTGCACAACGTTTATGTCAGGGATAATGGTAACAATTTGAATTTGGAAAATGGTAACAACATTTTAAAAATGCGTTCCGAATTCCCTGAAGAGTATCAACAATTGCTTTATCAACTTAGTAGATACAAATATTGGTTGGAACAATTGAGGACCCAAACAGAGAAAACCTTTGAAGAACAAAATAGCATTAAGAATTTTATGCTGAACGAACATGAATGGTTTTATCCATCAGACAGCATCGATATTCGTAAAGCAATCGACTACTCGATAAGCAATAAGAATTATAAATCCAGGATTGAACTCTATCGAAGAAATTTCATCTTTATCCAAGGTGCCATTACTGCCTTGAGAAATACCCAGGTTATTATCATGGCCGAAATTGAACGATTATCGGGAGGTTCTACTGCCGACATCAAAAGGGTGTTTGAAGAATTTGATTATCTACCTATGGAAACTGTGAGTTGTGAGGATAATTCAACGGAACTTAAACCTGCAGAAAATCAATTCAATTTACTTTACAATAGCACTAAGCAACCACTCAAAGTGCATCGTTTAAATACATCTTACGAGCCGTTTGAATCGAGTGACCTCACTTCAAAACAATTCTTGGTTTTTGCCCAGCCTGTTGGGGCGGTATTTCAAATAGATATGAATGGAGCCTGTTATAAACGTTTTAAAGTTATACCGGGTGGTTATCTTATAGTTGAATAATTATGATCAAATTCTTTAGAAAAATCAGACAAAAGCTTTTAACCGAAAGCAGGATAGGTAAATACCTTATTTATGCTTTTGGAGAAATCTTTTTGGTTGTAATTGGTATTTTAATCGCTTTACAAATCAATAATTGGAATGAGGAGAAAATCAATCGTACTGAAATAAAGTCAAATCTTGAAAACCTTGCGGATGCCATAAGAAAAGATGATGAACTGCTGAGCGAGATTGAAAGCAATAATGAATTCCGGTATCTTTCATTACAACACCTGCTAAATCTGATTAACCCGGATACCCGTGAGGCAGATACCATTACAGGAGAGCTGAAAAGTCAACGGATTTGGAAGGGTGCGGTCCCCGATACGTTTAACGTGGATTTTAACCAAAAAACATTTACCTGGATAAATAGGCCGCGCTCCATGGTTATCCATGATTATGCAATGGAGGAATTCAAAAGCACCGGTTCCTATTCCCAGCTCAAGAACCAGAAATTGAAAAACCTGTTAAGCGACTACTACAGTGCCCTCGAATGGCACTTTGGGAGTGATGGGATATCGGTTAATTCAAGCCTCCGCGAAGTAAATGATTACATCAGGGATACCTATAATTTTCTTATGCGTGACGTCCCTGGTTTAAGGGATCCGATTGCTTTTATTAAAAATGATCCCGCCCTGGTTGTCCGGCTTAGGCAGGTCAGAAACAATGCCAGTTGGAGATTGACGGGAGCCATTAAAGGCAGGACGATGGCCGGGATCGCACTCAAAGAAATCGAGGCCGAAATCAGCGCGTACGAATAACTCATTTATTCGTAATGTTCTGGGTTCGGAACAGGTAAAAACCGTAGTGGTGCACAAATCCACTAAAAGCCTTTGTCAGCCAATTAAATGCTTAACTTGATCGAATAACAGCCCATCTGGATCCATGCTCCGCTTCTTCCGACAAATACGACAAAGACTCCTAACTGATAACAAATTCAGCAAGTACCTGTTGTATGCAGTTGGGGAGATTTTGTTGGTAGTGATTGGGATTTTGATTGCCATCCAGGTGGATAATTGGAATGCCGAAAAGCAAGAACGACGGGAGCTAAAAGGGTATCTTAGCAATATCGCCAATAACGTTACTGCCGATCTGGAGCAACTCAATGAAGTCCTGGTCTACAGGAGCCATTCCAGGGAAGGTTCCAGAAGCTATATGACCTTAATAGAAAAAGAACCCATGCCTGCCGATGAGATCTTGTCTTTTTTTGAGAAGTACGGTCAACACCTGGCTATTTATGAGGTTTATTTCCGCCCGGACAAGAGTGGTTTTGAAGCCCTCAAAAATTCTGGATATCTGGGCAAGTTGCAGGGATCTGACATTGAAACGGAATTGTACTGCTATTACGGTCAGGTCCAGGAGATTCAGCAACAGGAAACAAGTGTAAACAATTTTATTGAGGAAATGGAAACAGATCTATTTAGGGATAATGTTATGCAGCGCTTACTCCCGCTTATGGAAAGAAAGCTGACCGACCCAGGGGATCTTTCGGAAGTTCGCGAATTATTA
>JARRQA010000070.1:0-13707 GCA_037382325.1 Robiginitalea sp.
GACGACAACACCACGGCAACGGAAGCTCCGGGAGGGAATTTACCCGATCAGGTCTGGATACCCAGTCTCTTCCTTCAGGATGAAATGAAGTGGCCGAACAACTTGAGCATATCGAGAGCGAAAAACTGATCGACCGCCTCGATGCCCTGCTCGACTTTCCGGACTATGATCCGCACGGGGATCCCATCCCGGACAAGCACGGTAGGTTTAAGACCCGGGACAAGAAACTCCTCAGCAGTATGCCTGTCCCCAGCCAGGGGATTTGTGTGGGCGTACGGGATTCCTCCACGCCTTTCCTGAAATTCCTGGACCGGAACCACATTGCCCTGGGCAGGGAAATCCAAATCCTGGAAAAGGAGCCCTATGACCATTCCTTACGTGTTCAGATCGGGGACCATCGTCTGCGGATCTCTCATCAGATAGCCTCCAACCTCTATGTAAAACCAAACGCATCATAATGCAAGCAGTAATCAACTATCTGGAAACCATCAACCCTGTTCTGGCAGCCCTGTACGCCACCTTGTTCACCTGGGCCCTCACGGCTGCGGGAGCCGGCCTGGTATTTTTCTTCAAGACGATGAACCGTGCGGTCCTCGACGGTATGTTGGGGTTCACCGGCGGGGTCATGGTAGCCGCCAGCTTCTGGAGCCTGTTGGCCCCCGGGATCGAAATGAGTCCCGGCGAGGGGTTCGTGAAGGTCCTGCCGGCAGCGGTGGGGTTTCTTTTGGGTGCCCTGTTCATTTTTGGCCTGGACAAGGTGCTTCCTCACCTGCATATCAATTTTAAGGAATCCGAAAAGGAAGGGATAAAAACCCCCTGGCGTAGGACTACACTTCTGATTCTCGCTATTACGCTGCACAATATCCCGGAAGGATTGGCTGTGGGAGTTCTTTTCGGCGGGGTGGCTGCGGGTTTTGAGGGAGCCAGCATTGGAGCCGCTGCAGCCCTTGCCCTGGGAATCGGCCTGCAGAATTTTCCGGAGGGTTTTGCCGTCGCCATGCCCCTCAGGCGTTTTGGGATGAGCCGCAAGAAAAGCTTTTACTACGGTCAGGCCTCGGCCATCGTGGAACCTATTGCGGGCGTTTTAGGCGCCTGGGCGGTGCTCACTTTCCAGCCCATCCTGCCCTATGCGCTGTCTTTTGCAGCCGGAGCTATGATTTTTGTAGTAGTGGAAGAGGTAATTCCCGAGACCCAGCAGGATAAGTATACCGATATTGCCACTATGGGATTTATCGGGGGGTTTATCATCATGATGGCCCTGGATGTGGGGCTGGGATAAAAAAACCGCCTTGGTGGGCGGTCTTTAAAAGGATTACTGTTGTTGACTCCAGGGGGGAACAACCCCGTTGGAACGGGCATAAGCGATTAGCTGTCCTTTGTGCTCCCCGGTGTGCTCCAGGACTACCAACAAGGCTGAAAGCCGGTTGGTTTTCATAAAGCCCAGGTCTACCTCGGACCCAAGACTGGCCGGATCGACCTCCATCATTTTTCCACGGATAAATTCAGCTGATTTTTGATACGCCTCAAGGATGGCCTCTTTACCTGTAATCGTTTTTTCCATCGTCATAATATCCACACCTTCCGGGGGTGGAAATCCGAGTTTCATTCCCAGATAGTAGTTCGCAGCTGCCACGTGTACCACGGTTTCTCCTGTAGAGCGGATCCCTTCTGCAGGGCGCCAGTTGAACTGGGATTCATCAAAGGCCTGGGCGAGGGCCTCGATCTGGCCCTGGGTCATTTCGAGCATCCCGACAATGCTTTTTTGCGGCAGGTCCTGTTGGGAAAACCCGAGCAGGCAACTGAATAAAAGAAAGAATGTACTGATGTTTTTCATGAGGATTGATTTAGTGAAATTTCTGAGGCCCCATCCGGAAGGGGATTTTCTAAAGATAGGTAAAGTGGCCGACTTCCTAATTATCAGGCGTCTATAATTTCTCTGGGAAGCATACGGGAGGGGTTTCCGGCCCGGGTATGTATCCCCGCCAGAATCCATATCTTTAGGGTTGCAACCAAAGTTATAATCCCGATGAAATACACCCGAATCATTTTGACCCTGCTGGTCTTCCTGGCCCTGTTTCAAAAAGTACCGGCTCAGGAAAAACCCCTTGAATATCTGGATGTTTTCGACCTTCAGTATGCCTCAGATCCACAAATCCACCCGGACGGGGAATGGATTGTCTACCGGAGGATGGGATTCGATATTCTGGAAGATCGTTCCTGGGGCAACCTCTGGATAGTTCGCACCGATGGCAGTTCCCACCAGAAACTAACCTCCCGGGAAGTGGCTGAATACAGCCCCCGCTGGTCTCCCCAGGGGGACCGGCTCGCCTTTGTCAGCAGCACCAATGAAGGTGCGGAGATCTACCTTTACTGGAAAGACAGTGGGAGGTATGCCCGCCTTACCCAGTTGCCTTCCAGCCCATCTTCCCTGAGTTGGTCCCCGGACGGAAGCCAGCTGGCCTTTACGATGAACGTACCGGAACAGCCCCCGGTTTTGGCCAAGATGCCGAAAAAACCAAAGGAAGCTAAATGGGCCGGATCGCCCCGTATAACCGACCGGCTCTACCACGAAAGGGACGGGAGCGGGTATATTTCCCCGGGTTTCAGCCACATCTTTGTCATCCCGGCCGGGGGTGGTGCGGCACGTCAGATCAGTTCAGGGGACTTCCACCACAGGGGATCGCTGTCCTGGTCTCCGGATGGAAACACGATTTACTTTTCGGCCAACCGGTCGGAAGACTGGGAATACGATTTTCGCAATTCGGAGGTCTATTCCCTGAAGGTAGATGACGGACACATAAATGTGCTGACGGACAGTCCCGGACCGGATGCCAGCCCGGTAGCTTCTCCGGATGGGAAGTACATCGCCTACAGAGGCTACACGGACAAAGTGCAGGCCCATCAGGTATCCGAGCTGCGTCTGATGCGGACGGACGGATCCGGAAAGCAGGTACTGACTGCAGATCTCGACCGAAGCGTGAGCGGGCTGAAATGGGACGCCGGGAGTAAGGGGATTTATTTTACTTATGACGACAAGGGAAACTCCAAAATCGGTTATGTGTCCCTGAACGGGAATTTTTCAAAACTTGCAGACAACCTGGGGGGAACCTCAATCGGAAGGCCCTATGGGAGTGGTTCTTTTAGTGTCAGCAAGGAAGGTGCCCTTGCCTATACCTATACCCGCCCTGAATTCCCGGCAGATATTGCCGTGGTAGAAAAAGGGTCCAGGGGGCCAAAGCGGATCACGCATCTGAACCAGGGCCTTCTGGACCACCGGAGCCTGGGCAGAGTGGAGGAAATCTGGTATTCCTCCACTGTGGATGGCCGGGAAATTCAGGGCTGGATCGTGTACCCGCCGGATTACGACCCTGGAAAAAAATACCCGTTTTTGGTTGAAAACCACGGGGGCCCCATCGCGAATTACGGGGACCGCTTCACGGCCGAGATCCAGTTGTATGCGGCTGCCGGGTATATCGTTTTCTATCCAAACCCGAGGGGCAGCACCAGTTATGGGGAGGAATTTGCCAACCTGTTGTATAACAATTATCCCGGAGATGACTACCAGGATGTCATGGATGGGGTGGATGCGTGCATCGCCAAAGGCATCGCACATGAAGACCAGTTATTTGTAACCGGGGGCAGCGCTGGAGGTATCATGACGGCATGGATGATTGGCAAAAACAACCGCTTTGAAGCGGCCGTGGTGGCGAAACCGGTAGTGAACTGGATCAGCAAGACCCTGGTGGCCGACAATTACTTTTACTACGCCAACAGCAGGTATCCGGGACAACCCTGGGAGAATTTCGAAGGCTACTGGAATTTTTCGCCTTTGTCCCTGGTGGGGAATATCGAAACACCTACCATGGTCATGGTAGGAATGAATGATTTACGGACCCCTCCCAGCGAGGCCAAACAACTCTACCACGCCCTGAAATTGCGGAAGGTGGAAACTGTGTTGGTCGAAATCCCGGAGGCGAGTCATGGCATTGCCAACCGGCCCAGCAATCTGATCAGCAAGATCGCCCATACGCTTGCCTGGTTGGATAAATACCGGACCCCAACCGATAAGTGATGGCAAAAACCAGGCGTCACTGGACGCTAAATGTCCTTATTGTGGCAGCCGTTTTAGGCAGCCTGGCTGTCTTTGTGCTTCATTCGAAAAACTGGACCCGTCTGGAGGCGGATCGCATACAGATTCTCTCGGGATTCTATCGCGTGGAAGTTCCCTACAGCGACCTGGACAGTGTTATATGGAAGCCGAGGATACCCCAAATGGAGCGAAGTCACGGGTTTTCGTTCTGGGCGCGGGAAAAGGGTGTTTTTATCGATTCCCTTTATCCGCAAAGGCCTGTCTATGTTTTTGTGGATGACTTGCGACAGCACAAGGTCAAGGTCCGCTACCGGGATACCATGGTCATTTTCCTGAATTTTGCAGATTCCCTGGAAACACAGAGTATGTACCGTGTCTTAAAAAACGAATGGGAACAGCGTATCCCGGATTAGGAACTCCCTTAGAATTTTAAGGTTTAAACATGAAATCCTTTCGCGGGAAGGAAGTAGCTTTGTAAACCCCAAGTAAAAAAGAGCATGCGGATTTATTGGTTACTATTGATATGGATGCCCCTCTCCCTGTTCGGGCAGCACCGCCTTGAAGTGGAAGCCCGGGGCGTGCTCGCATCGGAAGGTCTTATACAGGTAGCCCTTTATCGGGAGGAAGGTAGCTTTCTGAAATTCGACAGGGTGTTTCGCAACGCGAATGCGCCTGCTGAGAAAGGAGCTACGAAGGTGGTGTTCACGGACCTCCCGGCAGGCCCCTACGCCATTGCGATTTTTCACGATGAAAACAGCAATGATGAGCTCGATACCAACTGGCTGGGCATACCCCGGGAACCTCTGGGGTTCTCCAGGGCGCGAATGAAGACCTTCGGGCCTCCCTCGTTCCGGGACTGTGTGATAGACCTCCAGGGAGACGTTACCGTGGAGATCTCCCTGGAATAACCGGGATCATTGTTGCTTTACCGGTTCCGGTGAAAATCCTTCAGGACGCTTCCAGCGGACGGGCGCTGCAGGTTCTTTTGGCAACACGAACCGGTTGGTCTCCAGCAATCGAAGTGCCTCCTCTACCCCCCGCTCCAGCTGTGGGTCATGGCCCTTCATAACCCGGGAAGGTTCCTGGATTACCTCGATATCCGGAGCGACCCCTTCCCCTTCCACGGCCCATTTTCCGTCGAGGCCAAAAAAGCCTCCCCGGGGCGCCACCATCCGGCCCCCGTCGATAAACCGGGGAGTGTCCCAGGTTCCCACCAGGCCTCCCCAGGTACGGGTTCCGATAAGCGGCCCTAGTTTCTTGGCGCGGAACATATAGGGCAAGAGATCCCCTCCGGAACCTGCCCTTTCGTTGATCAGCATGACCTTAGGCCCCCAGATCCCTGCCATAGGCGTGGTCCAGGGACGGTTGCTTTCCGTTTTACTGTTGAAGAAGCCAAAGAGTTCCCGGTCCATAATATCAATCATGTAGTCTGCGGCGAAGCCGCCCCCGTTATTCCGTTCATCCACGACAACCCCTTTTTTATCCTGTTGGGAGAAATAGTAACGGTTGAAATATTCGAACCCACGGCCGGAGGTGTTCGGGACATAGACATAAGCGAGCGGGCCTCCGGAGAGGCTGTCTACTTTCCTGCGGTTTTCTTCAACCCATTGCACGGTGCGCAGGCTGTTTTCGTTTTGGATCGGTTTGACAACCACCTCCCTTGAGGTGGCTCCCTCCGGGGTATTGCTGATGGTCAGATAGATTTCACGACCTGCTGTTTGCTCCAAAAGGGCATAGGGGTTCACCCCGGCTACCAGGTTTTTCCCGTCGATGGCCAGCAGGTAATCCCCCTCTTTAACTCCAAGGCCGGGGATGGCCAGAGGGGCATACAGATCGGGGTTCCATTGCTCCCCCGTATAGATTTTCGATATCCGGTACCGGCCGTTTGACAGCTCGAAATCGCATCCGAGCAGCCCGACAGGGACACGGTCCAGGTCCGGCTGGTCCCCGCCGGAAACATAGGAATGCCCGATCGCCACCTCCCCGCTAAGGATGTCCACCACGTAGTTGAGGTCTGTCCGGTGGCGAACGTGATCTACCCAGGGCGCATACCAGGTATAAATGGCCTCCCAGGGTGCCCCGTGTACATTATCAACATAGAGGAAGTCACGCATAAAACGCCATCCTTCCCTGAAAATTTGATGGTATTCCTCGGTAGGGACTACCCGGAGACGCATTTGCGTCTTGAGGGATTCGGCATCGGAAAGGTCTTTGCTTTTGGTCTTGCCCACCTTCCAGCCGGAACCCTGGCGCACCAGGATTTGTTCCCTCGAATCGGAGATCACAAATTCCTGTATGCCCGTGGCGTATTCACCCGCTTCCAGTTTGTCCAGGGTGTATTTATGCAGGGTAAGGCCCTGCTCGTTGGGGACCTCTTCACTGAGGAAGACAATTCCGTCCGGCCCGGCGGAAAGGCCGGTGTAATTCCGGCCCGGGAGTGGCAGGGCGATGATCCGGTCCTGGACGCCCGCCTCAGTGAGATTTACGGAGACAGTCCCTTCTGCCTCCTCCTTTTCTTTGTTATCCGGAAGGTCCTTTCCGTTTTCTTCAAGGCCCTCCTCATCGCTTTTCGGAAGGGTGGGGGCTTTGTCCTTATCTGACAGGACCACGGCATAAAGGCTTCTCGTAAAGGGAATGTTCAGGGAGCTCATATCGAGCCATCCCGATTGCAGCGCGTAATCTGTGCTTGCCAGGAAATACAGGTACTTACCGGAGGCATCCCAGGAAGGGCTTAAGGCATCCGCCATGCCGTCGGTGAGCTGAAGGGTCTTCCCACTGGGAAGGTGGTAGGCAAAAATAGCCTTGAAGTGACTGTCCAGCTGACGGGGATAAGCTACCCATTCGCTGTCCGGGGACCAAACCGGGTTCATTTCCCTGTTGGGATGGGCATACCGGTCTGAAGCAATCTTTACGGTTTTACCGTCTGCCAGGGCGATCACCCAGATATTATAATCCGTGTCAGTATAGGCGATGTACTTTTCGTCCGGGGACCAGGCGGGCCGGAAAAAGAAGGTGGGGTTTGGAAGGGTATAGCTCCTCCGGACCCTTCCTTTCTGATCGGCGACCACCAGCTCATATTCCCCGCTGGCATCCTGAAACCAGGCTATTTTCGTACCCTTTGGGGACCAAACCGGATAGCGGTCTGCGACCCCCGAGGTCCGGCTCAGGTTTCTCCAGCTCCCTTCGTCTACCGGAACGCTGAATATTTCGCCCCGGTGTTCGAAAAGGGCCCGCTTGCCGTTCGGGCTGAGGCGTGGGTTTTGAAGGTCCCCCCCGCTTACTTCTTCCCAGCGGGCACGCGCAAAATTCATATCCCCTTCCACCGTGATGTTCAGCTGCCGGTTGCTTTCTGAATCCGGATCGAGCAGGTGCAGGTATCCGCCCTGCTCATAGATGATACCGGAAGGACCGGCATCCAGGCTTTTTACATCGAACTGTTTGTGGAAGGTGTGCTGTTTTTCGGTTCCGTCTGCCGGATTGAACGACCAGATATTCGCGGCGTAGTCCCTTTCGGAAATGTAGAACACCTTTCCCTGGTACCACACCGGGTCCAGGTGCCGCTCCCGGTCCTTTTGGGGGGTGCGCTGGAGCTGTCCGCTTTCCAGGTCGACGATCCATACAGGCATGGCCTGTCCGCCCCTGTAATTCCGCCATTCAGGGTCCCAGGAGGTGATGGGGGTATAGGCCAGCCGGTTCCCGTCAGGGGAGAGCTCTCCATAGGCTGCCCTGGGTCCTGGCAGGGCTTCTGGAAAGCTGTCTTCAATTCCCACCGAATACAGGCGGTTGGTCTGGGTTGGATGCCCCTGCCTTCCGGAGCGGAAGATCACTTTGCCCTCTGGTGTCCATCCCTGGACGATATCGGCCCCCGGATGCCAGGTTAACCTTTTGGGCTCTCCCCCAGAGGCCGCAACTACAAAAACATCCGTATTCCCGTCGTACTGACCCGTAAAGGCCACCTGGGATCCATCCGGGGAAAAGTGCGGAAAGGACTCGTATCCTTCATTGGAGGTCAGGCGGATTGCCTTCCCGCCCGCCCGCGGGCACTTCCAAAGGTCATTTGCGTATACAAATACTATTTCGGATTCGGACAGGGTCGGCTGGCGAAGCAGCCGGGTTCCCTGAGCGCTGAGGGAGAAACCTGCAATCAGCAGGGCAATACACCAAATGTTTTTCATGGGGACTTGTGTTAACGGGGGTAAAGTACTTAAAAATAGGCCGGCCGTCAAGCCGCTTCAGGAAATGAATAACCGTAATACCCCGACTCTGCGGAAAGCGACAAACCACCCGGAAATATAAATTCTCATTATCAGGGATGGGGTCCGGCAGTTATCGGGAATCAAGGTCAATCGCCCCTTTTAGTAGTTATTATAATCCGTCCACAGGCTGTACGATGTTTTCAACAGCCCGGAAGGAATTCCCGATGATCATGCCATCCACCACATAAAGGGGTAACGGCGGACGGCCACTGGTACTGCTGCTGTTTTTGATAAATACGGGCACCCCGCCACGGAGGGTAACCCCGGGCAGTTTCTGGATACGGGTCACCAGTGGCAGCACGGCCGCATTCTGATCATCAAGGGTTTGTTCCAGGTGTTGATCATCCGAAGGGGACGCGGATTTGGAGCTTCCGCAAGATCCTGCAAGGAGGCCGATTACCGCAAGGACTAAAAGCTTTTTCATTTTCTCAAAATATACCTAAAGATATTCATTAAACGGATGGCAAGCAATAATCCGATCACTATATTTAGGGCACCAATCGGGTCGTTTAATCAACCCATTTAACCCGTTTTACGCTATGGAACAGCTATTGCTAACCCAGGTTTCCGGTGCCCTGCTGGGGTTTCTGGGAGTCCTCTTCGGGGCGTTCGGAGCACATTACCTGAAGCGAAAAATGTCGGAAGACCAGGCCCGCGCCTTTGAAACTGGTGTTCGCTATCAGGTCTACCATGCGATAGTCCTGCTGATCTTCGCGTTTGACAATGGCCAGGGTACTCATGCACTGCATGGCAAAGGCGTAGAAGAGCAGGAGTGAAATCCCGGAAGCGAGATTGAACAGGGGCGTTCCGTCTTCCCGTACCTCAGCTTCCATCCGGGTTTTAATGGTTTCTACCTCATCACTGCCAACGCTGTAGATAGTGGCCAGGGTCCCGACGAATACTTCCCTGGCGGCAAAAGAAGTGAGTACCGCAATTCCGATTTTCCAGTCATACCCCAGGGGACGCACTACCGGTTCTATGAATTTGCCCATTTGGCCTATAAAGGAATGTTCCAAACGGTGGCTGGCCACTTCCTGCCGGATCACCCGGGACCTCAGGTCGGATCGGAGGTTTTGGAGGGAATCCTGCATGGCCACTTCGGGAAGCCGGTTTTCTCCCGCGCCAGTCTCATGGGCCATGGATGTGCGATATTCGGCGAACTTACTGTCAATATACGCCTGGCTGTTAGGGGAAAGCCCTTCCCTGCTCACCCGTTCAGTCACGATCTCCTCGGCATTCCTGAAATCTTCAGAAAGCCCGTTTGAACCCAGGAACCAAAGCACGATGGAGATCGCCAGGATGATCTTCCCGGCCCCATAGATAAAACTCTTTGTCTTTTCCACTACAGTGTAGAGGACATTCTTCCAGAGCGGCATTTTATAATTGGGCATTTCCACCACAAAGAAACTCCGGCTCCGGATCTTCAGGACCAGGTTCAGGGCTTTGGCCGCTATGATTGCTGCCACGAATCCCAGCAGGTAAAGCATCATGAGGGTCACCGCCTGGTAACTCAGGCCCAGAAATCGGCCTTCTGGGATGACCAGGGCGATGATGATCAGGTATACGGGCAGCCGGGCCGAACAGGTCATAAATGGGGTCACCAGTATCGTGATCAGCCGTTCTTTCCAGTTTTCGATGTTCCGTGTGGCCATGACTGCCGGAATGGCACAGGCAGTCCCTGAGATCAGGGGGACGACACTCTTCCCGCTCAGTCCGAAAGGACGCATGATGCGGTCCATCAGAAATACCACCCGGCTCATGTACCCGGATTCTTCCAGGATGGAGATGAAGAAGAACAAAAAGGCAATCTGAGGGACAAAGATGACGATCCCGCCGATGCCTGCGATAATCCCTTCCGCGATCAGGTTAGTGAACACCCCTGGAGGCAGGGTGGCTTTTACCCATTCACTGGCAGCGACAAACTGGGCATCGATGAAATCCATGGGGACACCGCTCCAGTCGTAGATAGCCTGGAAAATGGTCAGCAGGATCAGGAAGAAGATCACATATCCAAACACCTTGTGAGTCAGTATTTTATCAAGATTGGCACGCCAACCTTTGGCAGCCTGCCAGTCAACCTTGTAAGTTTCCTTAAGCACCCCATTGATGAACTGATACCTTAAAATGGTCTCCTTGTGCTGCAGTTTTTTCAGGTCTCCCCTCGACTTTATGTCAAACGAGGCGTTTTTGAACAGGTCGTCCTTATCCAGAGGGGTAAAGTTGACATCCTGGGTAATGACTACCCAGAGCTTATAGAGGTCTTCCCCCGGGAACGCTTTTCTGAGGCATTCAAAATAGGTCGGGTCAATGACCGAAACATCCACACTGGGGGTTGAAGGGATATTCCTGTAGTTTTCGATGAGGTTTTTAAGGTGATCGATCCCGGTGTTTTTGCGGGTGCTTACCAGGGCAATTTTCGTATTGAGCCGCTTTTCCATGGCTTCCACATCCAGGGTAATCCCTTTTCGGGTCATGCGGTCTGCCATGTTGATGACCAGGATGGCAGGGATCTGCAAATCCTTGATCTGAGTGAAGAGCAGCAGGTTTCGCTTGAGGTTCTCCACATCGCTTATCACCACGGCCACATCCGGGAAATCCGGTGCGTTCTTGTTGAGGAGCAATTCCACCACCACACTTTCATCGAGGGAAGTGGTGTTCATACTGTACGTGCCGGGCAGGTCCAGGATATGCGCCCGTACGCCCCGGGAGAGCTTACATAAACCCATTTTTTTCTCCACGGTGATCCCCGGGTAATTCCCGACCTTTTGGTTGAGGCCGGTAAGGCTGTTGAAAACAGATGTTTTACCGGTGTTGGGGTTTCCAATAAGCGCTACCTTGATGTCCTTACTCATAGGCCGGAATTGGTTCCAGTTCGATTTGGAGTGCCACCGACCGCCGAATGGCTATATGGGAACCATTTACGTTTATGTAAAGCGGGTCTTTAAGGGGGGCTACTTGCAGGAGCTCTACCTCATTCCCGGGCAGGCACCCGAGCTCCAGCAATTTGATGGGGAGAGAATCCTCTGAAAATTCCTTGATGATTCCCTTTTCCCCTTTCCTAAGGTCTGCAATGGTATAGCCCAATACTTATTTAGATTGATTTTAAGTAAGAACAAAAATAAAGGAATTTGGGGATTTCGGAGCGTTGTGGGCAAAAAATCGCCCCGGGAATTATTCGCGGTAACTTTTTTGCAGAATCGCGAGATCCTCCAGGAGCTGATCCATCTCTTCTTTCTTCGTGCCGTCGTAGGTTCCCCGGATTCGCCGCTGTTTGTCCACAAGGATGAAATTTTCTGTGTGGATCATGTCGAACGGCCCCCCGTCCCCATCGGTTTTTACCGCCAGGTACGATTTTCTGGCAAGGTCGTAGATCTGTTTTTTATCCCCGGTGACCAGGTTCCACTTACCGTCTACAACACCCTTTTCAAGGGCGTACTCCTTTAAACGGGGCACCGAGTCAATGACCGGGGTTACGGAATGCGATAAAAGCAAGACCTCCGGATCGTCGAGGAGCTGCTCCTGCAGGTAGCCCATGTTATCGGTCATGATAGGGCAGATCGTGGGGCAGGTGGTAAAGAAAAAATCCGCCACATAGATTTTATCCCGGTAGTCTTCCTGGGTGATGGTGTCCCCGTTCTGGTTGACCAGGGCAAAATCTGCGATGGTGTGGTACTTCTTGACGTGGGTCAGTTCAGGGGCTACCAGTTCCGGGTTAAAGTCGGCAGGCTGATAAACAGGCAGGGTCTTTTTGGGTTGCAGGGCATTGTAGAACAATACGATGATCACTGCCGAGATCCCCAGCATGACCAGGCCGAATAACTTGAACTTTGCAAAAAAGGAACGCATGTACCTCTGCTTTCCCACAAAGGTACACATCAGCCACTTGTCCTTCAACCTCCACAGGTCCGGGGGGGTCCTAAATCTTTCTTAAAGTGGAGGGGGTGTTTCTTTTTTCTTTTCATAAGCGCCTTCAAAAGTGTAGTTTTGTGCGTTTTAAACGAGTTACCATTCTATGTCACCCATTGTGATTCAAGCTTCGATGTTCCTGATGAGCCTTTCGCTCCTGATTGTGCTCCATGAGATGGGGCATTTTCTGCCGGCTAAGGCTTTCAAAACCCGGGTTGAGAAATTCTACCTGTTCTTCGATGTAAAGTTTTCCCTTTTTAAAAAGAAGATAGGGGAGACGGTCTACGGGATCGGTTGGCTTCCCCTGGGCGGCTACGTGAAGATTGCCGGGATGATCGATGAGAGCATGGACACCGAACAAATGTCCGAGCCGCCAAAGCCCTGGGAATTTCGGTCCAAACCGGCATGGCAGCGTTTGATTATCATGCTGGGAGGAGTGACCGTCAACTTTCTCGTGGCCCTTGTAATTTATATCCTGGCATCCTATTCCTATGGGGATGCGGATATCTCCACGGCCAGTATCAAAGACGGCTACTGGGTGACCAACCCGGTATTCACGGAGCTCGGGGTGCAGACCGGGGATAAGCTCATCTCCATTGACGGGGAGCGGTATGAGAATTACTCGGACCTGCGCCGCAGCATGATCACGGCAGACCGTTTTACCGTGGAGCGGGATGGCGAACCGATAACCATAGAGTTGCCGGTGGATTTCCTTGGCAAGCTCAGCACCAGTGAAGACCTCAGCTTTTTTGAACTTCGAATCCCATTTATGGTGGGGCAGGTACCCGATTCCTCCCACAACGCAGGTGCAGGATTGCAAAAAGGGGATGTGCTTAAACGGCTCGCCGGACAGGACATCTCTTATTTTGACGAGGCCATAGATGTGCTGGATCAGCACAAAGGAGAGCAGGTCAGCGCCATTGTCATGCGGGACGGCCAGCCCGTTGACCTTACCCTGAACGTCAATGAAGATGGAAAACTGGGCCTGATGCCCGGGGGGACCTACCGGCAGTTTGAGGAGATGGGGTATTTCAGGATCGTCCAGAAAAAATACGGGTTCCTGGAAAGCTTTTCCGTAGGGGCCCAGAAGTTCGGGAACCAGCTGGCCGGGTACTGGCTGCAACTGAAAAAAATCTTTACCCCCAGTACGGGGGCTTACAAAGGCGTGGGAGGATTCAAGGCTATCTTTGATATTTTTCCGGATACCTGGAGTTGGCAGCAGTTCTGGAGCATCACAGCCTTTTTGTCTATCATGCTCGCCGTGCTGAACCTGCTTCCCATCCCCGCCCTGGATGGCGGGCACGTCATGTTCCTGCTCTACGAGATGGTTTCAGGACGCAAGCCCAGTGATAAATTCATGGAATACGCCCAGATGGTCGGTTTCCTGCTCTTGCTGGCCCTGATCCTGTTTGCCAATGGGAACGATATTTACAAGGCCCTGAGCGGGTAATTATC
>JARRQA010000071.1:0-14394 GCA_037382325.1 Robiginitalea sp.
CTCCAGATGTTCCAGGATAAGACTTCGAATATCCAGGGCCTGGGGTACGGATTTCATCGACAGGGCATGGCTGCGAATCTGTTCATTCCCAAAGAAATTGGTGCGGGTACCGGTAGCCAGTACAAGGTAATCGAAACAGACAGAACCTTTGTCTGTTTGTATCGCTTTGCTTTCCGGATCAATGGATTTTACCTGCGCCCAGCGAAAATAGAAGTTGTCCAGGCCTTTTAAAATCTTCCGCAGGGGGTAGGCGATACTGTCTGGCTCTAACCCCCCTGTGGAAACCTGATAGAGCAGGGGTTGGAAATTGTGATAATTGTGCCGGTCTACCAGTACGATTTGAGCTTTTAGGGATCCGAGAAGCTTTGCCATCGAAATACCGGCAAAACCTCCTCCCACAATGAGGATCCGGGGCAGGGAAGTTTCAGGAATATTCATATCCTAAAAATACGTTTTACCTGACGGAAAGGCGAATTTTGCCCAAGTCCCCTATTCAAGGTGGGAAATGGAGAGACCTCCTGTGATGTTTATAAGTCCTTTAACAGGGAAACCCTTCCGGAATTCGTATTTTACAAATAAAAATGAATATTTCTGCTATGGGCTGGGTGGTTTTCACCACCTTTTTTCTGGTGGTCCTCACGATCGCCGCTTCCATGAATATGGCTTTCAACTGGATTTTCTACGCTACCGTACTCGGACAGGGGCTCGTCTTGCTAATGGTATACAAAGTGCTCAAGGAAAATTACCAAACCTCAAAGACTTTTGAGGATTTTTACGAAGACCGGCCGATCCCAAGGGAGGACTCGCGGGAAACCAATTAATCGGTCTTTGCTGCGGGCAGCACCAGCATCGGGATCCGGGTGTGGAAAGCGACCTTTTTTACCACAGGTTCACGCAACCACTCATCAACCAGATGGTGTTCGTTGCGGATCATGATCAGCACATCGATGGATTCCTTTTTCAAATAGTCCTGAATCACCTGGGATTTGCTTGCCTGTGGCCATTTCCATTGCATCTGAGGTTCGAGACGTTCCAGTTCCAGGAAAAGCTGGTGCTTGTGGAGTTCCTGAAAACCAGTAAGTCCTTCAGGGTTCCCGATGTGCATCACTTCCAGTGAACCTTCCAGGCTCTGTTGAAACTGAAGAATGCTTTCAATTTGGGATGCCGAATAAGGACTGCAAAAATCGGTGACCAGGGCAATCCGTGCATTTTTCTTGTAACGCGCTTCCTGTGGAATTACGAGAACCGGGGTTTCCGAAGCTGCCTTAAGAATACGAACCGTATTACTTCCAAGAAAAACTTCCTTGAGTCCGGAGGCTCCGGTGGTCCCGGAAATAACAAAATCAATATCGTGAAGCTCTACCTGTTCCCTGATCTCCTCGGTTAACAGGTTAAAAGAGGAAACGGTATTGTATTCAAATCCGGATTCCGGATATTGCGCCGCAAGCGTAGAGATCAAATTCCGGAGGCCCTGCTCTGAGGCCACCTGCATGGCGTCCTCTTCAGAACTCCCACTGCTGGCCAGGGCCATCACACGGCTGTGGATAAAGTCCGGGGTATACGTGTTCAGAAAATGAAACGTACAGGATGCCCCCCGAAAGAAAGAGAATGCATAATCCACCGCATTCTGAGCTGCCTTGGAAAAGTCTGTAGGGAGTAAAATGTGATGCATACCCTGGTGATTCTACGTTGGTAAAGATAGAATCACTTAAGAGCTGAAATTATGATTTTGGTCAGCTTTTCAAAAAAATATCAGGAAATATAAAAATCAGTTAATCAGTTGATTAAGCTCAGAAACCATCAACGAGATCCTGGTCTTGATAAGCCCCTCCTTCCTGAACTCGGAAAGTATCCGGATACAGGACTCCGTGGCGGTTCCCACGACATTGGCAATATCCTCCCTGGAAAGAACCAGGGCAAGGAACCCGTCGGTGTCTTCACCGAAATGGTTTTTCATATACAGGAGGGCTTCTGCGATGCGCTGTTTCACCGATTTTTGAGACATGTTTACAATAACATCGTCCGCCTCCTTGAGGTCATGTGCCATATGCCTGAGTACTTCGTAGGTGAAATCTGGGTTTTTATGCAGTGTGCTCACAATAGCTTCCTTAGGGATAAAACAGACCTCCATATCACTGACGGCCGTGGCACTTAAATTGGAACTCTCCTCGGCAATTACGGATCGGTCTCCGAGTACTTCGCCCTTTGATGCCAGTTTCACGATCTGATCCTTGCCGTTTGAACTCAGCTTGGCGAGCTTGGAAATACCCCCCCGAACGCAATAGACCCCATTGAGCTTTTCGCCTTCTTCAAAGATCATTTCTCCTTTCTTCAATTTCTTGGAAATCTTGGAATCTGAAACAGCCTTCAGCTCCTCCTTGCTCATAGCCCGCAAAGCGTTGAACTTTCTGACAATGCAGTTTTCACATCGTTCGTCCATATTCTTAAGAAAAATTCCAAAATAAAAGTAGTCAAATTTTAAAACTTGTAAAAACTGACAGGCGTCATATTTTCGGCTTTAACATAAGGACATCTTTGCCCCCAATTGTAAAATTTTTAATTTCACAGCTGACAACCAACACCAATGCAAGGAACCACCTGCTACCATTGTGGGTCCCCCTGCGACTTAGAAGAGGTTCGCTACGACGACAAGTCCTTTTGTTGCCATGGCTGTAAAACGGTCTACGAAATCTTTCAGGCCAACGATCTGGACTACTACTACGAACTGGAAGGAGCACCGGGAAAGTCCCCTATTCCCAACCAGGGAAAATTTGATTTTCTGGAGGATCCGCTCATAGCAGAGCGCCTGCTGGAGTTTCAGGATGATACCCATCAGGTGATCACCTTTAATATCCCGCACATCCATTGCAGTTCCTGTATCTGGATTCTCGAAAACCTGCACAGGCTAAATCCTGGTGTCTACAGCAGCCAGGTGGACTTTCCCCGCAAGGAAGCCCGAATCCATTTCAACCCCGACCAAATAAGCCTCAAGGCACTGGTCAGCCTCTTGAGCGCCATCGGGTATGAGCCATCCATTACCCTGGAACAATACGACGGTACCTCCAGGAAGGTGGACCGGAAACTGATCTATCAGCTCGGAGTGGCCGGATTCGCTTTCGGCAACATCATGTTTTTATCCTTTCCCGAGTATTTTGAGAGCGGGGAGTACTGGCTGGAACAATACAAGGGGCTTTTCCGCTGGATCATGTTCACGTTTTCCCTGCCCGTGGTATTCTACTCCGGGTCCGGCTACCTGGTCTCTGCCTATAAAGGACTTCGCTCCGGACTGCTCAACATCGATGTGCCCATTGCCCTGGGCATCCTGGTGCTGTTTCTCCGCAGTACCGTGGAGATCACCTTCGATCTCGGACAGGGTTTTTTTGACAGCCTCTCCGGGCTGGTTTTTTTCCTCCTGCTGGGTAAATTTTTCCAACAACGGACCTATTCCTTCCTCTCCTTTGAACGGGATTACCGTTCTTATTTCCCAATTGCGGTCACCCGGGTGCCAATGGAGGGCAAAGAGGAAAACATTCCTGTGTATGAGGTTAAAAAAGGAGACCGGTTGCTGATCCGAAGCGGCTCCCTGATCCCCGCAGATTCTGTTCTGCTCCGCGGGTCCGGGGAAATAGATTACAGCTTTGTCACCGGAGAGGCCCGGCCGGTACACAAGGCAAGTGGCGACCGGCTCTACGCGGGGGGCAAGCAACTGAAAGGGGCGCTCGAGATCGAGGTGCTAAAACCCGTCTCCCAGAGCTACCTCACCGAATTGTGGAGCGATTCGGCCTTCTCAAAAAGTCCGAAAACCGCCTTCCGGACCCTTACAGACCGGATCGGAAAGCGCTTTACCCTGGCCGAATCGCTCCACAATTCGGTGAGGTAGCTCTGGGAGACGGGTTTTAGCACCTCTATCTCGAGCGGAAACCTGCTGAGGATCTTCGGGAAGAAAGGCTTCTATGTAAAAGACACCGAAAGCCTGGAACGGATGTCCGGGGTGGATACGGCTATTTTCGACAAGACCGGTACCATCACCACCACCAGTAAAAACAGCATCCGTTATACGGGCATCGAACTGACTGAGACCGAGGCAGCCGTGCTGAAAAACACTTTGCGCGCCTCCGGGCACCCCCTGAGTCAGGCACTGTACCGGGAACTGGCTCCGTATAACATCGTTCCTCTGGACGAATTTGAGGAATACCTGGGGGAAGGGCTGGAAGGCCGCGTGGCCGACCAGCACATCCGGGTGGGGTCCAGCGGCTTCGTCAGGGGAAAACGGGAAACGGAAGCCTCCGGTTCCGAAGTGCATGTGAGTTCCAATGATACCTACAAAGGCCGTTTTACCATTCAGAATGGCTATCGCGAAGGGGCCGGAAAATTGTTTGAGCGACTCGAAAAGGAGTACGATCTCGCCGTACTTTCCGGGGATAACGAATCTGAAAAGGCCTGGCTGGAGGAGCTGCTGCCTCCTCTTACCCCCATGTATTTCAACCAGAAGCCCGTTGAAAAACTGGAATTCGTGCGCGGCTTGCAACGAGAGGGAAAACAGGTCCTCATGGTTGGGGACGGCCTGAACGATGCCGGAGCCCTCGCCCAGGCGGAGGTGGGGATTGCGGTCAGCGAAGACGCTCATCTTTTCACACCAGCCTGCGATGCCATCCTTGACAGCCGTCAGTTTTCCAGGCTGGACGTACTGCTGAAAACCACGCGAAAGGCGATGAAAATCATCTATATGAGTTTCGCATTTTCCCTCCTTTATAACCTGGTCGGACTTTACTTCGCGGTAACCGGGCAGCTGGAGCCGGTGATTGCAGCCATATTGATGCCCCTGAGTTCCATCAGCATCGTCGCCTTTACCACGGCAGCGACCAACTGGATCGGAAGAAAACTAGAATAAATGAGAATCCCTGACAATTATCATGTTTTACACATGGAGCAAAACCTAGTTTTACACGCAAATTCCGCCTGGGTATGAGCGTAATTTATATGTTGTTGGCTATCAGCATCTTGGTAGCCCTAATCTTCTTTGTAGCCTTTGTTATTTCTGTGAGGAAAGGTCAGTATGACGATTCCTACACTCCTTCTGTGCGTATGCTCTTTGACGATGAGGTGCGCCCCAGGGATCCTGACGAGAATACTTTTGACCAACTGGATAAACCAAATTAAATATCGATTTATGGAGATGCAGCAATTTCACTATGACAACAAGATCGTACAGAAGTTCCTGTACGCTACCCTGCTCTGGGGCGTCGTCGGGATGCTGGTAGGGCTGCTACTGGCATTCATGTTTCTTTTCCCCAATCTGACAGACGGGATATCCTGGCTGAGTTTCGGCCGGCTTCGCCCGCTGCACACCAACGCTGTGATTTTTGCCTTTGTGGGGAATGCGATTTTCGCAGGGGTCTACTATTCCACCCAACGCCTGCTGAAAGCGCGGATGTTCAGCGACTGGATGAGCAATTTCAACTTCTGGGGCTGGCAGGCTATTATTGTAGCTGCCGCCATCACCCTGCCCCTGGGATATACCACTTCAAAGGAATACGCGGAACTGGAATGGCCCATCGATATCGCCATCGCCCTGGTCTGGGTAGTTTTTGGCTGGAATTTTATCGGGACGATGCTGAAAAGAAGGCAGCGGCACCTCTATGTGGCTATTTGGTTCTATCTGGCCACCATCGTTACCGTGGCGGTACTCCATATATTCAACAGCCTGGAGCTCCCGGTTAGCGCCCTTAAGAGTTACTCCGTCTATGCCGGGGTACAGGATGCCCTGGTACAGTGGTGGTATGGTCACAATGCAGTGGCTTTCTTCCTGACTACACCATTCCTCGGGCTGATGTACTATTTCGTGCCCAAGGCAGCCAACCGGCCGATATATTCCTACCGTCTTTCGATCGTACACTTCTGGTCCCTGATTTTTATCTATATCTGGGCCGGACCGCACCACCTGCTGTACTCCGCCCTTCCCGATTGGGCACAGAATCTTGGGGTAACCTTTTCCGTCATGCTGATCGCCCCCTCCTGGGGCGGTATGATCAACGGGTTGCTCACCCTGAGGGGCGCCTGGGACAAGGTGCGTACCAGCCCAGTCCTCAAATTCTTGGTGGTCGCCATTACCGGATACGGGATGGCCACCTTTGAAGGCCCCATGCTCTCTCTGAAAAACATCAACGCCATCGCTCACTTCAGCGACTGGATTATTGCGCACGTTCACGTGGGGGCCCTTGCGTGGAACGGTTTCCTGACCTTCGGGATGGTATACTGGCTGGTCCCCCGCATGTTCAAGACCCGACTGCACTCCACGCCCCTGGCGAACTTCCACTTCTGGATCGGAACCCTTGGGATCGTATTGTATGCCCTGCCCATGTATGTCTCCGGATTTACGCAGGCCCTGATGTGGAAGGAATTCAACCCGGACGGCACCCTGGTCTACGGAAACTTCCTGGAAACCGTCAACGAAATCCTTCCCATGTACTGGATGCGCGCCATAGGCGGCAGCCTTTACCTGATCGGCCTTTTTGTGATGCTCTATAACATCATCGTGACCATCCGCTCCGGAAGCAAGGTAGAGGATGAGCTGGCCGAAGCGCCTGCCCTGGCACGTGTAAGTGCCAGAAGGACGGCTGGAGAGAAATACCACACCTGGCTGGAACGCAAGCCTATCCAGCTGACCCTCCTCGCCACGGTAGCCATCCTGATCGGCGGTGTGGTACAAATCATCCCGACCCTGCTGGTGAAGTCAAACATACCCACCATCACGAGTGTCAAACCCTATACGCCCCTGGAGCTCGAGGGACGTGACCTGTACATACGCGAGGGATGTGTGAGCTGCCACTCCCAGATGATCCGTCCCTTCCGGAGCGAAGTGGAACGGTACGGGGAGTATGCCAAGGCCGGGGAATTTGTCTACGACCACCCCTTCCTGTGGGGTAGTAAACGGACCGGCCCCGACCTGCTGCGCGTGGGGGGGAAATACTCCGACAACTGGCACCTGAACCACATGTATGATCCACAGAGCACCTCCTCCGGGTCCATCATGCCCGCCTATCAGTGGCTCATTCGCAATGAACACGACCGCAGCGGCGTCCGGGACAAAATGAGGACCATGGTGACCCTTGGGGTGCCTTATACAGAAGAAGACATCGCAGGGGCCGAAGCTTCCATGGAGGCTCAGGCAACCCAGATTGAGAAAAACCTGTACGCGGACCCGGAATTTGCCCGTAGTTACGAGGAAGAGAAGAAGTTCGCTCAGGAAAACGGAGAGGATTTCGTCGAGATGCGGGACCGGGAAATCGTCTCTCTGATTGCATACCTGCAACGTCTGGGTACTGATATCAAGATTGAGCAGAGCAGTGAAGTCGCATCTGAAAAACCGTAAGCCATGATGAAAATTGTCAAAAGCCATCTGGAAACCATTGAAGGGGTAGCGACCTATCCTATGATCTCGCTGCTCATATTCTTTGTCTTTTTTGCGCTCCTTTTCTGGTGGGTAATAACGGCTTCCAAAGCCCACATCAATGAGATGAAAGAAATGCCATTAGACGACCAACAACCTAAACCTTTAGACCAATGAGAAATTCAACCCCCTGGTGGATACGGGTACCGCTGCTGTTCTTCGCCATCTTCGCACTGATGGAGTATTTTATAGATTCGGGAGAGCAGCCTGCCTTTATCGCCTATCCCATGACACTATATTTCCTCCTGCTGGTACTGCTGTTGCTGATAGCCATCGAACTGATTCTGAAATCTATCGAGAACATCATGTACCAGACCCTCCCCGAGGAAGCCAAGGAACGCTACCTCGCCTCCAAGGCCAAAAGCTGGGAGTGGAAATGGGGCAAAAAGATGTACCAGAAACTGCTCGGGTCGCGGCCGATCGAGGAAGAAGGGGAAATTATTCTGGATCACGACTACGACGGGATCAAGGAACTGGACAACCGGCTACCCCCGTGGTGGGTATATCTTTTTTACATCACTATTGCCTTTGGGGTGGTCTATCTGGTTCGTTTCCACGTATTCAACGACTACGACCAGGAGCTGGAGTACGAACAGGAAATGGCGGCGGCCCGTGAGGCCATTGAGGAATACAAGAAAACCGCTAAGGACCTGGTGGATGTTAACACGGTTGAATTGCTC
This sequence comes from Robiginitalea sp., assembly GCA_037382325.1. GTDB lineage: Bacteria > Bacteroidota > Bacteroidia > Flavobacteriales > Flavobacteriaceae > Robiginitalea. The sequence goes on from JARRQA010000071.1 coordinate 8,131, forward strand.
ACGGAGGCATCTGACCTGAGTGCAGGGGAAGCCATCTTTACAGGCAATTGTGCGGTGTGCCACATGAATGACGGAGGTGGTGGTATCGGGCCTAACCTCACGGATGATTACTGGATCCTGGGCGGGGGCATTAAAAATGTCTTTAATACCATTTCCGAAGGCGGCCGGGCCGGGAAAGGTATGGTATCCTGGAAGACAAATCTAAAACCAGGTGAAATTGCCCAGGTGGCCAGCTATGTGCTGAGCCTTCACGGAACCACTCCGGCCAACCCGAAAGACCCCGAAGGGGATTTATGGATAGATCCCATTGCCCCGGTTGACGAGGTTGAGGTAGATGTGGATTCCACCGGCGTGGAAGTCATCATGGAAAATGAAACGCCAAATCCGCTGGAAGGAGAATAAAACCTTTCGGCAGATCTTACCGGACCCCAAACATTATGGACGACAAGGAGAACTTCAGGGACTCGATAGCCACGATCAGCGATGAGGGGAAAAGGGCCTGGATCTTTCCCAAGAAACCCAGTGGCCGGTATTACACTTACCGGAAATGGGTGAGTTATTTTTTGCTCGCCTTCCTCTTTTCAGCCCCCTTTATAAAGGTGAACGGCAATCAGTTCCTGATGTTCAACGTCCTGGAGCGTCGTTTCAATATTTTCGGGTTTCCCTTCTGGCCACAGGACTTTCACCTCTTTGTGATCTCCATGATCATCGGGGTGATTTTCATCGCCCTTTTCACCGTGGCTTTCGGAAGGATTTTTTGCGGATGGATGTGTCCGCAGACGATTTTCATGGAAATGGTTTTCAGAAGGATCGAATTCTGGATCGATGGAGACCGGGGGGCACAGATACGACTGGCAAAACAGCCGTGGAACGGGGAGAAGATTCGCAAACGGCTCCTGAAATGGGCTATTTTCTTCCTCATTTCCTTTGCGATTGCGAACATTTTCCTGGCCTACCTGATAGGGAGTGACCAGCTGATTCAATACATAACCGAAGGCCCTTCCCAACATATGGGTACTCTGGTGGCCCTGCTGATCTTTACAGGTGTTTTCTATTTTGTGTTTACCTGGTTCCGGGAACAGGTGTGCATCATTGCCTGTCCCTACGGCCGGATGCAGGGAGTGCTCCTGGACGACAAATCTGTGATCGTCGCTTACGATTATAAAAGGGGTGAGGGGGAAAAAGGCCGTAAAAAATTCCGCAAAGGTGAAGACCGGCGCGCACTGGGTTACGGGGACTGCATCGATTGCAAGCAGTGTGTGCAGGTATGCCCCACGGGCATCGATATCCGGAACGGCACGCAGCTGGAATGCGTGAATTGCACCGCCTGTATCGACGAGTGCGATACCATAATGGAAAAAGTAAACCTGCCCAAAGGGCTGATCCGCTATGCCAGCGAGGCAGAGATCGCCGAAAAGGAACCTTTCCGGTTTACCCCCAGAATGAAGGGATACGCCGCCGTACTCACGGTGTTGACAGCGGTACTTATCGGCATGATGTTCCTGAGAAATGAGGTGGAGGCAACCATCCTGCGCCTTCCCGGCCAGCTTTACGAGCGGAAGGACAACAACATCATCCGAAACTTTTACTCATATAAACTTATCAACAAAACCAGCCACGAGATTCCGGATATCCATTTCAAACTGGAATCCCATCAGGGGTCTATCTATTTTGTCAAAGGAGATGGGTTTGATGTACCGGCCCAGAAACTTTCAGAAGGGACCCTTTATATCGACATAAACAATGCGGCCCTCAACGGAGACAAGGACCAGTTGAAGATCGGGGTCTACAGTGGCGACGAACTTATTGAATCGGCAACGGCGCGCTTTTTGGCACCCCGTTCCTACAGATAGCGAAAGATTATGAAATTTAATTGGGGAACCGGTATCGTTCTGGCATTTGCAGCTTTTATTACATTCATTCTGTATTTCGTGGTCCTGTCCACCAGGGACCCCGCCTCGAACCATGACCTGGTCACTGAGGACTATTATAAAAAAGAGCTGAAATACCAGGATGAACTGGATGCGGCCCGGAACCTGGAAGCAATGGGCGACGGGCTAAATGCCACCATTACCGATCAGGGACTTCAGATTGAATTCCCCGATGCGATGGAACCGGAAAAAATAGAAGGAACAGTGTCCCTTTACAGACCATCCAATAAGCAATTGGATTTTGAAACTCCGATACAAATATCCAATAAACAATTGCTCATACCCAAGAGTCGCTTGTTGGATGGTCGCTGGGACATTCGGGTTTACTGGATCTACGAGGGGAAACCCTATCTCTACCGGAGCCGGATGACCTATTGATAGTCTGCGGTCGGCGGTGGCAGTTGGCAGTTAAAGCTGTATTCCGGATTCACAGGGTTAAGACTGCCTGGCAGCATTGCAAACTGCGTACTCCAAACATGAGTTATTTACGGGATCCATTAAATCCCTTCGAAGACGAAATAAAGCGACAACAACAGTAGAAAGAAAGAATGCTGGGATCCGCCTTGGTTTTAGGATTACTGGGAAGTCTGCATTGCATAGGCATGTGCGGGCCCATTGCCTTTATGCTGCCGCTGAACCGGCAGAGTCAAACCAAACAATGGTCCCAATTAAGTCTTTATCACCTGGGCCGCCTGTTGGCCTACGGGCTGATCGGACTGGTTTTTGGACTGATCGGAAAAGGGCTCTACCTCTTCGGGTTCCAGCAAAAATTGTCCATCGCCCTGGGTTTGCTTATGATCCTGCTGGTGTTGATCCCGGGTAAAACCTTTCGGAAATGGAGGCTGGCCCGCCCGGTTTACCGGATAATGGGAAAACTGCAGTCGGCCCTGGGAGCCAAACTCAAAGAAGGAAATCCGGATGCCTTCCTAAGCATCGGATTTCTGAATGGATTCCTGCCCTGTGGCCTGGTTTACATGGCACTGGTCGGGGCCATGGCAATGGCCTCTGCACCCCTTGGCTCCCTTTATATGATGGTTTTCGGCCTGGGCACGGTACCCCTGATGAGTGGGGCGGCCCTGATGAGGAGGTTTGTCCGGGGACGTTGGTTGCCGATGATCCGGAAATGGATCCCGGTCTTTGTGGTTCTGATTGGAATTTTATTTATCCTGAGGGGTATGGGCCTCGGAATCCCTTACGTTTCACCTCCTGCCCCGAAAGATCAGATAAGCAACACAGTGGATTGTCACCCTTAAAATGAGTACCTTTGCACCCTAATTTCAAACAACCTCTTTTACCGATGAACAAAATCTGGATCACTACGATCCTTTTTGCCCTTCTTATTTCCTGCAAGGGGAAAATGGATGACACCAAAATACAGGAGGAACCCAGGGGAACCGAAAATGTAGCCTATAAGTGGGGGGCTATGGCGCTGGAAGCCACCGCCCTGGACACGGAGCGATTCAAACCGCGCCCTACGATTACGTCCCGTTATCTCGGCCTGATCTTTACGGCTGTTTTCGATGCCTGGTCCCGCTATGATCACAAAGCCATTCCGGTATACCTCGAAGGAGTAGCGCGCCGCCCTGAGGCAGAACGTACCCTTTCGAACAAGGAAATAGCCGTCAGTTACGCCGCCTACCGGACCATGTCCGAATACTACTATTCCGACAGGGAACTCTTCCGGGGGTTTATGATGGGACTGGGCCTGGACCCTGAAGATACGAACATGGATCCGTCCACCCCTGTTGGGATCGGAAACCTGGCAGCCAAGGCTGTTATCGAGGCGCGCAAGGGGGATGGGGCCAACCAGTATGGAGAAGAAACCGGATCCGAAGGAGTGGCGTATTTCGACTATACAAATTACGAACCGGTTAACTCCCCGGATGAAAACGTGGATATCAACCGCTGGCAACCAAAGTACTTTTCAGATGAGGAGGGAGGTAAGTATGCCCCGGGCTGCCTTACTCCCTACTGGCAACTCGTAGCCCCGATTACCCTGGATTCCGCAAGCCAGTTCCGACCTGGACCACCGCCAATGGTGGGGTCTGAACAACTGGAAAAGGAAGTCCGTGAAGTAATCGAATTGCAGGCAAACCAGACCGATACCGAAAAAGCGCTGGTGGAGATTATGCGGGATGGCCCAAAGTCCGTACAACAGGCAGGCCACTGGTTAAATTTCGCTCAGGATGTTTCCCGGAGGGACCAGCATACAAGATGTCAAAATGTATTTCCTGAACCAGATTACAGCCATGGATGCCTTCATTGCTTCCTGGGATTCCAAAATGTACTATGACTTTGCCAGGCCCTATGCCCTTGTACACGATTACTATCAGGACCAGGTCATCAAAGCCTGGGGAGGCCCCGGCAAAGGGATGATTGAGATGCCCGGAGCACACTGGCGCCCGTACTCCCCTGAGACTTTTCTTTGCCCGCCCTTCCCGAGCTATACCTCAGGGCACAGTACCGTTAGCGGTGCCTGCGGGGAGGCCCTGCGACTTTTTACAGGGGACGATTATTTCGGGGTTGAGGTAAAACTGGTCCCCGGGGCCTTAACCGAAACTGACCCCTCCCATTACGGGGACACCGTCACCCTTAAATTTCCCACCTTCACTGAGGCTGCGGAAATGGCCGGGATATCAAGGGTCATGGGGGGCTACCACATTCAGGCGGATAATATCGCCGGCCTGGAACTGGGCCGGGACGTGGCCCATAAGGCCTGGGAGTTCTACAACAAACATCTGGGAAAAGAAACAGGGTCCTGATTGAGAAACCCTCTTCTGTCTTCCTGACATAACCTAACCTAAAACACCCATGAAACTTGTATCCCTGGAAACCGCCGCCGGCTATGTGAAATCCGGTGACAGGGTCTTCGTACAGGGGGCCGCCATGACCCCCAATGTGCTGGTCAATGCCATTTGCGAGCGACACCGGGAACTGAAGGAGGTAGAGATCATCTCCATTCATACGGACGGAACGGTTAAATATGCCCTGCCACCATATAACGAGTCCGTTAAGATCAATACCTGTTTTGTAGGCGCCAACGTCCGCAGGGCGGTCAATACCAATCAAGGGGATTACATCCCCATTTTCCTGAGCGAGATCCACCTTCTGTTCAGGCGAAAAATGCTCCCGCTGGATGTTGCCGTGGTACAGGTTTCACCTCCGGACAAACACGGGTTTTGTTCCCTGGGTGTTTCGGTAGACATAACCCTTCCCGCGGTACAGACTGCCAGAAAGGTAATTGCCCAACTCAACCCGCAGGTACCCCGTACCCACGGGGATGGGATCATCCACATCAATCAAATCGACGCCCTGGTCGAAATCTCCGAACCCATCCATACATTCCCGCAATCCGAAATCTCTGAAACCGAGGCGCAGATCGGGGAAAACGTGGCTTCGCTGGTCGAGGATGGAGCCACCCTGCAAATGGGCATCGGCAATATCCCCAATGCCGTATTGCAAAACCTCCGCGGGCACAAGCGACTCGGAGTACATACCGAAATGTTCTCAGACGGGTTGCTGCCGCTGATAGAGAGTGGTGTCATCACGGGGGAGGAGAAAGAAATTAAAACCAACAAGATCGTTACCTGTTTTGCGGCCGGTTCCAGGGAGTTATACGAATTCCTTGACGACAACCCCCTGGTGCATTTCAAGGAAGCCGCCTATACCAACGATACCACCCTGATCCGTCGGAACCCAAAAGTAACAGCCATCAACAGCGCCATTGAAATCGACCTTACCGGACAGGTTTGTGCGGACACCATCGGGAGCTACCAGTACTCCGGAGTGGGCGGGCAAATGGATTTTATCAGGGGCGCCTCCCTCTCGGAAGGGGGCAAACCCATCATTGCCCTTACCTCCGTCACCGGAAAAGGAATCTCCAAAATCACCCCCTACCTGAAGCACGGTGCGGGGGTCACTACCACACGGGCCCATGTACATTATGTGGCTACGGAATACGGGGTCGTCAACCTTTTTGGGAAAAACCTTCAGCAACGGGCCAGGGCCCTGATATCCATCGCCCATCCGGACCACCGCGAAATGCTGGAGGCCGCTGCCCGAGAGCGTTTCGGATAATAAGCCGGCACTTCATAAAGAAAGGGGAGCTCCCGGATGCAGAGCTCCCCTTTCCAAAAACAGCAACTAATACTATATCTTAAAAGTGACCACCGGGATAGTGGAGTGGTTGGCAATATCTTCCCCGATACTTCCCATGAAAAAATGGGATATCCCTTTTCTTCCGTGGGTCGGAATCCCGATAAGGTCTGCTTCCGTACTTTCACTGTAATTCAACACCCCGCGTTCTACGCTGTAATCACAATATATATCGACG
>JARRQA010000072.1:0-12142 GCA_037382325.1 Robiginitalea sp.
CTGCTGTTGGGCGGAGCTCTCTACTGGTTTGTGTTCCGGAAAAAACCGCTTTCCGAGGAGGCTCAGGAAGCCCTGTTGCCCCCTTATGAACGGGCCCTAAAAGAACTGAAGCGCCTCGAGACCTCGAGATATCTCATCCAGGATGAGTACAAACAATACTACACCGAGCTTACGGATATCGTACGGGCCTACCTGGAGGAAGAGGTCCACGTAAGTGCCCTGGAAAGCACTACCGAGGAGCTCCTGAACAAACTGGAATTGTTGCGGGATTCGGGAAAACTCGAATTGGAGGACGACACCCTGACGCAATTCAGAAAAATCCTGGAGACGGCTGACCTGGTCAAATTTGCCAGGTCTAAACCTCCCGTCAAAAAGGCGGAAGAAGATCGTACCCAGGTTGAACAGATTGTCCGGAAGACCAAGGAGGCGCTCCCGGAACCCACAGAGGAGGAATTGCTGCAACAAGAGGAATACAGGGCGGAAGTCGCCGCCAGGGAAAAACGCAAAAAGATCCGCATTGCCGCCGTGGCCGCAGCGGGAATCCTTTTGATTTCCCTGCTGGCCTCTGTCAGCTATTTCGGCTTTCAGAATGTAAAGGATTATCTCCTGGGCAATCCCAGTAAATCCCTGTTGGAAGGGGAGTGGATCGCCAGTTCCTATGGGTATCCCCCGGTGGTTTTGGAAACCCCGGAGGTATTGTTCCGAAGAGAGGTGGAACTCCCGGCAGAAGCCCGTGCAGCCATACAGGAAATGGATGCTTTTGCCTATAACAATCCCAAAGCAAACCTGTCCATTGCCGCTGTGTCCACGGTGTTCGCCAAGGCGGACACACCTCCTGATTATGACCAGGCTGTCGAACAGGTACTGGCCGGGTTCGAGAAGAACGGAGCGCGAAATATCATCACCAAACAAGAGGAGTTTACCACGGTATCCGGCGTAAAGGGGCTGCGCGTATTCGGACGGGGGGATTTTAAACTACCGGACTCCGGGGAATACGTCAAAGGGAAGTACACGGTACTGCTGTTCGGGGGGAATGGATTTTTGCAACAGGTGGTTCTTTCCTGGGAGGACGGGGATCCCTATGCCGAACAGATCGTGGATCGCATCCTTGAAACTGTAGAAGTCAAAACTGTCGTATGATGGGAGGAAACATACAATTTGCCAATCCGGAATTTTTCTGGCTGCTTCTTTTGCTGCCAGTGGCCGTGCTCTGGTATTTCCTGAAACGACACAGGTTGGCCCCTACCCTTCGCATGCCCAGTCTGAATGCCTTTAAGGCACCCTCCCTGCTGAGTCGGCTCCGTCCGGTAACCTTCCTGCTCAGACTGCTCGCGCTGGCGGCGGTAATCGTCGCCATGGCCCGCCCCCAGACGGAGGATATATCGACCCGCACCAAGACCACAAAAGGGATCGATATCGTTATGGCCATCGACGTCTCCTCCAGTATGCTCGCGAGGGACCTAAAGCCGAACCGGCTATCAGCCCTGAAACAAGTGGCCTCAGAATTTATCCGCCAAAGGCCGAACGACCGGATCGGATTGGTGGTCTACGCCGGGGAAAGCTATACGAAAACTCCCATTACCAGTGATAAGCGGATCGTCCTCGATGCACTCCGGGACATCACCTATGGACAACTGAATGACGGCACCGCTATAGGGATGGGGCTTGCCACTTCTGTAAACCGGCTGAAAGAGAGTCAGGCGATCAGCAAGGTGATCATTCTGCTCACGGACGGGGTGAACAACGCGGGGTTCATAGAACCTCAAACAGCTGCCGACCTGGCACTGGAATACAATATCAAGACCTACACCATTGGATTGGGCACCAATGGAAATGCGCTCTCCCCCATAGGATACAATGCAGATGGCACCTTCCGTTACGGAATGCGGCAGGTGGAGATCGACGAGGAACTCCTGAAGGAAATCGCCGAATCGACTGGAGGTCAGTATTTCAGGGCTACAGACAATGAAAAACTGGAGGCGATCTACGAAGAGATCAACAAGCTTGAAAAGACGGAAATAGAAGAATTCAAATACTACCGGTACGAAGAAAAATTCCGGGCCTGGGTATTCCTGGCCGGCGGCTTGCTGCTATTGGAGTGGTTGCTTCGTATAACGGTATTCCGAAGTTTTATATGACCTGACATGATACAACTGGATGAAAAAGCATACCTCTACCTGCTCGGGCTCATACCCGTTCTGCTGCTGATCTATCTATTGTATCAGTGGTGGAGGAAAAGGGCGCAGCGCAGGTTTGCGGATTCCAACATGCTGCGGCAACTGGCTCCGGACCGCTCTTACTTTAAACCGCAACTGAAGATGATTATGTTTCTGCTCGCACTGGCCCTGCTGACTTTAGGCCTGGTGAACCCAAAGATGGGCACGAAGCTGGAAACGGTCAAACGGCAGGGGGTTGACATTGTTTTTGCAGTGGATGTATGCAATAGCATGCTGGCAGTGGACATCGCTCCCAACGGTGTTGAAATAGCCAAAGGGCTCGTTTCTGAATTCATCCATGAATACGGATATGCTCTCCTCACAGGGGACCGCCATAAACGAAGCCATAGAGCTGGCTGCCACTTATTATGACGATGAAGAACAGACCAATCGGATCCTGTTTATTATTTCGGATGGGGAAGACCACTCAGAAGGGGCTGTCATCGATGCGGTGGACCTGGCAACTGAGGCGGGGATCCGCATCTTTACCGTGGGGGTCGGACAGACCAAAGGGGCGCCTATCCCCATCAAACGCAACGGAGTGCTTGAAACCCTGAAAAAGGATTCGGAAGGGGAAGTAGTCATTACCAAACTCAATGAGGAAATCCTCGAGGAGATTGCCGATGAAGGAAACGGAGCTTATATCAACGGAGAAACCACCTCGGAAGCCGTGGCCTTTATAGAGGAAACCCTGGACCAAATGGACAAAACAGAATTTGAGGCAAAGCAATTTGCTGAATTCAAGGACCAGTTCCAGTGGTTTCTGGGCGGGGCATTACTCCTGTTGTTTCTAGATATTTTTGTGCTCGAACGGAAAACCGCCTGGTTGAGGAAACTGGACCTTTTCAACGAAAAACACGCTGCCTGAATGAATCGGATCGTATTTCTTATCGCCTTATTCTATCCGCTTTTCGGTTTTTCCCAGGAAGAACCGGACTCGGACCCGAGGGCCCTGCAGGAGTCCCGCAATCTGACCTGGGAGGCGGACAGGGACCTGGAATCAGATGACTTTATCAATGCGGAGGCAAAGTACCGGCGAGCCATTGCAAAAAGTGCGGAAAACCCTGTGGCACCCTATAACCTGGGGAATGCTTATTACGAGAAGGAAAGTTACAGCGAAGCCTTCGGTAGGTTCCGGGAAGCCGGGGAAAATGCCAGTGAAAAACCCCAGAAACACAGGGCATACCACAATATGGGCAATGTCTACATGCAGCGTAAGGAATACGAGAAAGCCGTAGAGGCCTATAAAGAAGCGCTCCGGAATGATCCGACGGACGAAGAGACCCGGTACAACCTGGCCCTGGCCAAGGAACTGCTGAAAAAGGACCCCCAGCAGCAGCAAAACGACCAGAATCAGGAAGACCAGGAGCAGGAAGACCAGCAGGAACAGGAAGAACAAAACCAGGATCAGGACCAGGGTGGAGAAGACCAGCAGGAGCAAAACCAGGATCAGAATCAGCAGGAGGGAGATTCCGAAAAAGAGGAAAACAAAGAAGGGGAAGGTCCGGAGAAAGAGGAGAAGCAGCAAAAACCCAACCCCTCAGAGCAAGAGGAACAAAAACGGCCTCCCCGCCCCAACCAGCTTTCCCAGCAACAAATAGAAAATCTTCTGGAGGCCATGGAGAACGAAGAAAAAAAGGTCAAGGAGAAAATAGATGCCCTCAAGGTCAAGGGGCCAAAAGTAAAAAAGGAAAAAGACTGGTAGGTGCCTCTTCCCTGGAAACATATCGCCCTGTTACTGTTTATCCCTTTCCTGTGCCTCCCTGTACTCGGACAGCAGGAAGATGCCATCACCTTTGAACTGGAGCTGAGCAAGGAACGTCTGGGAGTAAATGAACGGTTACGGGCTGATTTTACTATGAACCGGGACGGGGACAACTTTGTCCCGCCGGACTTCGAAGGGTTCCGCATCCTAATGGGTCCCTCCCAGGCCATCAGTTCTTCATGGATCAATGGTGTACGTACCTATTCAAAAACCTATTCCTATACACTGCAACCGCTGGCCAAAGGGAAATTCACCATCGGGCAGGCCAGTATCGTGATCGAGGGGAAGACCTATAAGACCATTCCAGCCGAAGTCACTATTACCGAGGCTGTGGACCAGCCCAATGGTACCCCGTCCGTAGACCGGATCGCAGACGAAAACCTCCATCTGGTAGCCGAGGTTTCGAAAACGAGCCCCTATATGAACGAACCGGTCAGTGTGGTCTATAAGCTATACGTAAGTCCGTCCATCGTAGTTTCCAACTTCCGGCCTATGGACAACCCTACTTACAACAATTTCTGGAGCCATGATATCCCGCTGACGCGTTACAACATAGAGGAAGGACTCTATCAGGGAAAACCATACCGTTTTGTGATACTCAAACGGGTGGTGCTCTATCCCCAGAAAAGCGGTGCCCTGGAAATAGAACCCCTGGCCCTGGACGTTTCCCTGGAAGTACCCACGGACAAAAGGGATTTCTTCGGTTCCCCCATCTACACAAAGACAAACAAAGTGGTCTCGGCAGGGGGGCGAACCATACAGGTAAAACCGCTGCCCGAGACGGGCAGGCCTGAGGACTTCAGCGGCGCAGTCGGAGATTTCCGTTTCTCCGTCACCACTTCAAAGGATGCCCTGAATGCCTCTGAATCCCTGCAGGCGAAGGTTACTGTGGAAGGAAAGGGCAACCTGAAGCTCTTCCAGCTCCCCAAACTCACCCTTCCCAGCTCCCTGGAAGTCTATGAGCCCGAATTCTCGGAAAATGTCCGCACCAACCTGTCCGGGATGCAGGGCAGCGTGACTGAGGAGTATACGGTCGTTCCCGGATTTCAGGGAAAATACCCCATCCCGTCCATCTCCTTTTCCTTCTTTAATCCTAAAACGGAGCGCTACCAGCGCGTCTCATCAGAGGAAATCACCATTAATGTCCTGGAGGGACCCCGGCCGGTCACGGCGACCGAAACTACTCCCAAAGAAGAAAAAGCAGCCGTACAGGGTGGTGACCAGTTTTATTTCATCAAGCTGACCCCTGACCTGGCTCCGAAAAAGTGGGCCCCTTTCTTCGGGTCCGTATCGCATCTCACCTGGTTGTTTGCCCCACTGTTATTGATTCCGCTGTTTATTTTGTTCCGCAGAAGACAGGAGGCAAAAGAACGGGATGTGGAAGGTGCCCGTGTAAAAAAAGCAAACCGTCTGGCACGCAAATACCTCTCCAGGGCCAAAAGCGTACTTGGCAACAAGGAAGAATTCTACGTAGCCCTGGAAAAGGCACTGCATAATTACCTGAAGGCCAAGCTGAAGATAGAAACCTCTGAATTCGCCAAGGACAAAATCCGAACCCTGTTAACGGATAAAAAAGTGGATCCAACCGGCGTGGAAGGATTCATCGAATTGCTGGAAAGTTGCGAAAAGGCCCGATACAGTCCTTTTTCACAAGTTCAAATGGAACAGGACTACCAAAAGGCCAGCAAAGTAATAACCATCCTGGACAAAACCCTGTAAATGAACCGTTGCCTGCAAATTTTCGCCCTGTCATTGACCCTTTTCTTTGGGATGTCTGCCATGGCCCAGGAAGATTCTCTTTTCAACCAGGCCACGGAGGCGTATAACCAGGGCAGGTACGATGAAGCCATTTCCAATTACCAGAAAATCCTGGAATCGGGGAAACATTCGGCTGCGGTCTATTTCAACCTGGGGAACTCTTACTATAAGAAAAACGAAATTGCCCCGAGCATCTACTACTACGAAAAAGCCCTCCTGCTAAAACCGGAGGATCCGGAAATCCAGAACAATCTCCGGTTTGCCCGGAACATGACCCTGGATGCGATAAGCCCCCTGCCACAGACGGATCTGCAGCGGTATTACGAGCGTCTGGTGTTTGCACTTTCCATGGATGGCTGGGCCTATGCCGGGATCTTTTTTGTCTTGTTTTTTGTGGGAACATACCTGTTCTTTCTGGGGAGCAACACTCCCAACAGAAAGCGCATCGGCCTTATCACAAGTCTTGGATCCCTTATCCTGGCAGTGGTTTGTACGGCGCTTTCCTACCTGCAGTACCGGGCGTACCAAAAGGACCAGCCGGCCATAATTTTTGCCAGTGAAATCCCGGTCCGGTCCGAACCCAATGAAAGGAGTACCTCTGCTTTCCTGCTTCACGAAGGGACCAGGGTACAGGTGCTCGACTCCCTTGACCGATGGCGAAAAATAGAACTTGCCGACGGGCAAAACGGTTGGCTCCCTGCCGAATCCATGCGTCTTCTAAAGGATTTTTAACTTTCTTTAACAGTAGAACCCTCCTACTCTTTTATCTTTGTTACCAAGCCAATTGAAATGCCTAACCAATATATAGTCTCATGCTTCCTTTGTATGTGGGTGTTCTGTATTTCGGCACCCCCGGTTTTCTATCTCAGCACAGAAGACCCTTCCCCGGTCATTACCATGAACGCGGGTGAAGAAGAACCCGGAGAAGGGGAAAAGCAGGACTGCACGGAAGAAACCCTGGCGCTTCCTCATACTTTGCAACTCAGCCTGTTCCCGCAGGCCATTGCCTATTCTCTGCCTTTAAAAAATCAGGTCAGCAGCCTTGATATCATTCACGAGGTAATCCTCCCGCCCCCGGAAGGGCATCTGTATTCCTGAGCCGAATTTTCTGAAACTTTTAACCCCCATGCCCGTTCTGGGCATCATCAATTCAATTTATTATGTTCAAGCATCTCAAACAGGACCTCCCTGCCAGTATCGTAGTGTTCTTCGTAGCCCTGCCTCTCTGTCTCGGAATCGCGCTGGCGAGTGGCGCCCCTCTTTTCTCCGGGCTTATCGCCGGTATTGTGGGCGGAATCATCGTGGGCGCCCTCAGTGGGTCTCAGGTTGGGGTAAGCGGACCTGCGGCCGGCCTGGCAGCCATAGTGTTCACAGCTATCGGAACCCTCGGGGGGTATCAGAATTTCCTGCTGGCCGTGGTGCTGGGAGGAGCGATCCAACTTGTCTTCGGGCTTCTTAAAGCCGGTGTTATCGGCTATTATTTTCCCTCTTCGGTCATCAAGGGAATGCTCTCCGGGATTGGAATTATCATTATCCTGAAACAAATTCCCCATTTCTTCGGGTACGATTCGGATCCCGAAGGAGACTGGGCTTTCTTTCAGGTAGACGGGGAAACGACTTTTTCTGAGATTATGAGGACCTTTCAGAACATCTCCCCCGGCGCAACCCTTATTGCGCTGCTCGGACTGGGAATCCTGATCCTATGGGACCGGGTTCTTATCCATAAACACAAGGTTTTTCAACTCATACAGGGTCCGGTCGTGGCCGTGGTTGCCGGCATCTTCTTTTTTGTCGCCACACGCGGCAATGAATTGCTTGCCATCTCCAAAGAGCACCTGGTGAGCGTACCGGTTCCCGAAGATGCCAGTTCCTTCCTCGCACAGTTCAGTTTTCCGAATTTCGGAGTCATCGCAAATCCCGAAATATGGATCACAGCCTTCACGATTGCCCTTGTGGCCAGTCTGGAAACCCTCCTTTGCGTGGAGGCTACCGACAAACTGGACCCTCACAAACGGGTTACTCCCACCAACCGCGAATTGCTCGCACAGGGTACGGGCAATATGATCTCCGGCCTTATCGGGGGGCTCCCGGTCACCCAGGTAATCGTACGAAGTTCAGCGAACATTCAGTCCGGAGGACAGACGAAGATCTCTGCCATAATCCATGGATTTTTCCTGCTGATCTCGGTAATCCTGATCCCGAAGTTGCTGAATATGATCCCGCTTTCGGTACTGGCGGCGATCCTTTTCCTGGTAGGATACAAACTCGCCAAACCCGCTCTTTTCAAACGGATGTACAAACTGGGCTGGAAGCAATTCATCCCATATGTGGTTACCGTAGGAGGAATCATCTTTACGGACTTACTCGTGGGGATTGGCCTGGGACTTGGTGTGGGGATCATTGTAATTCTGATCAAAAGCTATCAGAACAGCCATTTCCTGCATATGGTGGATAAGAGTAACGGCCAGCACAGGATCCGGATGACTCTGGCCGAGGAAGTCACTTTTTTCAATAAAGGATCTATTCTGAAAGAGCTGGATGCGCTGCCTGAAAATACCCTTCTGGAGCTGGATGTTCGAAAGACCCAGTATCTGGATTACGATATTGTGGAAATCCTGGATGATTTTGCCTGGAAGGCACGGGAACGGGATATCGATTTCCTTTTGATCACTACCGAGGGGGAAGTGCAAAACCCTGAGAGTTTCCACGATTTTTTTAAATTCCGGGCAGAGACCGGCACACAAAACATCAAATCATGAAAGCACTGACAAAAGAGGCGCAAGCCAGAATAAGCCCTACCGGCGCTATAGAAATACTGAAGAAGGGGAACGAACGTTTTGTGAAAAACCACAAGGCAGACAGGGACTTGCTGGAGCAGGTAAAGGACACCGCCACCGGGCAGTATCCCTTTGCGACTATCCTGAGCTGCATTGATTCCCGCGTGTCTGCTGAATTGATCTTTGACCAGGGCGTAGGTGATATCTTCAGCGTCCGGGTGGCCGGAAATATCGTTAACGAAGATCTTCTCGGGAGCATGGAGTTTGCCTGTAAACTGGCAGGCACCAAAGTGATTGTGGTACTCGGGCATACTTCCTGTGGAGCGGTCAAGGGAGCCTGTGACGATGCCCGCCTCGGGAATCTCACAACGCTGCTTTCCAAGATCAAACCGGCCGTACAGGCCGTCACCGAACCCGAAGATCCGGCTGAACGAACCTCCAAAAACCTCGGTTTTGTAGACCACGTAGCCGAGGTCAATGTCCGGATGACCATCGAAAACATCCGTAAACAGAGTCCGGTCCTGCGGATACTGGAAGAGGATGGCGAAATTGCAATCGTCGGTGGCATGTATGACATCAGTACGGGTGAAGTAAGATTCCTGGATTCCTGAAAGAGCAACCCCTGAAATGCCTACAGGATTATATCCCCAGGAAAGGGCCGTTCGAACACAAAAATAACAGCAGGCATACTGGTTTATAGGTGCCGCGGAAATGTGTTACATTTGTGCTTCTCATGGTACATTGCCCGGACAGGTAATTTACCCAACAATCAGCGCCATGATTGACCAGCTCAAAAAACACATTGAAGAGGTTAAGGCTTTTGAAAGCGACGATTCAGAAGCTATCGAAGCGTTCCGTATAAAGTATCTGGGGAAGAAGGGGCTTCTCAATGAATTCTTCAGGGAGCTGAAAAACATCCCCAAGGAGGAAAAGCGCGCATTTGGCCAAACGGTCAATGAGCTGAAAATTGCAGCCACAGAAAAGGTGAATACCCTGAAGGAGCAATTGGAGCAATCCCAGGGGACGGAAAGCCAGTACGGGGACCTGACCCGGCCCGGGAATCCGATTGAACTCGGGGCACGGCACCCCATCTCCATAGTCCGCAACCGGATAATCGATATTTTCTCCCGGATTGGATTCACGGTTTCCGAGGGGCCCGAGATAGAGGACGACTGGCATAACTTCACCGCCCTGAACCTGCCGGAATACCATCCGGCAAGGGATATGCAGGATACCTTCTTCATCCAGACAGATCCGGACATCCTTCTGCGCACCCATACCTCATCCGTACAGGTGCGGTATATGGAAACGAATAAGCCTCCTATCCGGACCATTTCCCCCGGGAGGGTCTACAGGAATGAAGCCATTTCTGCCAGGTCCCACTGTTTTTTTCATCAGGTGGAAGGGCTCTACATCGACAAGGGAGTATCCTTTGCTGACCTCAAGCAAACCCTCCAGTACTTTACCCAGGCCATGTTCGGCAAATCAAAAATCCGGCTGCGTCCCTCTTATTTTCCCTTTACCGAACCCAGTGCAGAGGTGGATGTTTACTGGGGCCTTGAAACGGAGACTGATTACCGAATGACCAAGGGAACCGGGTGGCTAGAAATCATGGGGTGTGGTATGGTGGATCCAAACGTTCTGGACAATTGCGGCATCGATTCCTCAGAATACACGGGTTTCGCCTTTGGCATGGGGATTGACCGCATTGCCCTGTTGCTTTATCAGATATCGGATATCCGGCTGCTGAGTGAAAACGACCTGAGGTTTTTAAAGCAATTCAAAAGCGTTATATAACCTTCATCTCAGTGGATACCCCTTAGCGGCCCACCAGGGGTGTATCTCAATAACAAGCCTGCCTGCCCTGACCATTGGGTCCATATTGGCCAGGCTGTCAGCCATTTCCAGGGTTGGGGTATTATAGATGGTAATTCCCCGTATCTCCCCATCGTCTCCAAAGGGCCCCGAGATGTCTGCATATCCCTCTTCGTACATCCTGCCCAGATGTGCCATATGCAGGCTTTGAAGGCTGTCCGCTTCTTCCTTCCGCTGCGACCGGTTGGGCCCGCTTTTCAGGAAGGCGATAAAGTACTGCTGCATCAGGATGGTATCTCCCGTTTTTTCGTCTACATAATCGAAGATTTCATAGCCCTCCTCCTCTAATTGATTCCGCAGTTCTGCGATGGAAGGTGCACGCACTACCGACAAGAAATATCAGGATATAAATGACTAACGGGTTTATTTTTTCCATGCGGCGTAAGGGTTTTGACTGAGTTGCGAATTATAGTATCTGGGGTCTCCGGTTACTTCCTCACCCAGCCAGGAAGGACGTGTGAATTCCTCTTCCTTTTTCTTGAGTTCCACTTCGGCAAGCACGAGTCCCTGGTTGGCCCCCAAAAATTCATCCACCTCAAAAGTGTGCTGTCCACAGGGCACCTGATAGCGCACTTTCTCCACCGGATTGGGGATACAGAGGGCCAGCAATTCTTCTGCTTCCTGAAGGGGAATATCGTATTCCCATTCCGGACGGGAAGTGCCATGGTCAAAAGATCTCCCTTTGATGGTCAGGAATCCGTGATCTCCAATGCAACGCACTCTCACGGTCCTGTCCGGATCCGCAGAGAGGAACCCCTGCAAAATCCGTATATGGGAAGTTGCATCTTCTTTGTAACCAATACCCTCCACCAGGAATTTTCGTTCAATTTCGATCATTTCAGCATCGGTTTTCAAGGCGCCCTGCGCTGTAATTTGGTCTTGGTTCGTCTAAATATACCGTAAATTTGGATATGGATCCGTCCGTTCCCATCCGTAAAATCATCCATGTTGATATGGATGCATTCTACGCCTCTGTAGAACAGAAAGACGACCCTTCCCTGAAGGGCAAGCCAGTGGCTGTGGGCGGAGGCTCCAAACGGGGGGTGGTTGCCGCGGCCAGCTACGAAGCCCGGAAGTACGGGGTGCATTCTGCCATGAGCGGGTACCTGGCCAGTCAGAAATGTCCTGAGTTGATATTCGTAAAACCCCGATTTGAGCGATATCGGGAGATTTCCCACCAAATCAGGGAAATTTTCAGGTTCTACACAGACCTGGTCGAGCCCCTCTCCCTGGATGAGGCCTATCTGGATGTCACCGAGAATAAAATCGGCTTTCCATCAGCTACCCTAATCGCCAGAGAAATTCGCTCCCGCATCTACGAAAAAACGGGGCTCACTTCCTCCGCAGGGATCTCCATCAACAAATTCCTGGCTAAGATCGCCAGTGACATTAACAAGCCCAATGGCCAGAAAACCATCCCTCCGGAGGAGGTGACCGATTTTCTGCTTTCCCTTGAAATTCGAAAGTTCTACGGAGTGGGGAAAGTAACCGCTGAAAAAATGCACAACCTGGGCATCTTTACCGGGGAAGACCTAAAAAAGCAATCCCTGGATTTCCTTACCGAACACTTCGGAAAGAGCGGCGCCCACTATTATAAGGTAGTCCGGGGCATTCATCTGAGTCCTGTGAAGGCCAAACGGATTCCTAAATCCGTGGGGGCGGAACGGACTTTCTCGGAAAACCTGAGCAGCGAGGTGTTTATGCTGCAGCGCCTGGAACGCATCGCAGGGGAGCTCGAAACCCGACTCAAG
>JARRQA010000072.1:12165-15542 GCA_037382325.1 Robiginitalea sp.
TCAAGTCAGGAAAACGGGCAGGGAAAACCATCACCCTCAAAATCAAGTACAGCGATTTCCGTTTGCAAACCAGGAGCAAGACCCACCCGCACTACATATCGAGCAAATCCCTGATCCTCGAAGTGGCCAGGGAACTGCTTTACCAGGAACCCCTTCAAAATTCCGTCAGGCTGCTGGGAATTTCGCTGTCCAACCTGAATACGGAAACGAAAAAAACCGAATCGAAAGACGATTCGGTATCAGTACAACTTCAATTTGCCTTCTAAGGATATCAAGGCATTTGGGGTCGTTTTTCCCTAGAAATTGCAGCTTTCAATCTCGGAAACCCTGAGGGTATTTACCATGCCCTTGTCCTTAATCGGCATGGCAGCCAGGCTGATAAGCATGTCTCCAACATCCAGAAAACCCTTTTGGCATGCAATCCGGTTTACGTCTTCAATGGTCTCATCTGTGGACACGAACCGGTCGTAATAGAATGCCTTTACCCCCCACAAAAGGTTGAGCTGGGAGAGAATCTTTTTATTGGAGGTAAAGACCAGGATATGGGCACTGGGCCGCCAGGCCGAAATCTGAAAAGCCGTGTAACCACTGTTGGTAAGGGTGGAAATGGCCTTTGCCTTGATCTCATTAGCCATCAGGGCGGCATGGTAGCAGACAGCTTTGGTAATGTATCGCTTCGTGCGGACATGCGGGGGTTCCTGGGGAACCTTGATAAGCTGGGATCCCTCAACACTTTGGAGAATACTGGTCATTTTGTTAATGACCTGAACCGGATAATTACCAACCGATGTTTCTCCGGAAAGCATTACTGCATCCGCCCCGTCCATCACAGAATTCGCGACGTCGTTCACCTCCGCCCGGGTGGGTACCAGGCTGGTGATCATAGATTCCATCATCTGGGTGGCGATGATCACCGGGATACGCGCTTTTTTGGCCTGCAAAACCAACTGCTTCTGAATCAGCGGGACTTCCTGGGCAGGGACTTCGACCCCGAGGTCTCCCCTGGCGACCATCAAACCGTCACAGTACGCCACAATCTTGTCGATGTTCCGTACGGCTTCCGGTTTTTCAATCTTGGCGATAATGGGAATCTTATGCTCAGAGTGCTTTTCCACCAGCTGTTTAAGATCGATAAGGTCCTGGCTGTGGCGGACAAAGGACAGGGCTATCCAGTCCACTTCCTGTGAGATCGCAAAAATGGCATCCTTCACATCCTTTTCCGTAAGTGCCGGCAGGGAAATATTGGTGTTGGGAAGGTTTACGCCTTTCTTGGATTTCAGGGGCCCTCCCTGGATTACGCGGGCCCGGACCTTGTTCTTCCGATTAGTCTTAAGGACCTCAAAGATCAACTTCCCGTCGTCCAGCAGGATCCGTTCCCCCGGATTCACATCCCTGGGGAAGTTTTTGTAATTCATATAAACCTCTTCGGCTGTTCCCTCAAAGGGTTCGCCGGTTATGAAATCCAGCTCGTCCCCGGGGGATACTATCACCTCCCCGGACATCACCCCAACCCGAAGTTTCGGGCCCTGAAGGTCTCCGAGAATGGCGGTATATACTCCGAGTTCCTCCCTGAGTTCTCGGATCATTTTTATCCGTTCCTCCACATCCTTGTAATCTGCGTGGGAGAAGTTGATTCGGAATACGTCCACTCCGGCCCCAATCATTTCCCTCAGCACTTCTTTCTTGCTGGTGGCAGGGCCCAGGGTGGCAACTATTTTGGTCTTTTTCTTATCTGGCATTTCGGCTAGTAAATTAGATTGTATTTGGATTTAAGCTTGGCGGTCTCAAGTCGGTAGGCTGTAATCACTTTGGGGACGGACAGTATTTCGGGAAGAATCGGCAAACCCTTCTCTTCCCCTTCCAGTTTAAGAAAGAAATCAACTTCCTTTCGCTCCGGGATCAGATAGGGACGGTTCATGGCGGGTTCATGGCTGAAAAGACCTTCAGAAGGTCCGGTTTTCGCCTCCATACCCGGGTTTCTGAACAAGGTCCACTCCCGGTAATTTTCCTGGTCTTTCCAGTGAAATATCACAAATAAACCCAGTTTTTCCAGTTCCAGGTCCTTTTCAGTCCTTTTCAACCTGAGATCACAGGACTCGTTCAAAGCATACGCCAGGGCATAGTCTTCCAGGTTACTGTGTATGGCAAAAAGGCTGAACGTGGTTTCATCCAGAAGGTCTTCCCAAAAATCCTCCAAAACTCCCATCGTGATAACCAGAAAAGTAAAGATAACGGTTCTGAGGGAATCCACCTAGCAGTACCTTCCAAGGATTCCGGAGCCGTTCAATTCTTCTTTTTGCCCTGCAGGGCAAAAAAAGCTCTTTTAGAAGCCTTTTCTTCTGCCTTTTTCTTGGAGGTGGCGCGGGCCTTGGCACGGATTCGCCCGTCAATCCACAATTTGACGGCAAAATGCTTTACCGGATCATTCCCCGTATCCTCATAAATCTCGTAATTGAACTCCTTTTTTTGTTTCTGGCACCATTCGATCACAAGACTTTTGTAGCTGATCACCTTCCCTTCGAGCTGCTCGATATCCACATAGGGGTCCACCACCCTGGACTGGATGAACTTTTCACAATACTTATGCCCCCTGTCGAGGTAGATAGCCCCGATGAGGGCTTCAAAGACATTGCCGTAGATATTATCCCCAAAATGGTCTCTGGGAATACGGCTCTGGACAAATTGAAGCAGCCCCAGGTCCTTCCCCAGTTCATTCAGGTGCTTGCGGCTGACAATTTTTGAACGCATTTTTGTCAGGTAGCCCTCATCCCCACCCGGCACCTCCATGTAAAGATGCTTGGAGATGATGGTTCCGAGCATGGAATCTCCCAGGAATTCCAGCCGTTCATAATTCATTGGGTTCCCTTTTTTGTCTTTTTTGTTCAGGGAACGATGCAGGAAAGCTCTTTTATAAAGGTCGAGGTTTTTCGGTTTGAACCCGAGGATTTCCGTCATTCCCAAAAAATGTGACCCCCGAATCCAAAGGTATTGCTCATCGCCACCTTCACTTCCCGCTCCTGCGCCTTGTTCAGGGTTAAATTAAGTTTAGGGTCAATTTCCTCATCCACCGTCGTATGGTTGATCGTCGGCGGGACCAGGTTGTGCTCCATAGCCAGGATGGAGGCGATGGCCTCGATGGCCCCGGCCGCCCCCAGCAGGTGGCCCGTCATCGACTTGGTGGAATTGATGTTGATCTCGTGGGCGTGGTCTCCAAATACCTTGGAAATCGCCTTTAATTCTGCCACGTCTCCCAGAGGAGTGGCGGTCCCATGTGTATTGATGGCATCTACTTCATCCGGGCTGATCCCGGCATCCTGCAGACAATTCTCCATTACCCTGACTACCCCTATCCCATCCGGATGGGGAGCTGTCATATG
>JARRQA010000073.1:0-8386 GCA_037382325.1 Robiginitalea sp.
TACAGGTCCCCGGTCAGGGTGAGGTCCACAGAGTCGTTGATGGGGCGGTAATACCCCCCATTCTGCAGGAAGAATCCCCGGTCCGGGTCCATTCCGAAGGTCGGCATCAGAATTCCCGCGGTCCGCCCGGTGGTCAGGGGGAAATAGGCAAATGGCAGCGCCCGGGGAGTGGGGACATCCACGATGTACAGGTTCGAGAAACCGGCAATCACCTTCTTTTTGGGTACAAATTTTGCCTTTCGCACCCGGATATAATAATCCGGGTCTATGGTATCCTTGGAGGTGGTCAGCCTGCCTTCGCTCAGAAAGTACACGGAATCGTTCTCTTTCTTGGTGCGTTCCGCATAGACCTTCATGGCGTCACTTCCCAACTGGCCCAGCCCAGCCTGTTGTTCCGTTCGGGAGTTCCAGATAATGGCTTTTTCCGTGTCGAAATTAAACCGTATCGAATCCGGGATTACCTCATTGGCACCTTGCTTGAAATAGGGGAGTTGGGTGTAATTGCCCAGGGAATCCCTGATACGGCCGGCAAAGACCTCGTTGTTTACATAATCCAGGACGATGACCCCTGCCTTGAGTTCTGTATCCTGATAATAGATTTCGGCCTCATTATACAGATAGATCTTCTTTTCCTTCTGGTTGATGCGGACGTAATCCTTCGCTTTGTACTTTACATTGTCCATCAGGGCCCCTTCGGCAGGACGGACCATATCGGTGCGGACTGAATCTGGCATCCCAAGCAGCTCCGGGAGCTCAGGAGCTCTCAGTGTATCGCCCACTGCCTTGATGGGCAGCGGTTTGATCAGGTCCTCCTGAGCGGACATTCCCCCGACGGCCAATAACAGCAAACCCAGGAAAAGTCCCCGATGTATCTTTGATTGCAAAGCGATAAATTCTATTTTTGTACAGAGTTCGCTTGGAATTCAGGGATCAAACTTACATATTTTTCCTTCTGCACGGCGTACCTTTAGGTAAATTTAACCCGCTTGAAATTGAAGTATACTGGCATAAATAACGGTTTTCTGGCCCGCTTGCTATCGTTGTTTTTGGGGTTGTGGACAATTGGTTTGTCGGCTCAGGCTTCACAGGGCGATCCCATTGGGGAAGCACCCTTCACGGTGGTACTGGATGCCGGCCACGGCGGCCACGACCCCGGGAATCTTGGCAATGGCTTCCTGGAAAAGAACATCGCCCTGAACATCGTCCTGCAGACAGGGGCAGCCCTTGAAGAAAACAAGAACGTAAAAGTGGTCTATACCCGGGATGATGATACCTTCGTGGACCTTTATAAACGGGGGGAGATCGCCAACAAGGCCAAAGCCGACCTTTTTGTGTCTGTGCATTGTGATTCCCATTCCTCTGATGCCCATGGGGCGGGGACCTTTGTGTTGGGCCTTCATGCCAACAAGCAGAACTTTGAGGTCGCCAAAAAGGAAAACTCCGTTATCTACCTCGAGGATAACTACGAAACCCGCTATGCGGATTACAATATTAATTCCCCTGAATCGGTCATTGGACTGACCATTATGCAGGAGGAGTTCCTGGAACAGAGCATTCTGCTGGGCAAACTGATGCAGGACCGGTTTACGGGTAGCCTCAAACGGAAAGACCGGAAAGTCAAACAGGCCGGGTTTATTGTATTGCACCAGACTTTTATGCCCAGCGTCCTGATCGAAACAGGGTTTTTGACGAATCGGGATGAAGGCAAATACCTGAATTCGCGAAAAGGGCAACAGGAAATGGGACGGGCCATCGCCGCGGCTATCCTGGAATACCGCAATGCGATCCGCTCCAACAGTACATCTCTTGTTGCTTCTCTCCCGGGGAATACTGAGAATTCGGAAGAGCCCGTGGAGACTTCTGAGAAAAAGGAACCCAGGGCAAATGCCCAGGAAGTGGTAGCATCAAAAGAAATTAGCGATACTTCCGTCGAAGTTGCTGAAATGCCTGAGGAAAAAAAGAAAACAGTGGTTGACGCCCCTGTGGAAAAGCAGGAGGAAGAGAAAGTGGCTGACGTTGCTTCCAATAAGAAGGAAGGGGCATCAAATCCGCCCAAACCGGAAACGGAAGGGAGCCCGGTCCAGGAGGACTCCAGTCAGGATTCGAAAACCGCTGAAGACACCGGAATTGTCTTTAAAGTCCAATTGATGGCGGTATCCAAGGACATTCCGCTGACCCCCGAGAACTTTAAAGGGCTCAATACCCTTTCCAGGGAACGATATAACAATATGTACCGCATCCTTTACGGAAACACGCTTTCCTTTGATCAGGCCAAATTGCTGCAGGCAGGCGCCAGGCAAAAGGGATATTCCCAGGCCTATATTGTGGCGTATAGGGATGGAGAACGGATTCCTGTGGAAAAGGCGCTGCAGTACCTGTCCAATTGATGCAGGCCGTCCGGAAATTATTTCTAATTTTGTTAGCAACCCAAAAAGCAGCACTTGAAACTTTCCAGGGAAATTAAAACGGGTATCATCGTCATCGGGGGTATCCTTTTGTTTATAATGGGGTACAGCTACCTGAAGGCCAATCCTATTTTCGACGACAGCAAAGTTTTTTACGCGGTCTATGACCATGTCGGGGGGCTTCAGACCGGCACCCAGGTAAGCATCAACGGCTATACCGTGGGGAAGGTTAATGACATCGGGTTTCTGGATTCTTCCGGAAAGCTGCTGGTAACCTTTACGGTGGATAAAGATTTCGATTTCTCCCAGAACAGCATTGCGGAACTCTACGACACCGGGATAATCGGAGGCAAGGGGATCCAGATTATTCCCGTATTCGACGGAGCCGGTTCTGCCGGGAGCGGAGATACCCTGCAGGCCCGAATAAGGCCGGGTATCACGGAACTGGTGCAACAAAAGCTCACCCCTCTTCAGTTAAAGGTGGAAAGCGCGGTTTCCAATGCGGACTCCCTTTTGCTTAATTTCAATAAGGTCCTGGACAATACTACCAAGAAGAATCTTCAGGAAAGCATTATCGGGCTAAACGAGCTGATAAGCAGCCTGCAAAGCACCACGAGCAGCCTGGATAGTTTCCTTAAGGACAACCAGCAGGAACTGGACAGTGCCGTTGGGAACATTGGGCAGATCACTGCCAACTTTGCCACGCTGTCGGATTCTCTGGCCCAGGCAGGATTGAGCCGTACGGTGCGAAATCTGGAGACGACCCTGCTGAGCCTGGATACGCTGCTCAAACGCATGGAGCAGGGGGAGGGCACCATGGGCAGGTTGCTCAAAGACGATTCCCTTTATGAAAACCTAACTGAGGCTTCCAGAGAACTCGACCTGTTGCTGCAGGATTTCCGCCTGAACCCCAAACGCTATGTCAACGTGTCGGTCTTTGGAAAAAAGCAGAAGGAGTATGTAGTCCCGGAAAATGACCCGGCCGACTCTATAAACCAGAATTGATGCAGTACCTCCCGAATATCCTTTTCTTACTGGCCCTGGCTGTCGGGATTGGTTTTTTCACCCGGAATGTCCGCAAGCTGATCCGGAACATCAAACTGGGCAAAGCAGTACGCCCGGAAGGATCCAAATCCGAAAGGTGGAAGCAGATGGCCCGTATTGCCCTGGGGCAAAGCAAAATGGTTGTCAGGCCCATCGCGGGTGCCATGCACATCATTGTTTACCTGGTTTTAATAATCATCAATATTGAGGTCCTTGAAATCATTATTGACGGCCTTTTGGGCACCCACCGGATATTTGCTTTTCTGGGACCGGTCTATGATTTCCTGATCGGGGCCTTCGAAATCCTGGCACTTTTGGTCATCGTGGCCGTGGTGGTCTTCTGGCTGAGACGGAATGCACTTAAGTTAAACCGTTTCTGGAAGCCGGAGATGAAAGGCTGGCCCAAACGGGATGCCGACTGGATCCTCTATATAGAACTGATTCTGATGGGGCTTTTCCTCACCATGAACGCGGCTGATTACCAGCTGCAGCAGCTGGGGGCAGACCACTATGTACAGGCAGGGGCCTTCCCGGTTAGCACGTATATCGCGGGGTGGATGGGTTCCCTCCCGGAAGCGAGCCTGGTTTATATCGAGCGGACAGCCTGGTGGCTCCACATCCTCGGGATCCTGTTTTTCCTGAATTACCTGTATTATTCCAAACACCTGCATATCCTCCTGGCCTTTCCAAATACCTACCTCGGGAAACTCCGGCCTCTGGGTCAGTTTGATAACCTGGAGTCCGTAAAAAAAGAAGTAGCCCTTATGATGGATCCGAATGCGGATCCCTTCGCGGCCCCGGCTGAAGATGCGCCACCCCCGGAAAAATTCGGAGCCTCTGATGTGATGGACCTCAATCAGGTCCAGTTGCTCAACGCGTATACCTGCACGGAGTGCGGTCGGTGTACCAGCGAATGCCCTGCCAACCAGACGGGGAAAAAGCTCTCCCCCCGGAAGATTATGATGGATACGAGGGACCGGCTCGAAGAGATCGGTCGTCAGCTGGATTTGAGTGGTGGCAAGTGGGAGTCCGACGGGAAACAACTCCTGGACGATTACATCAGCCGGGAAGAACTCTGGGCCTGTACCTCCTGTAATGCCTGTGTGCAAGCCTGCCCGGTAAGTATTGACCCATTGTCCATAATCATGGATATGAGGCGCTACCTGGTAATGGAACAATCCGCCGCCCCTTCGGAACTAAATGTGATGATGACGAATATCGAGAACAATGGCGCGCCATGGCCTTTCAACCAGATGGACCGCCTTAACTGGAAGCAAGAGGTATAAATGGATACAGAAAAGAACTCAAACCCGAAGATCGAAGTGCCAACTATGGCGGAGATGGCAGCTGCCGGCAAATCGCCGGAAGTCCTCTTCTGGGTGGGATGTGCCGGGAGTTTTGACGACCGCGCCAAGAAGATCACCAAGGCCTTCGTGAGATTATTAAACCGGGCGGGAGTATCCTTTGCGGTCCTCGGCACAGAAGAAAGCTGTACAGGGGACCCTGCCAAAAGGGCCGGAAATGAATTCCTGTTCCAGATGCAGGCCGCCACAAACATCCAGGTGCTCAATGGATATGGGGTCCAAAAAATTGTCACTACCTGTCCGCACTGTTTCAATACCCTGAAAAATGAATACCCCGAGCTTGGAGGGGAATATGAAGTGGTCCACCACACCCAGTTCCTGAGAGACCTTTTAAATACGGGACGGATTACGGTAGCCGGAGGTTCCTTCCGCGGAAAGCGCATCACCTTCCATGACCCCTGTTACCTGGGGCGGTCCAACGGCGTTTATGAAGCCCCCAGGGAGGTTATCCGAAAGATTGATGCCGAACTGGTGGAGATGAAGAACTGCAAGGAACGCGGCCTCTGCTGCGGTGCGGGCGGCGCACAGATGTTCAAGGATGCCGAGAAAGGGGATAAGGAGGTCAACATCGAACGAACCGAACAGGCCCTGGAGACGGAGCCTGAGATCATAGCGGCAGGCTGCCCTTTCTGCAATACGATGATGACGGACGGGGTCAAGAACAAGGAGAAAGAAAACAGCATTAAAGTACTCGATATTGCCGAACTGCTGGAAGGCGTAACGGATTTATAACCGCGGAAAGATCAATCAGCTATGTTAGTACCTTTTGAAACCTTACCGGATTCGGCCCGGATCTGGATCTATCAGGCCAGCCGAACCTTTACGGATACGGAACTGTCCGAAATCCGGAAGGACCTCGAAACCTTTCTTACACAGTGGACCGCTCATGGTGCTGATCTCAAAGCAGGTTTTGAGCTTCCCTATAAGCGTTTTATTGTGCTGGGGCTGGACCAGGCGCATGCGGAGGCCTCTGGCTGCAGCATTGATGCCTCAGTACACTTTATACAGGCCCTGGAAGAAAAATACCAGGTTTCCCTCCTGGATCGAATGAACGTCTCGTATAAGCAAGGCCCCCACATTGCTTATAAACCCCTGGATGAATTCCGAAAAATGGCGAAGGACAGGGCCGTTTCAGGGAAAACAATCGTGTTCAACAATTTGGTGGCTACCAAGCTGGATTATGAGCAGCATTGGGAGGTGCCGGCCTCGGAGAGTTGGCACAGACGTTTTTTCTAAATGGATGAACCTTTTGTGCCATAGCGCGCAGACCTGGAATTCGGTAGGTTCAAACGAATGGATTTGGAATGCTATGAAATGGATTTATGGAATCTTGGGGATGCTTTTTGTGGTGCCTCCCGCAACACCACAAAACAATCCCCTGATCGCGAAGGACAGCATGGCCCAGCAACAGTGGGTAGACCGGCAGTATGAGCGCATGAGCCCGGAGCAGCGCATCGGGCAGCTTTTTATGGTCATGGTCTCTTCTCAACCTGAGGCAGAAACCACAGAGCGTCGCAGGGTTGGGGATCTGATTTCCAAGTACCATCCGGGGGGTATTATTTTTTCCAGGGGGAACCCTGAAACCCAGGTACGTCTTACCAACACCTTTCAGGAAACCTCTGATACCCCACTGATGATTGCCATGGATGCCGAATGGGGCCTGGCCATGCGCCTGGACTCTACCTATGCCTTCCCATGGAACATGACCCTGGGCGCGGTGCAGGACACTTCCCTGATCGAAGAAATCGGGTATCAGATTGGATCCCACGCCCGGCGGATGGGGGTACACCTGAATTTCGCCCCCGTAGTAGACATCAATACGAACCCGGAAAACCCAATTATCGGAAACCGCTCCTTCGGGGAGGACCCCGACCGGGTGAGCAGGCACGCGACAAATCTAATGCGCGGTATGCAACGGGCCGGGATTTTGAGCACAGCCAAACACTTTCCGGGCCATGGAGATACGTCGGTAGATTCCCATAAGGCCCTGCCCCAACTACTCTTTGACAGGCAGCGCCTGGATAGTGTTGAACTCCGGCCTTTTCGCGATTTGATCTCGGCAGGCCTGAGCACCGTGATGGTGGCCCACCTGGATGTACCCGCCCTGACCGGCGTGGCCGGGGAGCCCACCTCCCTTTCCCGAAGGATGCTCCGGAACGTTTTAAGGCAGGAGTTCGGATTTCAGGGACTCATCTGTACCGATGCCCTCAATATGAAAGGGGTGACGGAATACGGCGCCACGGAGAATGCTTCCCTGGAGGCTTTTCTGGCGGGGAACGACCTTCTGTTGATGCCGCTAGACCTGGAGCAAGACCATCAGGTGCTGCTGGAGGCCTATCGATCGGGCCGGATTTCGGAATCCCGACTGGCCCGGTCGGTCAAAAAAATCCTGATGGCCAAATACAAGGCCGGGCTGTCCAAATCCGTTCCCGTTGATCCGGAAGGGCTCTACGAGGACCTCAATACGCCCGGCAACGACTTATTGTATGAGCGGGCCGTGGAAGAGGCCATCACAGTCCTCAAGAACCGCGCGGATATTATCGGGATCAAGAACCTGGAAAACAAGAAAATCGCTTATGTGAAATTCGGAAATGCCGATCACCTGCCCTTTCTGGACCAGCTAAGGTTGTATGCCACTGTGGACGAAATCTCGGCTAAGGATATTGCTTCGCTGAACCGGAAACTAAGGGATTACAATCTGGTAATCATCGGGATGCACCAATCCAATGAGTCTCCCTATAAAAAACACGCCTTTACCGAAAAGGAAATCTTCTGGCTGGAGGAAATTGCCCGCCAGCGGACCTCCAACAGCATCCTGACCGTTTTTGCCAAACCGTATATTTTGTCAGACATCCTGTCCTTTGACAGTGTGGATGGAGTAGTGATGGCGTATCAAAACAGTGCCATTGCCCAGCAGACGGCTGCAGAATTGCTTTTTGGGGCTTTTACTTCCAGAGGACGACTTCCGGTGACGGCCCATCCTTCCTTTCCCGAAGGCAGCGGAGAGACGACTAAGGATCTGGGACGGCTTGGGTACAGCATCCCGGAGCGGGTCGGTCTGGATTCTCGAAAATTGACTGAGGTGGATACTCTGGTACAGCATGGACTGGACTCCCTGATGTTTCCAGGGGCCCAGGTGCTGATCGCCCGGAGCGGACAGGTGGTCTTCCACAAGGCCTATGGAAAACATACCTACGATTCGGACAGGGAAGTGGCCCTGACCGATATGTACGACCTGGCTTCGCTTACAAAGATCCTTGCCACCCTGCCGCTGCTGATGCAGATGGACGAGGCCGGGGAGATCGCCTTTGATACGACCTTCGGGGAGCTCCTATCGGAATTCCGGGATACGGAACTCAGGGATGTGACGGTACTGCGGGCCCTGAGCCATTATGGCAGGCTTCCTGCCTGGATTGCCTTCTACCTGGACACCCTGAACAAACAACGGAAGCCTTCGCCGGATTTTTACCGGCCGAACCCCATGGACGGCTAGTCCATACAGGTGGCTGACCGCCTGTATCTCACCGATGCCTACCGGGACTCCATCTATAACCGGATTGGCCGCCAAAGCCT
>JARRQA010000074.1:0-16195 GCA_037382325.1 Robiginitalea sp.
AAGTCTGTCAAATAAACCCATGTTGTGTTTACATCTCTGCGATTATTGATACAGGAGGCTCCTGATGCCGCCACCAGCCCCGACTGCGGCTTTATTTTTTCTCTTCCACGGTGGGTTCTTCCTCCGCCTCTTCCGATTTCTCCGTCCCCTCGTCAGGGCTTTCAGGGGAGTCTTCCCCCTTTGAGGTGGAAATGGCCTTTTCCTGACCGAGCTTATCAAAGTTATCCTTGAAAGGCCTTTTCCCAAAAATACGTTCGAGGTCCTCCTTAAAGATAACTTCTTTTTCCAAGAGTAGCTCAGCCAATTCAATCAGTTTATCCTTGTTTTCCTTAAGGACTGAGATCGCCCGTGCATACTGTGCTTCGATAATCTTGGAAATCTCCATGTCGATTTTCTGAGCGGTCTCTTCACTGTAGGGCTTTGTAAATCCGTATTCGTTCTGCCCGGAGGAATCGTAATAGGTGACGTTGCCGATTTCATCGTTCAGACCGTAGATGGTCACCATGGCCCGCGCCTGTTTGGTGACTTTTTCAAGGTCGCTGAGCGCCCCGGTGGAGATCTTGTCAAAGATTACCTTTTCGGCTGCCCGACCTCCCAGGGTGGCACACATTTCATCTGCCATTTGTTCCGGACGGACCAACAACCGTTCCTCAGGCAGGTACCAGGCAGCACCCAGGGACTGACCCCGGGGGACGATGGTTACCTTGACCAGGGGGGCCGCATGCTCGAGCATCCAGCTGACCGTGGCGTGCCCGGCCTCGTGGTAGGCAATGGTCTTTTTCTCCTCGGGGGTGATAATTTTGTTTTTCTTTTCCAGCCCCCCGACAATACGGTCCACGGCATCCAGGAAATCCTGTTTGGTTACCGCTTTCCGCTCCTTGCGGGCCGCAATAAGGGCCGCCTCGTTACAAACATTGGCAATATCAGCGCCGGAGAATCCGGGGGTTTGCCGGGCCAGAAAATCCAGGTCCAGCGTTTCGGCGGTTTTAATGGGGCGCAGGTGGACTTCGAAGATTTCCCTTCGCTCCCGAATATCGGGAAGGTCCACATATATCAGACGGTCAAAACGGCCTGCCCGCATCAGGGCCTTGTCCAGGACGTCTGCCCGGTTGGTGGCCGCCAGCACGATTACGTTGGTGTTGCTGCCAAACCCATCCATTTCTGTCAGCAGCTGGTTCAGGGTATTCTCCCGTTCGTCGTTGGACCCGGTAAAATTATTTTTACCCCGGGCACGCCCGATGGCGTCGATCTCGTCGATAAAGATAATAGCCGGAGCCTTGTCTTTGGCCTGTTTGAAAAGATCCCTCACCCTTGAGGCACCCACCCCCACAAACATTTCGACAAAGTCGGAACCGGAGAGGGAGAAAAAAGGCACTTTCGCTTCCCCTGCCACTGCTTTGGCCAGGAGGGTTTTACCTGTTCCGGGAGGCCCGACCAGCAGGGCTCCTTTGGGAATCTTACCTCCCAGGGAGGTGTATTTATCGGGGTTTTTGAGGAATTCTACAATCTCCTCCACTTCCTCCTTGGCGCCTTCCAGACCCGCTACATCCCTGAAGGTGGTACGGGTATCGGTTTTTTCGTCAAAGAGTTTTGCCTTGGATTTTCCGATGTTGAAGATCTGTCCTCCGGCTCCCCCGGCTCCTCCGCCGGACATCCGCCGCATAAGATAGATCCAGATCCCGATGATCAGCACAAAGGGTAAAAGAGTGAGCAACAACTCCATAAAAACATTGGATTCCGTGTCGTAATCGACCACGGTATCCAGGTTGTTCTCCTGCTTGATCTTTTTAATGTCGTTCTCGAAATTCTGAAGGTCCCCATAGTCAAGGACATACTGGGGTACCGTCCCGGACGTCAGGGAAAAAGGCTGGTTGGCCACATCCTTGTGCACGTCCTTGGAAAGCGCTTCTTCCGTAAGGAAAACCTTGGCCTGACGGGTATTGGTAATGATCAGGATTTTTTCGATATCCCCGTTTCTCAGGAATTCCTGCAATTCCGAAGTGGTGGTTTTTTTCGTTGGCGAGAAACTGTCGCTTCCGAAAAACTGGTATCCGATCAGAAATACGATGATCAATCCATAGATCCACCATGAACTGAAGCGTGGCTTTTTCTGAGGGGTGTTATTATCTTTTGCCATGTTTTGTTTTCCTAATTATAGCTGCTTTCCACAAGGGTGACCTTGGCATCTCCCCAAAGGCCTTCGATGTCATAGAATTCCCTGGCGTGTTTCTGGAACACGTGAATAACGACATTCACATAATCCATGAGCACCCATTCTGCATTTTCAGATCCTTCTACGTGCCAGGGTTTGTCGTGAATAGCTTTGCTGACGGTTTTTTGGATGGAATTGACAATTGCGTTGACGTGCGTGTTGGAGGTACCATTGCAAATGACAAAGTAGTCGCAGACTGTATTGTCGATTTCCCGTAAGTCAAGTATATTTATATCTAATCCTTTTACTTCTTCTATTCCGTGTAAGATTAAGGCAATCAACTCATCTGCGCTTGCTTTCCGTTTCTGCATTCAAAAATTTTAATTTTTACAAAGTTATTATTTTTTTGTTTTTTGGGTGGGGCATTTTAACATAAGCTTATTACGCAAAAACGGCCTTCATGCAGTTGATCAAACTTAGTGCCACGGATTCGACAAATGCCTATTTGCGGCGTCTTTCCAGGCGTGAACCTGTCCCTGATTTTACGGTGGTTCAGGCTACCCATCAATCTGAGGGTCGGGGCCAGCCGGGGACACGTTGGATCTCGGATGAAGGTAAGAACCTGACATTCAGCATATTAAAAAAATTTCAGACCTTTCCTGCCCAAAAACATTTCCTGCTGAACATCCTGGTATCTCTTTCGGTCCATCGACTGCTGGAATCCCTGGGAATTCCCGAAGTTAACTTAAAATGGCCTAACGACATTCTGTCAGGTTCCCGAAAGGTATGCGGTATCCTGTTGGAAAACCAACTTCGGGGTGCTCAGCTGTCGGCGAGTATAATCGGAATTGGCCTGAATGTAAATCAGACCGTGTTCGCAGATCTTCCCTCGGCCACCTCCCTGAAAAACAGCACCGGGAATTCCTACGACCTGGATGAAGTGCTTCTGACCTTTATTGGGTTTCTTCAGGAGGCCTTCCGGCAACTGCCGGAAACCTCGTATAGTTCTTTTCTGGGTCAGTACGAGGAAAAGCTCTATCTGAAGGACCAGCCGGCTCCATTTATCCTGCCGGATGGGAAGCGGTTCATCGGGACTATCAGAGGGGTGGATCCCCGGGGATGTTTACAGGTGGAGCTTGAAAGCGGAAACCTCAGGACGTTTGGTTTCAAGGAGGTACGCTATCTCAGGGAAGGGCCCTAGATCCCGCCGAGTTTTTCGCTCAGGGTCCCTAAGAAATTGGTGATCGGCCCTTTGACCATCATGGCCATCATGGCGTTGAACTCGCCTTCGAAACTAAGGTTTACCTCGGTTGTATCCGCGCTCAACTCCTGCAGGTTGGCCGTCAGGGAAAAAGGCAGTTTGTCGCTTGCCGCCCCGAGAACCACTTTTTCATGCGGGGTCTGTGATTTGCGCTTAAGGACAATCTCAGGCATCCCCTTCAGGGCAAAGCGAAAGGTGTCTTCGTCCAGGACCTCGAAGGTCTGTATGGAGTCCGGCATGAGACGCTCGAAATTCCGGAGGTCTGTGAGGAATTCGTATACCTCCTTGCGGGGTTTTTGAATTTGGCTGGCAGGGGATTCTAAATGCATATCAGGGGTTCCATTCTTGTGGGTTCTTTCTCCAGGACTTCAGCGTTTCCAGCTGGTCCCGGTTTACATATCCGGTGTCTGAAGCCTGGGAAATCAAATAATCATAATCGCTCAGGGTGTTCAAAGGCAGGTTTCGGTCTTTAAAACGCTTCTGGGAAAGGTCAAAGCCATAGCTGAAAACAGCGAGCATGCCTTTCACCTTCAGGCCGGCTTCCTCCAGGGCATCCACGGCATTCAGGCTGCTCATCCCGGTGCTGATCAGGTCCTCGATTACCACAACGGTCTGGCCTTTTTCGGCATGTCCTTCAATCTGGTTTTGACGCCCGTGGGATTTTGGCTCCGGCCGCACATAGATAAAAGGCAGCCCCAACTGTTCGGCCACCAGGATTCCAAGACCAATAGCCCCGGTGGCCACACCGGCAATCACGTCCGGTCTGCCATACAACTCTTCTACCTGACGGGCCATCTGTTCCCGGATGAAATTCCGGATGGGCGGGTAGGAAAGCAAAATCCGGTTGTCGCAGTAAATGGGCGATTTCCAGCCAGAAGCCCAGGTAAAGGGATTTTCTGGTTTTAATTTAATTGCATTTATTTGTAATAGCAGCTCTGCCGTTTTAAGGGCGGTATCCTTGTCCAAAACCATGCCGTAAATGTATAAAGTTTTTGTGAATGAAAGGCCGTTGATTCTCACCGATAAAATCGCCAAGCCGGGGGATGGTGAGTACTTCATGATGAACGGCGATCAGGTGAAGGCAGCTGTAAAAGCCCTCAGGAAGGAAAAACTACCCAGGGCCTATGTCTATCACCCGAACCGGGAGGAGATCCTCAACAAGTTTACGGAGTACATCCCGAAAGTAGTGGCGGCCGGAGGGGTGGTCACCAACCCGGCAGGCAAGGTTTTATTTATTTACCGCAATGATACATGGGACCTTCCCAAAGGGGTGCGTAAAAAGAAGGAGAAGCTAAAGGATTGTGCCATCAGGGAGGTGGAAGTGCACTGGTATGCGATGACGACGGACTTTGACGGGGAGCTCGTGGGAGAGGAGAGCGAAGGGATTGAGAAAGTCAAGTGGAAAGGTCCCAAGAAAATTCGCAAAGCCCTTGAAAAATCTTATATCAACATCCGAATCCTATTCGAGCACCCCACGGAATAACCTACTTCTCAATCCTGTAAACCGGATACTGCAAAAAGGCCGCCTCAAAATGAGGACTGCGCTCATAGAGCCAGCTAAGCTGGCGGTACCCGCTTTCCGCAAATTCCGGGTCGCTCTGTTTCTTTTGTTCAAATGTCTTCCGCAGTTCGGGATCCGATGCCAGGAGGGCCTCGGCGGTCTCTTCAAACACATAGGGGGAGAAACCTTCTTTGCGTTGCAGGACAGTATCAAAAAAATTCCAGTTGAAAAAAGAATCCACCGCCTGGGGTTCCAGGGTCTCCAGCAGGTAGCGCACTCCGTCCTGCTCGGTAGGGATATAGAGGTCTCCGGAACGGAAGCGTACTTGTCGGGAGGCCCGGCTGATTCCGGTAGCGTAGTGTGGGTAGTGCCCCTCGTAGGGTCGTGAGTAGGTCTGATAGTCCTCGATCCGGTACGCCGTTACCTTCAGGGTGGTATCCCGGTCCAGTTCGCTGTAGCTGATCCCATTCCAGTCCAGGCGTTCCCTGACGCGGTTCCACGCCCGCGGAACCACATAGGCCATGGGGATGCGTACGGAATCCACAGCCTGAAACTGATTGAAGTACCGGACTTCTGATAGCACTGGTTTGTCCCTTTGGTATTTCAGACGGGGGTGGCCGGTAACCACACTTGGGATCGTATCGGCCCGGAACCCCTTGAATTCCAGGACATCATACCCGGCGGAATCCACCTGCCAGGTCAGGGGATAATAGGTGTCAGGCACCAGGGCCTGCCGGGCTTCTTTTTGCAGGTTTTTCAGGGTGTCCGCATGGGTGCCGACCAGTCCAAGCGCTTCGTGCAACAATTCGTAGGTCCCGCGTACCCGGTCCTGGTAGGGCTTGAGCATATGGGTTTCCACCATGAGTCCCGGGGTATTCCAAAGAGCTGTGTAACCCGTGGAATAGCGGGGGGAGTCCATGAATTGGGAAAAACCCCCCTCGGGGGGACGGTTAAATACATTAACATAAGGGGTGATGTCCCAGCCGCTTTCGGCCAGGGAAGCCACAAGGGCCGGCCTGAGGCTGGATTCCTGAAAAGCCCCAGAAAAGCGGACGCACCAGCTGGAAGATCCGGGCAAACGTCCTTGCATTCCGGGTATCCATTTTTATAAAGTCCCGGTTGAGGTCGTAATTCCGGGCATTTCCGCGAAATCCATAGGACCCGGGCCCGTTTTGATTGGCGCGGGTTCCGGAATTCCGGTTGAGGGCCCCTCCTACATTGTATACCGGGATACTGGCCAGGACGACGTTTTCCGGGATTTCTACCTTACCGGTTGCGAGGTCCCGCATCAGCAGGGTGGTGGCATCGATGCCATCAGGTTCGCCGGGATGGATGCCATTCAGTACCAGTACGACTGCCTTTTCCGCACCCAGCTTTTGAAAATTAAAGGTGCCTTCCCGGTTATAGGTTACCAGGTGAAGCGGTTCCCCGCTGTCGGTTTGTCCCAGGGTTTGTAAGTTGACCTCCGGGAATTCCCTGGCGAGCCCGCGATAGAACTCCAGAAGTTCCCGGTAGGTGGCTGTGGTATTGCCGTCCCCGAGTTCATAAGGTGTCCGCAGGATACGTTCCCGGTCTGCGGTTGTTTCCTCGCAGCCAAGGACCAGAAGGAGTGTTAAAAACAATAATATCAGACGGGTGGGCATATGTCAAAGAGGGTTTTTCAATCCCTCGCCAAAGGTATTCAAAAAAGCGATGGGCTTCAGGGAGCTGTCTTACCAGGGATCCTCTCAAAACGGACGGTCTCCGGCACCAGCCCGGTGTAGTCCCCGCCATTGCGGATCACGTCCCGGACGATGGAGGAACTGATATAGGATTTTCCGGAGGAAGTCAGCAGAAAAACCGTCTCAATTTCCGAAAGTTTCCTGTTGGTATGTGCAATGGCCTTTTCAAATTCAAAATCCGCAGGGTTACGAAGCCCTCTCAGGATAAAACTCGCCTTAACCTCCCTACAGAAATCAACGGTCAGCCCGCTGTAGGACTGTACCTTGATTCGGGGTTCATCCCTGAAAGCCTCTGTGATGAAGTGCATGCGCTGTTGCAGGTTGAACATATAGGTCTTATCGGCGTTTTCCCCTATGGCAATGATCAGTTCGTCGAATAGGGAGATCCCGCGCAGGATAATGTCGTAGTGCCCCAGGGTGATCGGATCAAAGGACCCCGGAAAAATAGCCCGTTTCATGGTCGGATGAATTTACACCTAAATTAGGGCTTTTTATCCAAAGCCTGCTCGATGGCGCTCCCGAAGAGTTCTGTCAGAGAGATCCCGGCTTCCCGCGCCTGCTGAGGCAGGATACTGGCCTCTGTAAGACCAGGGGTGGTATTCATCTCCAGGAAGAAGGGGACTCCGTCCACCAGGATAAATTCGCTCCGGCTAAAGCCTTTCATTTTGAGGGTTTCATAGATGAAGCGGGCGGTTCGAATCACTTCTTCCTGTTCTCTGGCATTGATGCGTGCCGGGGTGATCTCCCTGGATTTGCCCATATATTTGGCCTCGTAGTCAAAAAAATCGGTCTCCGATACGATCTCGGTAATGGGAAGGACCCTGGTTTCCCCTTTGTATCGGATCACACCCACGGAGACCTCGGTCCCTTCGAGGGCGGATTCGATCAGCACTTCATCATCTTCCCGGAAAGCCGCCTGCAGGGCTGCATCCAGGGCAGTTTCCTCCCTGACCAGGCTCACCCCGAAACTGCTCCCTGCCCTGTTGGCTTTTACAAAACAGGGGAGCCCTACCCGGTTGAATATTTCCCGGGGGTGGATTTCCTGCCCCTTGTCGATCAGGTAAGAGGTGGCGCAATGAACCCCCCGGGGCTTTAGTACGCTCAGCAAGTCCCTTTTGTTGAAGGTCAGGGCTGCCTGATAGGCCCCACAGGAAGTATAGGGCATTCCGATGAGGTCGAAATAGGCCTGCAGCAGACCGTCTTCTCCCGGACTGCCATGAATGGCATTGAAAACACAATCGAATTTCAGGTGTTCTCCGGCTACCGTGGCAGTAAAATCGTGCCGGTTCACCGGGTACTGGTTTTCATCTGCATCCAGAACCACCCATTTTTCCTGGTCTATCAGGACGCGGTAGGGGGTATACAAGTCGCGGTCCAGCCGGGTATATGCGGTATTTCCGCTTTTTAGGGAAATGTCGTATTCGCTGGAATACCCTCCCATGACAATTGCGATGTTCTTCTTCATCTCTGGACCCTGGCTAAAGTTAAAGGAGCGTTATAAACAGGTCCAAAATAAATAAAAAACAAGGGGTTTCCTATATTTGTCCGGACAATACACAGGGTATGCGAAACTTTCTGAAATTTTTGGGCTCCAGGGAATTCCTGATCCAGCTTGGCCTGGCGGCGGTGGTTTCCGTGCTATTGGCTTTTGCCGTCTTGCAATGGCTCAAATCCAGCACCCACCATGGAGATTTTGTAGAGGTGCCCGACCTGGCAAAACTCTCGGTGACGGAAATGAGAGAGGTGCTGCAGGCAGCTGACCTTCGGTATGAAGTGGTGGACTCCGCAAACTTCAACCCGGATTACCCGCGTTTTTCGATCATCGAACAGAACCCGCCAGCCGGCAACAAGGTCAAACAGAACCGGAAGATCTACGTAACCGTCAATCCATCCGGGTACAAAAAGATTACCGTCCCGGACATCATACAGGTGACTCGGCGCAACGCCACCTCTATGTTGCGGGCCGTGGGCCTGGATGTGGACGAGGTAACCTACATCGATGAACTCGGAAAGGATATGGTCTACCGGATCCGCTACCAGGGTCAATACATCAAACCCGGCGACAAGCTTCCCAGGACTTCCAAAATAGAGCTTGTCTGTGGCAATGGGACCGTGGGGGATGAGGCCCGCATAAAAGCCCAGTCAGAAGAATGACCCGGGAAATGCAGGGCCAGGAAGACCCGGAAGAAGAGGAACTCTTCGAACACTATAGCTATACCGCCGGTGCGGGGCAGGAGCCCCTCCGCGTGGACAAGTTTCTGATGAACCTAATCCGGAACGCCACGCGGAATAAAATACAAAAGGCAGCCCGGGACGGGAACATCCGCGTCAATGACCAGATCGTCAAACAAAATTACAAGGTAAAACCCGGGGATACGGTTCGCGTCCTTTTTGAACATCCTCCTTATGAAGACCTTATCCGGCCAGAGGATATCCCCCTGAACATCGCATACGAAGACGACAGCCTGCTGGTAGTGGACAAGCCCCCGGGGATGGTGGTACACCCGGGCCATGGGAACTACACCGGGACCCTTCTCAACGCCCTGGCCAACCACCTGGGAAACATGCCCATGAACTCCGACAACCGGCCGGGACTGGTCCACAGGATCGACAAGGACACTTCGGGCCTGTTGGTCATTGCCAAAACGGAACACGCCATGTCCCATCTGGCCCGGCAGTTTTTTGACAAGACTACCGAGCGGGAATATGTGGCCCTGGTCTGGGGGAATGTGGAAGATGATAAAGGTACCGTGGAAGGGGCTATTGGACGGAACCCGAAAAACCGGTTGCAAATGCAGGTATTTCCGGAAGGGGAGCAGGGCAAGACGGCCATTACCCATTATGAGGTGCTGGAGCGTTTTCGGTACGTTACCCTGGTATCCTGCCGCCTTGAAACCGGACGGACCCATCAGATCCGGGTCCATATGAAATATCTCGGCCACCCCCTTTTCAACGATGAGCGCTACGGGGGGGACCGGATCCTCAAGGGGACTACTTTCAGCAAGTACCGGCAGTTCGTTGAAAATGCCTTTAAAACAGGCAAAAAGATGTTTTTTCAGGCAGAGATCCCGCCCGACATGGCAGCCTGCATAGAAAAATGGCGTCAGTATACCCGGCACCAGCAGGACTCATAAAGCCGGTCAATAGGGGTATAAGGAAGTCTTTTTAACAACAGGATCAAATATCTATTTTGCGTCGTATTTTTAGCGTCGGAAACAAAGTTTGTTAAGATGAAGATTGTTATTTCCCCCGCAAAATCCCTTGATTTTGAAACCCCAATGCCCACAGGGCAGTATACACAACCCCTGTTCCTGGATCAGGCCGAAAAACTCAACAAGGTCCTGGCAAAGAAAAAACCCAATGCCCTTTCGGACCTGATGGGTATTTCTGACAAGCTTGCAGACCTGAACTGGAGACGCAACCAGGAATTTTCGCGCCCTTTTACGCAGGAGAATGCCCGCCCGGCTGTTTTTGCGTTCAACGGGGACGTCTACCAGGGCCTGGACGCCTACACTCTGAAAGAATCTCAGATGGATCGCCTCCAAGATACCCTTCGTATCCTGTCCGGACTTTACGGGGTGCTACGACCCCTTGACCTAATTCAGCCCTACCGCCTGGAGATGGGCACCAAGCTCAAAGTAGGTCGGAACAAGAACCTGTATGACTTTTGGAAAAAGACCATCACCGGGGAGCTGAACAGCGAGCTGAAGGAAGGGGAGTTGTTCCTGAACCTCGCCAGCAACGAATACTTTAGCGCGGTGGATGACAAAAGTTTAAAAGGGCCAGTGATTGCTCCCGTTTTTAAGGACTGGAGCAAGGACAAACTGCGGGTGATTAGTTTTTATGCCAAAAAAGCCCGTGGCGCCATGGTAAGATATATCCTTGACTCAGGGGCAGAGACCCTGGAGGATATTCGCACGTTTGATTACGAGGGATACCAGTTCAGCCGGGAACACACCCTGAAGGAAACCCAGCCGGTCTTTATCCGGTAAGCGTTGACCAACCGGCGGCTTTGAAGGCAGGATTATCGACTCCGGGAGGATGCTGAAAGGGATCAGCTTTTACCCTTGATGTTGATTTTTTCCTCCACCGGGGTTTTCTTGCGAATTTTGCGGGGGCGTCTTACCCCATAGGATTTATTGGCGATTTTGCCCCTTTTGGATTTTTTATCTCCTTTACCCATAGCTTTTGGTTTTATATATCTTAATCTACGGATTTTGGCTTAAAACGTCAAGCGGTGACCGCTTAAACACCGAATCATTTCGGATCGTTTATTTTTAATCTTAAAGACATTTAATGATGTTTTCCCATGTGCATCCCTATGAACCCTTCCTTTTTGAGGAGGCCACCCGGTGCATTGTCGGGACCCTTCCGCCCCCGAGGTTTACCGAGGGGATGTTGAAGCCGGGAGACGTCGATTTCTGCTATGGGAGCCGCGATGGACAGCTTTGGCCCATCCTGGACCGGATTTATGGCTTGAACTTACGCTATGAAACCACGCCGGAGGCTATTGCGGAGCGCAAGGCTTTCCTGCGGGAACACAAGATAGGGATCTGTGATATGGTCGCCCGGGCCCATCGGGAGAAAATTGATGCCTCGGACCAGGGGATGAAAAATATCCGGCTCCGGGACCTGGTCGGGTTGTTGCATCAGTATCCCCGGGTGGAGCGATTGCTCTTCACAGGAGGTAACAGCAAGAACGGGCCAGAGTATCTGTTCCGAAGGCACCTGAAAGAATATGGAATTACATTGGAGAGAATCTCGGATGAGGTTCCCCGCATGCATCAGTTCCTGCTGCCCGGCGGAAATGCGAAGCCCCGCCTGATCACTACCGTCTCATTGACCGCCCCTTCAGGATCCGCAAACAGGGCAATAGGTGGCCTGCCGGAGTATAAAGCCCGCAAAGCCGCAGACCCCAACTACACCGTCATGGATTTTCGGGTGGCGCAGTACCGGCGGTTTTTTTGATGAGGCGATTGTCTTGTGACCATGCGCATCCAACCCCTCTTTTATATCAAGGGTAAAATATTCAAGTATTTACCGCTTTACGAGGAACTCACCTTCCAGGAAGATGGCAAGGTGGGAGGGCTTTACACTCAGTTTTATATTTCATTTGTAGGCTTCCTGATTTCCCTGTTCCTGGGGATTGCGAGTATTGCTTTTTAAGCAGGGAACTTTCTTTTGGTTAGTGGGCATGTTCCCTTCCGGCGTATCGTTGACTTTCTCTCCGAAATGTTGGTTTTGTGCAAGGTTTCTTCTAATTTGTTGCAATTACAGGAACGTTTCACCGTTTTACCGGGGTTCCTGAATTTTGAATGTGCCCCGGTAGTGCAGGGGCCCTGCCTAAATTACATTCCCGACTATGAGCCAGACCGAACGTCTGAAGGAATTCAAGAAATCAGTACGAAACAAGTTCGAGGTCTTTAACAGCCTCTTCCTGAACCTCCCTTATACCGAAGGGGAGAATGTAGGGATCCTGATCCCCTTCCTTTTCCAGAAATCGGAGGAGGGATTGCAGTCCGGGAAGAACCCAGCGGAGATCCTCGATGCCTTTTTCAGGGATTTCACCAAGGCGGGGTCTGAAAAGGAGCAGATCGATCTGATGTTCCGGATGATCCAGTACGTGGAAAGGCAGGTGGTGCTCTATGACAGCGTGGAGGATGCGGCCTTTCCGAAACTCCACCTGCATACAGATTCCCTTTCCATCCGGGATTTCTTCCAGCTCGCCCAAAAGGACAAGCGGTGGGAGGAGGTTTCCGATATGCTGGAGACCTTCAGTGCCCGCATCGTGCTGACGGCTCACCCCACCCAGTTTTACACCCCCGCGGTCCTGGACATCATCGCGGAATTGCGCTCCCTTATCCTTGAAAACCGTATCGACGACGTGGATGTAATTCTGCAGCAACTCGGACTCACCTCCCTGATCAACCGGACGAAGCCCACCCCCTTTGACGAGGCCAAAAACATCATTTACATCCTCCGCCATGTCTATTACCAGGCGGCCGGGGACCTCTATGAATACATCAAAACCAGCATCGGGAATGATTCCTATGACAACCCGGGGATCATTAAAATCGGTTTCTGGCCTGGCGGGGACAGGGATGAAATCCCTTTGTAACGGCCGATATTACCCGGGATGTGGCGGATGAACTCCGGACCACCCTGATGAAATGCTATTACAACGACCTGAAGGAACTTCACAAAAAGCTTTCCTTCCGGGGGGTTCATGAGGTCGTTCAAAAACTGCGGGCCAGGGTCCATAATGCCATGTTCGATACCCGGACCTCCCTGCCGTATAAGGAGCTTATCGACCCGCTTATGGAGATTAGGGGTGTCCTCATCGAGGAGTACCACGAGCTATACCTCAAGGAACTGGATGATTTTATCGACAAGGTCCGTATGTTCCGGACGCATTTTGCAACCCTGGACATCCGCCAGGACCACAGCGCCCATAAAAAGGTCGTGGAGACCATTTTAAAGGAACACGGCCATATAGCCTCTTCCGTGGAAGAATTGGAGGAGGCGCGCCTGAAGCATTTGCTGCTGGAGGAGCCGCTCCGGGTGCAGCCCGAAACCTATGAGGATCCTTTGGTCCGGGATACCCTGGTCAACATCTCCCAGCTCGGGGAAATCCAGAAAAAGAACGGGGAAGAAGGTTGTAACCGGTATATTATCAGCAATTCGGAAGATATCTGGTCGGTCCTGTTTGTATATGGCCTGTTTCGCTGGTGTGGCTGGAACGACAAAGAGATCACCTTCGATATCGTGCCCCTCTTTGAGACCATGAAGGGGATGACGGGGGCGGAAGCTATCATGCAGACCCTTTTTGCCCTGCCCGCCTATCGGGAACACCTTCGGAGCCGGAGTGAGGTGCAGACCATTATGCTCGGATTTTCAGACGGGACCAAAGACGGGGGCTATCTGAAGGCGAACTGGTCGATCTTCAGGACCAAGGAAACCCTGTCCAAAGTCTGTCGCCAGCATGGCATCAGGGCTATTTTCTTCGACGGACGCGGAGGACCGCCCGCAAGGGGCGGGGGAAAAACCCACCGTTTTTACGCAGCCCATACCCCTGAAATTGCCAATCACGAAATCCAGCTGACCGTTCAGGGACAAACCATCACCAGCACGTTTGGCACCCGCGAACAATTTATGCACAACAGCGAACAACTGCTCACCGCCGGGCTGTCCAATGCGATCTTCGGGAAGGAAAACATCATCACCCCCCAGCAGCGGGACCTGATCGAAAAACTCTCAGAGATCAGCTATCGCAAATACACGGACCTGAAGAACCACGAGAAGTTTGTGTCGTACCTGGAACACCGCAGTACACTGAAGTATTACAGCAACGCGAATATCGGGAGCCGGCCCGGAAAACGGGGGAACAAAGAGAAGCTGGAACTCTCCGACCTGCGCGCCATTTCCTTCGTGGGTTCCTGGAGCCAGCTCAAACAGAACGTACCCGGGTATTTCGGTATCGGAACGGCACTCAATGCCCTGAAGGAGGAGGGACGCATGGCGGAGTTGCAGGCTTTGTTCCGGGAAGTGGCTTTTTTCAAGGCCCTGATGCTCAACAGCATGATGTCCCTGACCAAGTCCTATTTTGAACTCACCAGTTATATGAAGGACGACCCCGAGTACGCGGAGTTCTGGAACATCCTGCATCAGGAGTACCTGCTTTCCAGGGAGCTGCTACTGCAGGTTTCCGGCTACGAGGTGTTGATGGAGGATGAGCTGGTATCCCGCGAATCCATCAAGATCCGGGAACGGATTGTACTGCCCCTGCTGGTCATACAACAGTACGCGCTCCAGAAGATAGGGGAGGGTACTGCGAACCGCGAACTCTATGAAAAAATCGTAACGCGCTCCCTGTACGGGAACATCAATGCCAGCCGGAATTCGGCTTGAACCCATACCAAGGAGTTTTAAAGGGATATCCAGCTGCTTTCGGTAGAAGTTGCTACAGGAAGCTATAAGTGGTTTCCTGCAGCGTAATGATTTCCTAACACAAGTATCCGCTTCTTAAAACATCGTTTAAATT
This sequence comes from Robiginitalea sp., assembly GCA_037382325.1. GTDB lineage: Bacteria > Bacteroidota > Bacteroidia > Flavobacteriales > Flavobacteriaceae > Robiginitalea. The sequence goes on from JARRQA010000074.1 coordinate 14,677, forward strand.
TCAGAAACGTTTATGTGAAGCATTAGGTGTTTCTTGGGGGACTAAACAATATACCCCATGAGAACACTAAAAACACTAACGTTATTAGCACTGTTTACTGCTTTTTTATTCGCTTCCTGTGCGAAGGATCCTGATTTAGAGGAATTGTCTGCTGTTTCCGGGAAAGGAAAAGGCATTGGACCCGAACGCAACAGCAAGAGCTTCCAACTCGTTCAAAATATAGAAATTCCTGGTGGCGAAGGGGCTGCTGAGATTTCTGCCTTTGACCCCTTGAGCAATAGACTTTTCACTGTAAATTCTACAATCGATGGAGTGAATGTCTACGATATTTCAGATTTGGGTTCACCTGTATCCGTTGGAACGATTTCAGGACTCGGAGGGGCTCCTACAAGTGTGGCATCTAACAATGAAGGTGTTATTGCCGTTGCTGTTGCGGCCGATCCCACCCAGGATCCGGGTAGTGTACTTCTTTTTGAAGCATCAACCCTGAGTCAAATTGGCGGGGCAATTACGGTTGGACCCCTACCGGATATGGTAACCTTTACCCCTGACGGTAAAAAAATACTCGTCGCCAATGAAGGGGAACCAAGTGATGATTGGAGTACTGATCCGGAAGGTTCTGTGAGTATCATTGATTATCCTTCCTTAAGTGTTACTACGGCTGATTTTTCGGGATTTAGTTTTTCCCCAGATCTCGAAGATAATGGATTCAGGGTCTTTGGACCTGATGGATTTGACCTAAGTTTGCCTAAGAATGTTGAGCCTGAATATATAGCCGTATCCGATGATTCCAAATTTGCCTGGGTGAGCCTGCAGGAAAACAATGGACTGGCTCTTGTTAATATTGATGCAGGAATTATTGAGGATATTTATCCACTCGGATTTAAAGACTACAGTGACCCTTTCAACTCCATCGATCCGAGTGATAGGGATGGGATCAAAGAGTTGAGAACCGTTCCTGCCTTTGGGATGCACCAGCCAGACGGTATAGCCTATGCTAATATAAAGGGACAGGGAATCATAGTTACCGCAAACGAGGGAGATGCCCGGGATTACGACGCGTTTTCGGAAGAAGAGCGCATTGAGGATCTCGTTCTGGATCCCATTGCTTTTCCAAATGCAGCGGACTTACAGTTAGAAGAGAATCTGGGTAGGCTGGAAATCACAACGACTCTGGGTGACCCAGATGGAGATGGAGATTACGATGAACTCTACAGCTATGGAGCCCGTTCGTTTAGCATTTGGTCGGAAACCGGACAGCTAATCTACGACAGCGGAAATGACATCGGGCAACAAACGCTGCGATTGACCCCGGACCGATTCAATGATAACGACGGTCGCAGTGATGCCAAAGGGGGGGAGCCGGAGTCAGTCGCAATCCTTCAACTGAGGAATAATAAATGGCTCTTGTTTGTCGGGCTGGAGCGCACCGATCAGGTCCTGGTTTATGACATCAGCAATCCCTACCGCCCCAGATTCCTTCAAATACTTTCTAATATTGGTGTGGATGAGGCGCCAG
>JARRQA010000074.1:16238-24605 GCA_037382325.1 Robiginitalea sp.
AACACAGCCCCACTGGCAAGGCCTTACTAATCGTAAGCAATGAGGACAGCGGTACGGTGTCCATTTATCAGAACGGCGATCTGGAACTCTGAACAGCATTTTCTTCAGGGCCACGGCGGCCTGTGGCCGAAGAACCCGGATCTGGAAGGATTCGGGTTTTTACTTTTCAGCAGGGGTTTTCAGCAGGGCAAACAAGGCTTTGATGCCATAGTCAATCTGGCCCAGCTTCAGGTTTTCATTGGGGCTGTGCTGGTTGTTGTCGGGGTTCACCAGGGGAAGCAGAAAAGCCGGGATATCCAGGGCGTTGATAAAGGGGGCGATAGGTACCGTCCCCCCCATGATACGTACCTGGACCACGGGCTGTCCGAAGGTGTTATTCAGGAGCTGCACCAGGTGGTTCCCGAAGGGATTTTCCAGGGGGGTCCTGAAGGCATCGGTAACGCTGCCCTCGGTTACGGTGACCCACTTGTCATAGCTGGCGCGCATTTCGGCCGTGGGTAGGGTATCCGTGATCCGGTAGCCCAGGCTTTCCAGGTGTTTTTTGACCAGGCCCTTCAGGCGGTTGCCATCCGTTTCCGGAACCAGCCGCAGGTCGAGTTCGGCAGTGGCTGTGGCCGGGACGATGGTCCGGGCCTCAGGCCCCACCCATCCGGAAGACAGGCCCCGTACGTTCAGGGAGGGATATTGCAGGGCTTCCTGATAGTAGCCCCCGACCTTTTCAGGAGATTTGATCTGCAGCAGCGAATGGATCTCCTCCGGGTTATCCGGTACGGCCCGGAGTACTTCCTGTACGGATTCATCAAGCACAATACCGTCGTAATACCCTGGGATAAGTACCCTCCCGTCTTCGTCCTTCATGCTCGCCAGGATTTCCGCCATGCGGAAACCGGGGTTTGGGGCGTAATTCCCATAGTGTCCGCTGTGTTGCGGGCGTACCGGGCCATATGTGGTAAGGGTCATGGAAGTAATCCCACGGCAACCGTAGACCACTGTGGGTTGTCCGGAGACATGAACCGGGCCATCTGAGATAATGAGGTAATCTGCCTCCAGCAGCTCGCGATACTGTGCAACTGCCGCAGGCAGGGGCTTACTGCTTTTTTCTTCTTCGCCGTCCAGGATTACCTTGACGTTGAAGGGCATTTCCTTCCCGCTTTTCCCGATGAGGTCCATGGTGTTCAGGAACATTACAATGGGACCTTTGTCATCCGAGGTGGACCGGCCGAAAAGCCGCCAGTCATATGGGATATCCTCGTTGAGTTCCTCAAAGGCCTGTACCTTCCACCCGGATCCATCCGGGGATTTCAGGACCGCTTTGTAGGGGTTTTGCTGTTCCCATTTGGAGGGGTCCACAGACTGTCCGTCGAAATGCATGTAGAACAGGAGGGTAGGTTTGTCCGCCTTCATGGGAAGGGCGGCAAAAAACAGGGGCTGTCCTTCGGTGGGAAGGACGGAGGTATTGAATCCGCGCTGGCTGAATTTCTCCGAAAGCCAGCGGATGTTCCGGTTGATATCCGACGAATTCAGGGCATCATTCGGAATGGATACGAAATCGACGAGTTCGTCAATGGTATGGCGGACCTGGGCTTTGAAATCCGCGGCTTCCTGGGCCTGTCCGATACTGAGTGAACAGAGAATCAGGGTACAGATAAATGTGCGCATGTGGCAATGAGTTTAGAGGCTAAAGCTAAAGAATTCTGCACAAAATTGGGCAAGGGATTTCTATGTGGAGGCACGGTCAGCGGGGCAGCCTTACTTTCAGGATCACCAACCGGATCAGCAGCAGCCAGGGGACTCCGTGAAACAGAAGGTCAAACCAGTCGATCGGGGCCATCCCCCTGGCCCCGCCGGCCACCCATCTGAGCTTCCCCCAAAGGTGGGGTTCGGGGAAATAGGGTGCCAGCCCGAGCGTCAGGCAAAGGAAGATAACCAGTCTCCAATCGTCTATAAAGGCTTTCAAGGTCGGATGCTTTTTACTAAGGTAGGGATTCCCCCAGGGCCGTGCTGGGAAAGGTGCCTGATCAACGCGGACCCTATAATGGCTCCCCTGGCATCCTTCGTCGCCTGGCGGAAGGTGGATGCGTTGCTGATCCCAAAGCCCACAATTTGCGGGTTGGAAAGGCCCATGGCGGCAATCCGCTGAAAGTAGGCTGTCTGTTCGGGGCCGAAACCTTCCTTTGCCCCGGTGGTACTGGCGGAACTCACCATGTAAATAAAGGAATCGGAGGCCGCATCGATCTTCCGGATCCGTTCCTCAGAGGTTTGGGGGGTAATCAGGAAGATCATCCGAAGCCCGTAACGGTCCATGATTTCCCGGTATTCCCGCTGGAAGATCTCCAGTGGGAGGTCCGGGAGGATCAGCCCGTCGATGCCAACCTCCTGGCACTTACGGCAAAAAGCTTCCACCCCGAACTGCAGCACCGGGTTGAAATAGCCCATCAGGATCAGCGGCAGGTGGATTTCGTCTCGCACCTCCTTGAGCTGCTCAAAGAGGAGGGCCGTGTGCATCCCGTTTTTCAGGGCCGCAGTGGAACTCTCCTGTATGGTGGGCCCATCCGCCAACGGATCGCTGAAGGGTAAACCGATCTCCACCATATCCACCCCGCTTGCCTGCAATTGCCTGAGCACGGGAAGGGTGTCCCCGAGTTCGGGAAACCCCGCCGTGAAGTAAATGGACAGCAACGGCCCTTCTTTTTTAAGGGCTTCCCCGATACGGTTATGCGTTATTGTCTTTCTTTTATTCATGGCATCTCAGGCTTAGAGGTCGAAATAATCGATATAGGTTTGGAGGTCCTTGTCCCCCCTGCCGGACAGGTTAAAGACAAGGAGGTCCTCAGGCCGGAATTCTCTTTTTCGCAGGACCGCAAAGGCATGTGAGGTTTCAATAGCCGGGATGATCCCTTCCAGGGCGGCCAGCTCACGCCCTGCCTCCATGGCCTGATCATCTGTGATGGAGTGGAACTCCCCCCGACCGGACGTATACAGGTATGCATGCATGGGGCCTATGCCCGGATAATCCAGGCCTGCTGAAATCGAATAGGGCTCGGTGATCTGCCCGTCGTCGGTCTGCATGAGCAGGGTCTTGCTTCCATGGATGATCCCGGTCCGGCCCAGGGCCGAAGTGGCGGCACTCTCCCCACTGTGGATTCCGCGGCCCGCTGCCTCCACGGCAATTATGCCAACGGCTTCCTGGTCCAGATAATGGTAATAGGCTCCGGCGGCATTGCTGCCACCTCCCACACAGGCAATCAGATAATCCGGGGCTTCTCTTCCTTCCTGTTCTTTGAGTTGCACCTGGATTTCTTCCGAGATCACCGCCTGGAAACGGGCGACCATATCCGGGTAGGGGTGGGGCCCCACTACGGAACCGATGATGTAATGCGTGTCCTCCGGGTTGTTGATCCAGTCCCGGATGGCTTCGTTGGTGGCATCCTTCAAGGTGCGGCTCCCGGAGCGCGCCGCCCGGACTTCAGCCCCCAGCAGTTTCATCCGGGCCACATTGGGGGCCTGTCGGGCAATGTCTACTTCTCCCATATATACGATACAGGGCAGCCCCATCAGGGCACAGACTGTGGCCGTTGCCACCCCGTGCTGACCAGCCCCGGTTTCTGCAATGATCCGCTTTTTTCCCAGTTTTTGAGCCAGCAGGATCTGCCCGATGGTATTGTTGACCTTGTGCGCACCTGTATGGCAGAGGTCCTCCCGTTTCAGATAGATGCGGCAGCCGTATTTTTCTGAAAGCCGCCTGGCATGGTACAGGGGGGTTGGCCTCCCGACGTAATCCCGGAGCAACTTTCGAAATTCCTTCTGGAAATCCGAGCTCTCCATGATTCGGAGGTAGTTGCTCCTGAGCTCTGCCACATTCGGGTAGAGCATTTCCGGGATGAACGCTCCCCCAAAAGGGCCGTAAAAACCATCCTTATCGGCATGATAGCTTTTCATTGGTGCTTCCTTACTCATTTTTCAACTTTTAATCCGTTTCCATATCCTTCCAGAACCCGCACTGGCGGAACCGTTTCAGGGCCTCTGTGTCCTTCTCCCCGGGCCGGGTTTCAAAGGCGCTGTTCACATCAAGGGCATGGCAATGCCGGCTCTGGGGGCTCCGTACAAAACCCAGGAGTTTTTCACAATGTGCTTCGCCGATCCCGCCACTCAGGAAAAAAGGATGTTCAAAAGGATACGCCTGAAGCAGGGTCCAGTCAAACGTCCGTCCATTGCCCCCCGGAAGGATTCCCTTGGTATCGAAAAGGAAATAGTCCGAAACCGGAAGGTAGGGTTCCAGGGAGGAAAAGTCGAAACTGTCCCCCACCGGGAAGGCTTTGATCCGTTCCACGGACCCGGGAATCCGTTGCAGGGCCTTACCCAGCTCCTTACAGTACTCCGGGGATTCCTTCCCGTGCAGTTGCACGGCTCCAAGGCCAAACGCCACGACCTTATCTAAAATGTAATCCACTGGAGCATCCACAAACACACCAACCCGGGTGATTCCCCCGGGCAAATCCGGGATCCCGGCCTTTGCATAATGCCGTGGGCTTCCCTCCCAGAAGATAAAGCCCAGGTAGTCCGGCTCAAGGGAGGCCACCTCCAGCGTATTGTGGTGCATGCCGCAGACTTTCAGTTTCATCCGTCCATTTCAGTTAGCAGGGCCGACAGGGCGCTCCCGGGATCCTCTTCTTTCATAAAGGATTCCCCCATCAGGAATCCATGATAGCCAAGTGCTTTCAGTTCGGTTAGCTGGCGGGGGTTGCCCAACCCGCTTTCGGAAACCTTTCCCACCGTATCCGGGATGCGGGAAACCAATTCCCTGCTGGTTTGCAGGCTCACCTCGAAGGTCTTCAGGTTCCGGTTGTTCACCCCGATTAGGTCTGCTCCCGCCTTCAGGGATTGTTCTAGTTCCGCTTCATTATGGACTTCGAGCAAAACCTCGAGTCCCAGGATGTGCGCTTTTTCACTCAGGAAGGCCAGCTCGGCCTCGGACAGTACCGCTGCGATCAGCAGGATGGCGTCCGCCCCGTAGGCTTTGGCCTCCAGGACCTGGTAGGGATCCACGATGAATTCCTTGCGCAGCAGGGGCAGGTCTGTGCTCGCCCGCGCCAGGAGCAGATCTTCCAGGGAGCCCCCAAAATATTTTCCGTCGGTCAGGACGGATATGCCAGCAGCCCCGGCTTCCTCATATCCCTTTACCACCCCGGAAACGGTGCATCCCTGGTTGATCACCGACCTGGAAGGAGACCGCCTTTTGTGTTCGGCGATTATCCCGGTGGACTTGCTTAGCAGCATTTGTTTCAGCGATCGGGTCTCCCGTGCCATAAGGCCGAAGTCTTCCAGAGCGGATTCCGGCAACACCTTTTTCTTAAGCCCTACCTCTGCTTTTTTATCCAGGATGATCTTATCGAGAATATTCATGACGCAAGATTAAATTTCAGGCGCTGAGTTCCTGTAAGCGTTTAAATGCCCTGAAGGCTTTCCCACTGCTCAGGGATTCTCTGGCTTTCTCATATCCTTCCCTGGGCGAAATTCCCCTGGCGGTGGCAATGGCCACCCCTGCATTGGCGCAAACCACCGCCTCCTGGGCAGCGGTGCCCGTGCCCTGCAAGACATTTGTAAAGATACCTGCGGCTTCCGCCACGGTTTCCCCCCCGTAGATCTCATCCGGCTTGAGAGGCTGCAACCGGAGGTCTTCCGGCCGGAGCACTGACTCCATGGAATTGCCTATTACCTTGGTATCTCCGGTAAGGGAAATTTCATCATATCCGTCCAGGGCATGCAGGATGCTGAAGGTTTTATCGGTGTTCTGATAGAGGTACCCGTACATGCGTGCCAGCTCCAGGTTGAAGACCCCAACCATCTGGTATTTTGGAAAGGAGGGGTTAACCATAGGGCCCAGCATGTTGAAAAAGGTTTTTACGCCCAATTCGCGTCGGATGGGGGCCACCTGTTTCATGGCAGGGTGGAAAAGGGGGGCATGAAGGATACAGATTCCCGCTTCATCCATGCAGCGCCTCAGGAAATCTTCCTCCCGGCTGAAGCGGATTCCGAGAAATTCCAGGACGTTGCTGCTCCCACAGGTGGAAGATACCCCGTAGTTCCCATGTTTCGCCACGGGGATCCCGGCCCCTGCGGACACGAAAGAAGCCAGAGTGGATATGTTGAAAGTGTTCTTCCCGTCCCCGCCGGTCCCGCAGAGGTCGATGGGTTCATAGTCTGAAAGGTCGACGGCATGGCAGAGCTCCAGCAGCGCGTCCCGGAAGCCTTCAAGCTCCTCGGTGGTGACGCTGCGCATCATGTAAACGGTGAGAAAGGAGGCGGTCTGGCTGGGGTTGTACGTGCCATTGGCCATTTCGATCAGAACCTGCCTGGATTCTTCCCGGCTCAGCATCTGGTGCCCGATCAGTTTGTTCAGGATTTCTTTCATGGGGTGGCGTTTAACCAGTTGGACAACATTTTTTTACCCTCCGGGGTCAAAACGGATTCGGGGTGGAACTGTACCGCCCGGAGGTCGTATTCCCGGTGGCGGAGGGACATTACCGCTCCTCCTTCATCGACTGCAGTGACTTCCAGGCAGGGGGGCAGGTCAGGATGCACTACCCAGGAGTGGTACCTGCCCACTTCCAGTGTTTCAGGAAGCTCCCGGTACAGGACATCGTCCCCCAGCACCGTAACCGTGGTGGCAACCCCGTGGTAGACCTGCTCCAGGTTGACCAGTTTCCCTCCGAAGACCTCGGCGATGGCCTGTTGCCCCAAACATACCCCGAAAATGCGTTTGTCAGGGGCATAACGCTTTATGATCGCTTTGAGAAGGCCCGCTTCTTCGGGGATGCCGGGGCCCGGGGAGAGCACGATGTCAGAGAACGGGGCTACCTCCTCCAACTGCAGTTGGTCATTCCTGCGTACCAGTACCCGGCACCCGAGTTCTTCTAAGTAATGTACCAGGTTGTAGGTAAAGCTGTCGTAATTATCGATGACCAGTACTTCTTTCATCTCTTGAGGGCTTCGGCGATTTCCAGAGCCTTGCTCAGGGCTCCCAGCTTGTTGTAGGTTTCCTGGAGTTCGGCTTCCGGGTCTGAGGCGGCCACCAGCCCCGCTCCCGCCTGGTAATAAAGACGGTGGTTTTTGCTCAGGAAGGTCCGTATCATGATGGCGTGGTTGAAATCCCCGTCAAATGCCATAAACCCGATGGCTCCCCCGTAATAGCCCCTTGAGGTCTTCTCATAGGCTTCTATCAGCTGCATGGCACGGTGCTTCGGGGCCCCGCTGAGGGTGCCGGCCGGAAAAGTGTCTGCCACCACTTTCATGGTCGGAGTGTTTTCCTTGATCTGGCCGGTGACCTTGGAGACCAGGTGGATGACGTGAGAAAAATACTGGACCTCCCTGTAGGTTTCCACGGCCACGGCATGTCCGTTTCGGCTCAGGTCGTTCCGGGCCAGGTCCACGAGCATCACGTGTTCGCTGTTTTCTTTGCGGTCGGCAGCCAGTTTTTTTGCGAGTTGGGCATCCTCTTCATCATTCCCTGTTCGGCGAAAGGTCCCCGCAATCGGGTGGATTTCGGCTTTTCCCTCTTTCACCACCAGCTGGGCTTCCGGAGAACTGCCAAAAATCTTGAAGTCGCCGTAGTCAAAATAAAACAGGTAAGGGGAGGGGTTGATGGAGCGAAGGGCACGGTAGACATTAAACTCGTCCCCTTTGAAAGACTGGCTGAACCGCCTGGAAAGGACCAGTTGGAAAACATCGCCCCGAGCGCAGTGTTTTTTTGCCAATTCCACCTGCTCCAGGTAGTCTTTATCCTCCAGGTTGCTGCCCCGGGGCCCTTCGCGCCGAAATCGATAGGTGGCAAACGTCTGAATAGAGAGGATCTGCTCGAGCTCCTCCAGGTTGTCCGTTCCGTCAAAACTGTGGGCGAACAGGTAAGCTTCGTTCTTGAAATGGTCGATCGCGATGATGTTGCGATATACCTTGTAAAGGAGGTCAGGGATTTTTGGAGAATCCGATTTTTTGGATATTTCGATATCCTCAAAAAACTGCACGGCATCATAGGCGATATACCCGAACAACCCGTTGTTTATGAATTTGAATCCGCGGTCTTCCACGCTGAACCTCCCGGCGAATTCCTGGATTTTCATAGGCAGATCGGTTTCCGGGGTGATTTTCACGCTCCTCGAGCTACCGTCCGGGAATTCCTCGAGCAACATGCCCTCCTCCACCCGGATACTGGCGATGGGGTTACAACAGATGTAGGAGAATGAGTTGTCATTGGCATGGTAGTCACTACTCTCCAGCAGGATGCTCCCTGGAAAACGATCCCGTATTTTCAGGTACACGCTGACCGGAGTAATGGTATCGGCCAGGATTTTCTTATAAGAAGTTTGTAAG
>JARRQA010000075.1:0-14657 GCA_037382325.1 Robiginitalea sp.
ATAGGCATTGAGCTTTTGATTGCTGAGAACCGGCAGGAGTATATTCGTTCCCGCGAGCTTTGGATGATCCTGATAATTTTTTAGGATCTCCTCCGCCATAGGAAGGATGGGAACGCTGCTCCGGGTATTGGTTTTTGAGCGGTTGGTTTTGATCCATCGCTGCCCGTCCATTCCAATCACGATATGATCCGTGGATAATCGCTTGACATCTGAGTATGACAGCCCGGTAAAACAGCAGAATAGAAAGATATCCCGCACCTGATTAAGGCGCGGAATTTCAAAGTCCTTATTAATAAGCTTTTTTAATTCGTGCTCGGTAAGTGCCTCCCGCGTTACGGGTTTCCACTTGGCTTTCCAGTTCAGGAAGGGATCTTTGTCAATGAATCCATGGGCATAGGCAATACGCACGATCTTTTTTAGGTTCGTAATGTACTTGGTCACCGTATTCTGGCGGCCGATTTTAAGCACCTTTAAATAATGCTCAAAGCGATGAATAAAACGAAGATCTAAATCCACCAGGGGGATGTCATCTTTTTTGTATTCACTGGCTATAAAGGATGCAAGATGCCTTCGTGTACGGGTATGCCTGAGATACCCGCCATGGGAATATTCCTTACCAACGAGGAGCTCAATTTCCCCATTGTGCTCCTCGTATAGCTTTAGTAACGTTTTAAGCTTGTTAGGCTCTCCTAAGAACTCTTCCTTGATCATCCGGGCCGTATACGGCCTGCCCTTTAAAACATAGTTGCCTTGAATAGCCAGGAGTTTGGCCTGGACATCATCGAGATACCTATTTAAAGTCCGAATCGAAGCCTTTGTTCCGTTGGCCCTGCCTGAAACAGAGTTCCAGGAGGCTTTGGGTGTTTTTCTTTGAAGACTGATTTCAGCCCTTCTACCTTTTACAGTAACGCGAACGTAAATGTCGAGGAGGGTATCGTTCTTGGTTCTGGATTTTCGTGCAAAGAAGTGCACACTGAATGACTCACTCATAGGTACTGTTTTCGGAGCCAAATCACAGAAAAGGTACTACTTTTTTCTATGGATCCTGGCTCATTCTCAAATATTCATCCGCAGCCGGTGAGTTGTTCACCAGCGTAGTGAACTGTTCACCGAATTGTTCACCTTCTCAGTGAGTATTTTTGATGTCAAACAGAATTAACGAAAATGAAAAAAGCCTTAAATCATTGATTTTAAGGCTTTTCGAATTCAAATAAAAAGTTCCTAGTGACCGCGGGAGGATTCGAACCCCCAACCCTCAGAGCCGAAATCTGATATTCTATCCAGTTGAACTACGCGGCCTTACCTGCGGGCGCAATTTACACAAAATCTGCTTTCAGGTGCCAAGAGGATTCGCTCAATTGGAATGGAAGCCCCGCAGTTGCGACAGGAAGCAAAATCCTTTGTGCCAAGGGCCTGCAGATGAAACTCAAGGCCTGACAAATGCTCCCGGGCCTTTCGGAGGGCCGCATCGGTTACGGCTTTGTTGTTGATGGCATCCATTCGGGAAACCCTGCCAATGGCATTGTCCGGAGCAATCGGATCGGTAAGAGACGCATACCGCGCCACTTTCCGCCGGGCTTTGTCTATTGCCTCCACCAGTCGCATACGGATACCCTCGTGGTCCTTCATCAACTATTGACTGAGTTGTTGGCGCACCATGGCAGCTATCGTCTTGCCATCTGCCTTTCCAGCCAGTTTTTGGGTTAGGGCCCCCATCACCCTGCCCATATCCTTCATATCGGTTGCCCCAAGGGAATTGATTGTATCGGCCACTTCCTTCTGGACCTCCTCCTCAGAGAGTTGTTCCGGAAGAAAACGTTCCAGTACAGCCACCTGTTCCAGTTCCGGGCCCGCCAGATCTTCCCTGCCCTGCTCTTTATAGATAGCAGCGCTGTCTTTGCGCTGCTTGACCAGTTTCTGTACCAGGGCCACTTCATCCGCCTCGCTGAGCGCTTTGCCCCCTCCCTTTTCTGTCCTGGCCAGTAGCAGGGCAGATTTAATGGCCCTGAGGGATTCCAGGGTAACCGTATCCTTGGCTTTCATGGCCGTCTTCATTTCTTGCATTACCTGATCTTGTAAACTCATATTTGCAGCTTTTAAAAGGCGTACGAAGATAAAAAATTAACCCGAGAAGCTTAAGCTTCCCGGGTTTGGGTTTTACTACCGGACAGGGTCCGTTCCTTTCAGGTCCACGCCCTGCCTTTTGTAGGCTGGCTCCTTTTCAATATCCTCGATATTGGACCGGTTGTGCTGGAACTTGTAGTTGAAGTCTTTCAGTTTTCTGCGGCGTTCGTCTGCCCGTTCTCTCAGGATTTCGGAAATGGGCCGGTCTGTCGGTTCCTGGGATTCCGGATCTGCCGGGTTCTCCGGTTTGTCGATCACTTTTTTCTCAAAAACCAGTTCGTCCCCGGAAAGCTTGGGATCGTAATACTCCGCCTTGGAAGTGGCCCCGGTCAGTTTCTTTTCCAATTCCAGGTATTCATCCAGGCTGTATCTGGTCTCGCCTTCCTTCCGGTATTCCAGTACCGGGGAGATCTCGACATGCTCGCGCACATCAATTTCCCGGATATCCTCGTCCAGGTCAAAAGTAATGACATTGTCCCGGGTATTTTCCTCAGGGACTTCCTCCTCATTCTTATCTTCGAGCGGCATGTCAAAGGCCAGGGTGAACTGGTCTTCTTCCACCCCTTTTGCGGAGACCTCTTCCGGGTCCACGACTTCGATGTCCCGGATGAACTCTTTAGAGTCTACTATGACGAATTCCTCGTCGGATTCCAGGGGTTCAGCCACTACTTCCTCGTAGAATACATTAAAACTCCTGATATACTGTGTGGTGGGGATAAGTTCCATATCGTTGCCGGAAACTTCCTCCACCGCCTCTTCCTCGCCTACATCCAGAGTATGGACTACCCTGGGTTCGCTCAGGTCCTGCTGGGCTTTCTGCTCGTCTTCGAGGGTATGGATGATCTTTTTGGATTCTGTATTGACAATCTCATCCTGCTGGTCCATATTGAACCCGGTGGCAATAACCGTTACGGCTATGGCCTCTCCGAGGCTTTCGTCTTCGCCAACCCCCATGATGATATTGGCGCTGTGGCCAGCCTCAATCTGGATGTGGTCGTTGATCTCTCCGATTTCATCAATAGTGATCTCCTGGGAGCCCGAGACGATGAGCAGGAGAACGTTCTTGGCACCCGTGATTTTATTGTCGTTGAGCAGGGGCGAATCCAGCGCCTTGACGATGGCTTCCTGTGCCCTTGAAGAACCGGATGCGGAGGCGGATCCCATAATGGCTGTCCCGCTGTTTGAAAGGACGGTCTTGGCATCCCTTAGGTCGATATTCTGTGTGTAGTGGTGGGTAATCACCTCTGCGATTCCCCGGGCCGCGGTGGCCAGAACTTCATCTGCCTTGGCAAACCCGGCCTTGAACCCAAGGTTCCCGTAGACTTCCCGTAGCTTGTTGTTGTTGATCACAATCAGGGAATCCACATTCCCCCGGAGTTTCTCAATACCCCTCTGGGCCTGATGACAACGCGTTTTTCCTTCGAACTGGAAGGGCATGGTTACTATGCCGACCGTCAGGATATCCATATCCTTCGCCTGTTTGGCGATGACCGGGGCAGCTCCGGTACCCGTGCCGCCTCCCATACCGGCTGTCACAAAAACCATTTTGGTATTGGTGGACAGCATTTGCTTGATCTCCTCCATGCTCTCCAGGGCAGCCTGTTCCCCGATTTCGGGATTGGCCCCGGCTCCCAGTCCTTCGGTCAGGGAAACCCCCAACTGTATCTTGTTTGGCACCGAACTGTTTTGAAGCGCCTGTGCATCGGTATTGCAGATAACGAAATCCACTCCGTTGATCCCGGCCTGGAACATGTGGTTGATCGCGTTGCTTCCACCTCCCCCAACGCCGATTACCTTGATCACGTTGCTTTGGTTTTTGGGTAAATCAAAAGTGATATTATCCATTTCCATGTTTCGTTCTTTTTTGTGCTTTTACTGGTTGTTTCTATATGCTGGTCGGCCGTTATTCGGCATTGTCCAAAAATTCTTTCAATTTATCCGCCCAACGGTCCAGGACCGATTTGCGTTCCTTCCTTACGGTAGTAGTCTCTCCTCCCTCAGTCCCGTACTCCTCCAGAACCATTTCGCCGGCTTCCCCGGCTTCCTCTTCCAACTCCTTCCGCAGTTCATTTCGATGCTTGTTCTCCACCGCATTCATCAGCAATCCCACAGCAGTGGCATAGGTGGGGCTGGCGATTTCCGCTTCGGAATCCCCGGCCAGATGCTCATTGGGGAAGCCGATACGGGTATCCATACCGGTGATGTACTCCACCAGCTGCTTGAGATGCTTCAACTGGCTGCCCCCACCGGTTAGCACAATGCCCCCGATGAGTTTTTTCTTCTGTTCCTCATGCCCGTAGTTCTTGATTTCCAGGTACACCTGCTCGATGATCTCCACTACCCGGGCGTGGATGATTTTTGAGAGGTTTTTAAGGGTAATCTCCTTGGGTTCCCTTCCCCTGAGCCCCGGGATGGAGACAATTTCATTGTCTTTGTTCTCCCCGGGCCAGGCAGAACCGAATTTGATTTTCAGCAATTCCGCCTGCTTCTCGATGATGGAGCAGCCTTCCTTGATGTCTTCTGTGATCACATTTCCCCCGAATGGAATAACGGCAGTATGCCGGATGATACCATCCTTGAAGATCGCCAGGTCCGTGGTACCCCCTCCGATATCGATCAGGGCAACCCCTGCCTCTTTTTCCTCCTGGCTCAGGACCGCATTGGCAGATGCCAGGGGCTCCAGGGTAATATTGTCCAGGTCCAGGCCGGCGCTTTTAATACAGCGCCCGATATTCTTGATGGAGGAAACCTGCCCCACCACCACGTGGAAATTGGCCTCCAGGCGCCCGCCGTACATTCCGATGGGCTGTTTGATCTCGGCCTGTCCGTCCACCTTGTATTCCTGCGGAAGCACATGGATGATTTCCTCTCCCGGGAGCATCACCAGTTTGTATACCTGATTGCAAAGCTTTTCCAGGTCCTCTTCCCCTATGACCTCTTCGGAGTTGGGCCTGGTAATGTAATCGCTGTGCTGCAGCGACCGGATATGCTGTCCCGCAATTCCGACGGTCACCGACCCAATCTTCAATCCGGAATTTGCCTCGGCCTGTTCCACCAAGGCTACGGGACCTGCCTATGCCCAGCACCTCGATCTTACCGTATTCGTTCTCCTTGCCAATAATGGCGACAATTTTGGTAGTACCGATATCAAGACCTACTGAATACTTCGCTTCTTCCATGCTGAATTAAATTTTAGTACAAACTACCTGATTTTCGAACTCAAGGCTTACCACCTGATAGGACAACAGGGTATTCTCCTGAATGGCCTTTGTGTAAAAAGCCTTGAAATTCTGAAATTTTACATCCAGGTCCGTCACGTCACCGAGGCGCACCACAAAATGCTCCAGGCGGAATTTTAACTGGTAATCGGACGCTCCCTGAATATGGATTCCAATCACATTTTTACTGAGAAACGGATCCTGGTTGATATATCGTAAAATCACATAGGCGTCCTCCAGGGTCTCGCCGGTGATTTCGCCCGTTATGATGGGTACACGTGCAGAATGGTTCGGGGATAAGGGCATCTGAAGGCCTTGATCGTCCAGGTAGAATGAACGTTCTCCCGCTACACGTCCGATAGGTTGCCGCTGGGTAATTTTCGTGTTAAGTTCGCCATCGACAGTAAGGTAAACCTGGGCATCTTTTACCATATCATGGGTCTGCAGGACCGACTCTATAGTATTCAAAACTACCCTTTCTTTAGGCATATTCCGGAGGGGCCCATAATTTTGTATTAACAATTTATTAACCATACTCTCGGTCATATACAGATTCTCCCCTTCCTCAAAATGAATGCGCAGATCGCGGATTTTACGACCTGAATTCCGCGCATCCGCAAAGGCATAAAGCGCGGTGGTGCTACATACCAGGGCTATCAGTTTTACAGTATTCCAGTTAACTCGCATGACATAAAGCATTTTGTATGGGTTCGGCCTGCAGGCCGATATCGCCTGCACCCATGGTAACCAGTACCTCGGGATTGGCTTCTTTGATTTCTTCAATAAGA
Organism: Robiginitalea sp.; assembly: GCA_037382325.1. GTDB lineage: Bacteria > Bacteroidota > Bacteroidia > Flavobacteriales > Flavobacteriaceae > Robiginitalea. The sequence goes on from JARRQA010000075.1 coordinate 6,131, forward strand.
CGGTCCTTCGAAACCCACTTTTTACGGGGGTTATCCACCATGCTGAGCAGCCATCGGGAATCGATTCCCTCTATGGGTTGCTCCCGGGCCGGATAGATATCCAGTAACCATACCTCGTCAAAACGGGACAGGCTCCGGGCGAATTCAGGACCGAAATCACGGGTTCGTGAATACAGGTGTGGCTGAAAGACCGCCAGCACCTTCTTCCCCGGATGCATTTCGCGGATCGCCTGATAGACCGCATCGATCTCTGTAGGGTGATGGGCATAATCGTCTATATAGACCAGACCAGGGCATTAAGGAGGTTATGGTGCCCGGGTTTGCAGAAACGCACCCCGGTATAGGTCTTATCAGGGGTTTCAATATCGAAATGGTAACAACCTGATCCCGTCCGGATATTCCGGATGCAGTAGTCCGAATCGTCCTCAATTCCATAGGTTAGCCCTTCTGAGGGAAGGCCATTACAAACGAGGAGTTTTCCCTCCGGACGGACCCTTCTGGCAAATGCGTGAAAGGAAGCTTCGAGGGCTTCCCCGGAACCGTAGATATCGAGATGGTCGGCATCCATAGAGGTTATACAGGCCACCTCCGGTTGCAACCAAAGGAAGGATCGATCGAATTCATCTGCCTCCACTACTGTAAACCGGGTACCTTCCATCAGGAAATTGCTGCCGAAATCCTCAGAGACCCCTCCGAGGAAGGCAGTAATTTTCAATCCTGCCTTCCGCAGGAGATGAGCCAGAATACAGGAAGTCGTGGTTTTCCCGTGTGTGCCAGCCACTGCAAGGCATTGGCTGTGTTTACTGATGAGCCCAAGTACTTCTGCCCGCTTTTTCACCTGGTATTCCTCCCGCATAAAATAATTGAGTTCCCGGTGGCTTGCAGGTACGGCCGGGGTATAAACCACCAGAGTTCCTTCGTGCTTCATAAAAGCCGGGGGTATCTCCTGAACCCGGTCCTCGTAGTGGAGGACAACACCCTCGGATTCCAGGGCGCGAGTCAAGGGGGAAGGCGTACGGTCATATCCGGCCACTTCCTTGCCCAGGCGTATAAAATAGCGTGCGAGGGCAGACATCCCGATGCCTCCCGCGCCTATGAAATACACCCTTTGTATCCTATCGAGTTCCATATTTTTTCTCAAGCAATCTTTCGATCTCATCCACGATGTCCCGGGTCGCATTCGGCAGGGCCAGCTCCCGGATATTTTCCCCCAGTCGCGTCATTCGCTCCGGATCTGCCACCAGGTCTCCGAATGTCTTTTCAAAGGCCGTATCCAGCTCCGATTCCTGTAGCATGACGGCCGCATTCCTGCCCACAATGGCTTCAGCATTTTTCCGCTGGTGGTCCTCTGCCACATTAGGGGAGGGGATAAACAGAACCGGCTTGCCCACCAAACAGAGTTCTGACACGGCTCCAGCCCCTGCCCTGGAAATAATCAGGTCTGCAGCGGCAAATGCCGAGCCCATTTCCCGGATAAAAGCACGTACCTGAACTTTATCGGACTGGTATTTCCGGTAGGTTTCGAAATATCCCTTGCCGCACTGCCAAAGGACCTGAATCCCCAGAGACTCCAGGAATCCCAGTTCTTTTTCAACCAACTGGTTGATCCTCCGGGCACCCAGGCTACCCCCGAGCACCAAAAGGGTCTTTTGAGCCGGCTTCAGCCCCATGGAAATCCGGGCCGCTTTGCGGTCCGGGGGCAGGGCTGTCAGCTCATCGCGAACCGGATTGCCCGTCAGCCGAATGGTTTCCTTCGGGAAAAACTGCTCCATACCGTCATAGGCGACAAATACCCGGGATGCTCTTTTGGCCAGCCACTTATTGGTGATGCCAGCAAAGGAATTCTGTTCCTGCAGGACGCAGGGAATCCCTCTGGCAGCAGCCATCCTCAGGGTCGGTCCACTGGCAAACCCCCCGGTCCCGATCACCAGGTGTGGTTTGAATTCCCGTACAATGGCATTTGCCTTCATCAGACTTGCAATTAGTTTTAGTGGAAAAACCAGGTTTTTCCAGCTTATTTTACGTTCCAGGCCGCTGATCCACAAACCGCGGATCTCATAGCCCGCCTGGGGTATTTTTTCCATTTCCATCCGGTCCCTGGCCCCGACGAACAAAAAGGTCGCATCCGGGTGCCTCCGCCTGAGCTCATCGGCTATGGCCACAGCCGGGTAAATATGTCCTCCGGTGCCTCCCCCGGACAGTAAGAACCTATAATTGTCCACTCAACACCTCCAGGGGGTTTTCTTCCCCTTTGTTTTCTGTTTTCAATTCAATTTCCCTGGGTTTCCGGCTCGCGCTCAACACTACCCCAATGGCCAGGCAGGTCATCCAGATAGAGGTACCGCCACTGCTGATCAGTGGCAGGGTTTGCCCGGTCACCGGGAAGAGCTCCACGGCCACCGCCATATTGATCAGGGCCTGAAAAATAATTGGAAGCCCCACCCCCATTACGAGTAACTTTCCGAATACAGAGTCATTGGCATTGGCCACCACCACAATGCGGAACAGTAGCAGCAGGTAAAGGAACATCAGCAGAAAGCCCCCCACCAGGCCGTATTCTTCAATGATGATGGCATAAATAAAATCAGAGGAGCTCTGTGGCAGGAAGTGTTTCATGACACTTTTCCCGGCCCCGTTGCCGACCACACCCCCACTGGCAATGGCTATCTTGGCCTTCTCTATCTGATAATCTCCTTCCCCGTCGGTGCCGTCCCAGAAATGCTCCACCCGGTTGATCCAGGTATCCACCCGGTTGGGGAACACCCCCGGCATGGCCTTGGCCAGCAAGACAAAAAGCGCCAGGGTAGCGATCCCGGCCAGGACAATCCCCACCAGGTATTTCAGGGGATATGCCCCCAAAAAACAGAGCGTGAGGACCATGGCAAATAAAATCGCAGCCGTGGAAAAATTCGCCGGGAGGATAAGCAGCAACACAAGGCCCACAGGGATCCAAAGGGGGACAATACTTTCGGAGAACCGGATTTTCCGGTCCTTTATCTTAGTCAGGTAGCGGGCCGTGTATACCATGAGCACTACAGCCGCCAGGTTGGAGGTCTGGAAGGTTATCCCCACAAAGGGAAGACGAATCCATCGACTCGCGTTGGCACCTTCAATGGTGGTGCCCTGGGCCAGCGTATAGACCAGTAAAAGGATCACCACCGGGAGGGCGATAATCGAAAGCCCCTTGAAATAATGGGTGGGAATTTTATGTACCCCGTAGATAATGCCGAACCCGAGGAAGAGCAACAGCCCGTGCTTGAGCAAATGACCCATGGTGGTACCATTGCCTACGACATAAACCAGGTTACTGCTGGCACTGTAGACCGGCAGAAAGGAAAACAGGGCCAGCAGGGCCACCACGGCCCAAATCGCCTTGTCTCCTTCCAGGTTATGTACGATTTTCCCTGCGCTCATAGTGATTTAACTGCATTCTTGAACCGGTCTCCGCGGTCTTCGTAATTTTCAAACAGGTCAAAGCTGGCACAGGCCGGGGAAAGCAATACCGTATCTCCCCTTCCGGCTATCTTATAGGCCACTTTTACCGCCTCGGACATCGCATAGGTCTCCACTACCAGATCCACTACATTTCCGAAGGTTTCCAGGATCCTGGAATTGTCGAGTCCCAGGCATATAATTGCCTTGACCTTTTCACGAACCAGCGGAAGAAGGGAGTGGTAGTCGTTCCCTTTGTCCACCCCACCCACGATCCAGACCACAGGAGTGGTCATACTGTCCAGGGCGTAAAAAGTAGCGTTTACGTTGGTCGCCTTGGAATCGTTGATGTACTGGACATGCTGAATCTTCAGGACCTTTTCCAACCGGTGCGGGACCCCCTGGAAATTCGCTACACTCTCGCGTATGCTTTCTTTTCGAATACCCAGCAGACGGGCCACAGTAGCCGCTGCCATGGTATTCTTTACGTTGTGTCGCCCTTCCAGGGCCAGGGAATCCGTATTCATTTTCAATAATGTGTTATCTGTTCGTATTTGTATTTCATTTTCTTCTATACAGGCTCCTTTTGACAGGGGTTTCTCCAGGGAAAACGGCCAGGTTCGGGGGCTGATCTCCCCGGGGTTAATCCACTCCGAAAGAACCGGGTCGTCCAGATCGTATATGAAATGGTCTTCCGGTGTCTGGTTTTCGAAGATTCGGAGTTTGGCGCGGATATAGAGCTCCATCTTATTTTGGTAGCGATCCAGGTGATCCGCCGTGATGTTGGTGATCACCGAAATATGCGGATGGAAGCTCCGGATCCCGTCCAACTGAAAACTACTTACCTCCAGCACATAATACTCCCGTGGCTCCCTCGCTACCATCAGGGCAAAACTATCTCCGATGTTACCTGCCAGCCCCACATCGAGCCCCCCTTCCTTCAACAGGTGGTAGGTTAGCAATGCCGTAGTGGTCTTGCCGTTGCTCCCGGTAATCGCGATCAGCGTGGCCCTGGTAAACCAGCTTCCGAACTCAATTTCCGAGAGGATCGGAATTCCGGCCTCCCGCATCTGCACCAGCAGGGGTGCCGAATCCGGTATGCCCGGGCTCTTCACGCAAAGGTCTGCGGTAAGGAGTCGCGCAGCGGTATGCCCGCCTTCTTCCCAGTCAATCCCAGTCTGTATAAGAACTTCTTTGTATGCTTCACTTATGGGGCCCCGGTCCGAAACAAGAACCTGATACCCCTCCTTTTTTCCCAATACCGCAGCGCCTGTACCACTCTCCCCTCCTCCGAGGACCACCAGGTAACCGCCGCGCTTCAACCTGGTATCCCCTGCAGCCTTCCCTCCGTCCGTAACCTTCATCAGCGGACCTTAAGGGTAACTATCGTTACGATGGCCAGCAGGATCCCGATAATCCAGAAACGGGTTACGATCTTGCTTTCGTGGTATCCCTTTTTCTGGTAGTGATGGTGCAGGGGTGCCATCAGAAAAATCCTTTTGCCCGCACCGGACCTCCGTTTGGTGTATTTGAAATAGGTTACCTGCATCATCACGGAAAGGGATTCCGCAAAAAAGATCCCGCACAGGATCGGGATCAGTAATTCCTTTCGGACGATCAAAGCGATTACCGCAATGACCCCGCCGATGGTCAGGCTGCCCGTGTCCCCCATAAAAACCTGGGCCGGATAGGCGTTGTACCACAGGAACCCGATCAGGGCCCCTACAAAAGCCGTTATGAATACCACGAGTTCCCCCGCCCGGGGGATAAAGAAGATATCCAGGTAGTCCGAGAAGATCACATTACCGGACACCCAGGCAAAGATCCCGAGAGTCAGTACGATAATTGCCGAAGACCCGGCTGCAAGACCGTCGATCCCATCTGTGAGGTTGGCCCCGTTGGAGACCGCTGTGATGATAAAAATCACGATGGGGATAAATAAGATCCAGGCGTATTTTTCAGCACCCTCTCCGATCCAGGATACCAAATTCGCGTAATCCAGCTGGTTGTTCTTGAAGAAAGGCACATTGGTCATCAGGGATTTGGCTTCCCTGCCCTCCACCTGCTGTAATTCCAATTCTGCTGTGATTACAGAATAGTTTCTTTCCTTGACGGTTACCCCCGGGTGGAAGTAAAGCGTGGCCCCGACGATCAGTCCGAGGACTACCTGTCCAAGGATCTTGAAACGTCCCTGCAGGCCTTTTTTGTTCCTTTTGAAGATTTTGATGTAATCATCGATAAATCCGATGACCCCCATCCAGAGCATGGTGCCGATCAGCAGCAGTACATAGATATTATCCAGACGCGCAAAGAGCAGGGTGGGGATCAGGGTAGCCAGGATGATGAGGATCCCCCCCATAGTGGGAGTTCCCTCTTTTTCCTGCTGTCCTTCCAGGCCAAGGTCCCGGACCGTCTCGCCGACCTGCTTTTTGCGAAGCAACCGGATGAGCTGTTTTCCGTAAACGGTAGCCAGGATAAGGGAAAGGAGCACCGACATCCCTGCCCGAAAGGTGAGAAAACGGAAGAGGGTAGCCCCGGGAAGCTGGTATTCGCTCTCCAAATACTCGAATAAGTAGTACAACATGGCTCCTTCTTGGGTTTATCCGTTTCTCAGGCGTTGGTTGCCTGCTTTTCCAATTCCTCTTTGACTATTTCATAATCGTTAAAATCTGTACGCACCCCCCGTATCTCCTGATACGTTTCATGACCCTTTCCCGCAATCAGTATGATATCCCCCGGGTCTGCAAGCTTGCATGCGGTACGAATGGCCTGCCTGCGATCCTCTATGGAAATAACCTTCCGGGTATTCTGGGGTTCTACCCCTGCCTCCATTTCCCGGATAATTGTCACGGGTTCTTCCGAGCGGGGATTATCGGAAGTGAAGATGGCAGTACTGCTCATTTCGGAAGCGATATGCCCCATGACCGGACGCTTAGACTTGTCACGATCACCACCACACCCCACAACGGTGATGACGTTCTCATTTCCAGTCCTCAATGCGTTGATTGTACTCAACACATTTTTAATAGCGTCCGGCGTATGGGCATAATCAACTATCGCTGTTATGCGTTTTTTCGATACGTAATACTGAAACCTCCCTTCTACGGTTTTCAGATTGCTCACCCCCTGCAGGATTTCAAGGGATTCCAGTCCCATAAGGCAGGCGGTCGCGTAGATGGCCAGGAGGTTATAGGCATTAAATTCCCCGATCAGTTTGGTCCAGACTTCCTGTTCGGCAATCTTGAGAAGTTGGCCATCCATTTGCTGTTCGAGGACCTGGGCCCGGAAATCCGCATAGGATTTCAGCGCATAAGTATACTTATGGGCCCGGGTATTCTGAATCATAAACAATCCGTTCCTGTCGTCGGCATTGGTCAGCGCAAAGGCCGACTTGGGAAGGCCGTCAAATAGTTTTTTCTTGGTATTGCGGTATTCCTCAAAGGTCTCGTGGTAATCCAGGTGGTCGTGTGAGAGGTTTGTGAATACTGCCCCTTTGAAATGCAGCCCCTCTGCCCTCCCCTGGGCGATGCCGTGGGAGCTCACTTCCATAAAACAGTATTCCACCCCGGCTTCATTCATCAAAGCCAGATACTTGTTAATAGTCAGGGCATCGGGCGTGGTCAGGCGGGTTTCGTATTCCGTATCGTCCACGAGGATCCGGATGGTACTGAGGAGCCCCACCTTATAGCCGGCCCCCTTGAACAAGGCATACAACAGGCTGGTGACCGTCGTTTTCCCGTTGGTCCCCGTCACTCCTACTACTTTCAGGTTCCGCGATGGGTTCCCGTAAAAATTGGCGGCCATCACAGCAAGTGCTTTCTGGCTGTCTTCCACGGCAACATAGGTCACTCCATCCTCAAGAGTTTGCGGAAGGGCCTCGCAGATAATCGCAATGGCACCCTGGTCCAGCGCCTTATCGATAAAGCCATGCCCATCTGCCTGCGTACCACGGATGGCTATAAACACATCCCGGTCGCTTATATTCCTGGAATCAAAGCACAGGTCAGCCACCTCAATGGCGGTGGAGCCACTCACTGCCTTCAGGGATACCCCGAACAACAAGTCCTTGAGCTGCTTCATGAGAGTTCCAGAATTATTTTTTTCACCTCCTTGAGATCCGTCCCGACGGAAACGGATTGTTTCTTTACCTTGCCATTTCCGCGCACCTCAACCTGAAGCCCCAGGTTTTCCAGGAGGGAAACCGCATCCATCCCGCTCAGTCCTCTCAAATCGGGTAATTTGTCCAGCTTTTTACGGGCTGCAGTGAAATAGGACTCATAAGCCTGGTGCAGGCGGTCCGTTTCCACCTGAAGGGAAGCGATTTTCGACTCCAGGGGTTTGTTTGAAATGATCTTTCGTGCCACGGACTTAAACACCGGACCTGCTACATCAGCCCCGTAATAGCCCACACTCTTATCCGGCTCGTGGATGACCACTATACAGGAATACTGCGGATCCTCAGCCGGGAAGTATCCGGCAAATGTTGAGATATAGGCCAGTTTTTCAGGATCGCGGGAAGCGTAATTTTTTTGGGCAGTCCCCGTTTTTCCCGCCAGGGACAGGTAAGGTGAATCCAGGCGATGGCCTGTACCGTGCTTTTCAGCCACTACATTCCGAAGCAATTGCTGAACTTTTTTAACCGTTTCCGGAGAGCAAATAGCGGGGTTGAGTACTTCCTTGTCAAAACGCTGCACGGTCCGGTTCCACTCGCGGACCTCCTCGATCAGCCGGGGCCGCAGCAATTCGCCGTCATTGGCAATGGCATTATAGTAGGCCAGGGTCTGCAAAGGGGTGAGGGAAACCTCATAGCCATGGGACATCCAGGCCAGGGATATACCCGACCAGCCTTTATCTCCCGGGCTCCGGAGTACCGGTTTGCCTTCTCCCTTGATCGGCATCCCTAACTCCTGGTGAAGATTCATGCGCTTCAGTCTGTTTACGAAATCCTCCGGACGTTCCTTGTAGTTTTCGTGGATCATTTTGGCGAAAGCCGTATTGGAAGACACTTCAAAAGCCTTTGCCACACTTATTTTTCCATAGCCACCCAGGCGGGAATCCCGTACCACCCGGTCATATATCCTCCAGTATCCCTTTT
>JARRQA010000076.1:0-8335 GCA_037382325.1 Robiginitalea sp.
GCTCTTGTCGGCCTGGGTAGTTACAGTACGTATCAGCTGGCCCCGTCCCTGCAGCAGACCAGACATTGTTACCTGGCCGGGATCGTCACCGGGACGCCTGCCAAGGCCGAAAAGTGGATGCGTGAATACAAAATAGGGGAGCAGCATGTGTATAATTACGAAAACTTTGATCAGATCGCCTCAGACGATGCAATCGATATCGTGTATGTGGTCCTGCCCAACAGCATGCACACGGAATTTTCCATCCGGGCGGCCCAGGCAGGGAAACACGTGATTTGTGAAAAACCCATGGCCCTCAGCGTGGCCCAGTGCGATGCCATCATCGAGGCGTGCAAAAAGGCAGGGGTCAAGCTCGGAATCGGATACCGCCTGCAATCGGAACCCTACACCCGGGAAGTAAAGCGAATAGTACGTGAAAAGACCTTCGGGGAGGTTCGATTCGTATCTGCAGATGCCGCCTATATTTCCAGGGGAAACCCGGACCAGTGGCGATTGAACAAGGACCTTTCCGGTGGAGGGGCCCTTATGAATATGGGGGTTTATTCCATCCAGAGTTGTATCTACAGCTGCGGGAGGAACCCCGTTTCGGTCAGCGCCCAGGAATTCAGTACGCGTCCTGAATATTTTAAAAAAACAGACGAGACCATTACTGCCCAGTTCAATTTTCCGGACGGCATCGTCGGCCAGATGATGACCTCCCACAACGCGCAGGCTAATCGCCTCTACGGCTCCTGTGACCGGGGGTGGTTCGAATTGCAACCGGCCAATAATTACGGGCCCCTGAGCGGTCGGACTTCCCAGGGCCCTATCTCCTTTCCGCACGAGAGCCAGCAGAAATTGCAGATGGATGACTTTGCAAAGCACATCCTGGAGGGGACCCCCAACCGGGCGCCAGGGGAGATGGGCCGACGCGATATGATCATCGTGGAAGCCATCTACCGCTCCATCCGGGAGGGGGGACGCAGTGTTCCCATTGACCTTCCGGAAGGCTATGGATTTGGTGGCTGACCGCTTTACTGAAACTTTTCAAAAACCCCCAGTCCGAAGAGAGCAAAATCGTACTTGACCGGGTCCGCCGGATCGAGTTTGCGCAGGGCGGCATCCAGTTCGGCTACAGCCCGGGCGTCGTTCTGCTTCCTCTTGAGCAGGCCTAGGGCGCGGGCCACCTTACCTGAATGCACATCCAGTGGGCAGGAGAGCTGTGCGGGTTCCAACTCCTTCCAGAGCCCGAAATCCACGCCGGTATCCGCCGGGCGGACCATCCAGCGCAGGAACATGTTGATACGTTTGGCGGCGGATCCCCGGGAAGGGTCGGAAAAGTGTTTTTCGCTCCGTTTGGGATGGGGGACCTCACAAAAAAGCCCCCGTACCTTCGTAATGGCTTCCTGTAGCCCGCTTGGGCGGGCGTTCTCGACAAAAACCTTTTCCAGGCCCCCGTATTCCAGATAGAGATGCCGGAGACTGAGAAGGAAACACTGAAGGTCCAGGCCATTAAAGGTACGGTGCACGAACCCTTGCAGTCGCTCCAGTTCTGCCTTGTCGGCATTCATCACAAAGTCATAAGGGGCATGGTCCATCAAGGCCATCATCCGCCTGGCACTCCGGATTATACTGAGGCGGTTCCCCCATGCGATGGTCGCCGTGAGAAAACCGGAAACTTCGATATCTTCCTTTCGATTGAAGTCATGCGGGATTTGAATGGGGTCAGTTTTCAGGAATCCGGGCTGCTGGTACTGCAGGGTTTTTTCCTCGAGGAACGCCTTGAGTTCAGATTTCTTCATGATACCTGGTATAGTAGGAGGACAGGCCCCAGGAGTATTCCATTGTATGCCGCGTGGAACAGCATGGCATAGAGGAGTCCGCAGCGGACCCGGATAAACCCGAGAAAGATGCCGAGACAGAACTGCGGGCTGATCAACAAAGGTGCCAGGAACCAAACCTGCCGGAGTCCCGGAAAGTTGCTCAGGTGAACAAGGGCAAATAAAAGGGTAAATCCCCAGAAGGCCGTTTTGAAAAACCGGGAATCCCTGAAGAACCAAAGGGGGCCGCGAAAGAGGAGCTCTTCAAAAACCGGTGCGGCCAGGGTCGCCAGCAAAAAGATGAAGGAGGCCGGATAATCCGACAGGAGATCATCTATCATATGCTCATCCAGTTCCCACGGCCCCAGGGTGTCTACTATCCCCAAAAGCAGGGCGAGGACCAGACCGACCCCGAGTGCCCAGGGGAGCAGGAGTGCTGTGCTCCGAATCCTGTGCCGCCAGCCTGGTTCGGGATCCACCTGGTAGCTGGGGTCTTTTAAAAAGGCCAGCAGGGATCTAATCTCCATTTTCATCCACAATCCGTCCGTCTACCATGGTGAGTTTCCGGTCCGCCATGTCGGCCAGTTCTTCATTGTGGGTGACAATGACGAAGGTTTGCCCGAATCGCTCCCTGAGCTTAAAGAATAGCTGGTGCAGCCGATCCGCACTGGTGGAGTCAAGGTTCCCGCTGGGTTCGTCGGCCAGGACTACGGAGGGTTGGTTGATCAGGGCTCGTGCCACGGCGATACGTTGCTGCTCCCCACCCGAAAGGGCAGCCGGCTTATGGTGCAGCCGGTGGCCAAGGCCAAGGAATTCCATGAGTTCTGCGGCCTGCTTCTCGGCCTCCGCCCGGGGGGTATCATTTATAAACGCGGGAATACATACGTTTTCAATTGCCGTAAACTCGGGCAGCAACTGGTGGAACTGGAAGATAAAGCCAATGTGTTCGTTCCGGAATTTGGCGAGCTGTTTTTCCCTGAGCTGCGTGATGTTCTGTCCATTGATCTCGATGCGGCAGGGCTGTCCCGGATTCGGAGTATCCAGGGTTCCGAGTATCTGAAGCAGAGTGGTTTTACCTGCCCCGGAAGCCCCCACCACCGATACGATTTCTCCCTTGGCGATTTTCAGACTCACCCCTTTGAGAACTTCTACGGAACCATAGGATTTATGAATGTTTTCAGCCAGGATCATTGCAGGATTTTAAGGGCTGAAAGTACGGATTCGGCAAGACTTGTCAAAATAGCTTTCAAAACTTGAAGGGGCCTTTCTGCCCGGTGCACTGAACCTTTCATTTGGTGCTATCCCAAGCCATTTCCCCATTTTTTAGCATCTTTAAAGAAAACTTTGAAAATGGCACCATACAGGTATCTGGAAGAATACAATATAGAAATCACACAGGAAGTGCGGAACTTCTATGAGCGCATTCTCAATGAAATCGGGGAAGACACCCAAAGGGAAGGGCTGCTCAAGACACCGGAGCGGGCTGCCAAGGCCATGTTGTTCCTGACCCAGGGGTATCGGCAGGATGCCGTGGAAATCCTAAAGAGCGCTATGTTCAGGGAAACTTACAGCGAGATGGTCATCATCAAGGATATCGAGATGTATTCCCTGTGTGAACATCATATGCTGCCGTTTTTCGGGAAGGCCCATGTGGCCTATATTCCCGATGGCAATATCGTGGGGCTAAGCAAAATACCGAGGGTGGTGGATGTATTTGCCCGCAGGCTTCAGGTGCAGGAGCGGCTTACGGATGATATCGTGGAGTGTATAAACCAAACCCTAAAACCCCGTGGAGTTGCGGTGGTTATTGAGGCGGCCCATATGTGCATGATGATGCGCGGGGTACAGAAACAAAATTCCGTGACCACCACATCCGGATTCCGGGGACAGTTTGAAAAAATTGAAACCCGAAACGAATTCCTCAAACTCATCGGTTCAGATCTTTCCTGATTTTATACTGAGTAAATCCTGCGGTTTCATGGAAGGGAAATACAAAAAACTCCTTATAGGCCTGTTGCTGGACGGTATCGGCATGTTGTCGCTGGCCCTTCCCGGACTGGGAGAATTTCTTGATCTGATCTGGGCACCGGTAGCCGGTTGGTTTATGACCCGTTTGTATCCCGGACGTCAGGGAAAGATCGCCGGGGTAGTTGCTTTTTTGGAAGAGTTGCTGCCGGGGCTGGATGTGATCCCCTCATTTACATTGATGTGGATATACACCTTCCTCCTCAGAAGGAAGCAAGCCGAAAGAAATCCACAGAAGGCTTAACTCACTTCGTCCCGGCTGGTTTCCGGTGGTTCGGGGGCGAGTAAAAACCCAAGTCCCATACGCCTCATCATTTTTTTCTCAAGGTTCCAGAAGAAGGCGAACTGCCCGAAAAGGGTTCCGATCACCACCAGCAGGACCTGATAGATAGGGAAGATGATCAGGATGCGCAGGGCCCAGTAAAACCAGGATCCCCACCAGGCATCAGAAAACCCATCAGGGTGAAGACCGATCCAACTCAGGAGCGGCTTGGCTACAAATACCGCCATGGATCCGGTCACGGAAAATACAACGAGGATTAAAATGAGCTGGAAATTGGATTTAATACCCCAGCGTTCCTTGAGTTTCTTCATAGGAGCTATTGATCGGGCAAAGGTAAAAAAATTACAATCTCGGAATAAAAGGCCCCAGGCGCTGATTGTATTTCCGCTGGAAATAAATGAAGTAATTGTACAGCTTATAGTTCACTTCGTAGCCATAATCGATTTGCGGATCGTAATCGATCGGCCACATATAGAGGTTCGGATCGTATTGTCCGGGGAGCAACACCCGGTTGTTCCAGTTAATTACATAAATTTCATTCCGGTTTTCCAGAAAGGTCTGGGAGTAATATCCTTCCGGACGGGCAAAACTCTTCAGCCAGCTGTAGAATCCCGGGTCTATGATGACGATCTCATATTCGGTCTCCGGATCCGAGATAACCACGGGTTCTCCTTCCGATTCCCGGAAGGCCTGTTGCTCCCCCGGGCTTATATTCACCTCGGCCTGCGTACTCTTGCAGCCTGAGGAAAGGGAACACAACAGGATGAACCAGAAGATTGCGTAAACACTCGGTTTCATAGGACTACTTTTTAGAGAAGATACAAAAAAAGGCACCTGCAACCAACAGTGGGTTTTTTGTTCTGAGGTCCCTGCGGAATTGAAGACGGTTGTATTCCAGATCCTTGTGGGTGGGGTTTTGGAATACGGTGCAACAAAACTTCATGATGAATTTAAGAAAGCCTTAACAAATCGTAATAATTTTTATATTTGATCCATGTCCGGTTTCCAAATTCCCCGACAACCTCTTCCATGGGTTTCGTATTATCGCGTAGGCAGACTGCTGCATTGGGCGCTTATGCTCTTCTTACTCGAATCCTATGTGTACTGGATGATGCTCAAGGCCGCATTTGTCGAGGGAACGTTCTTCTGGATCGGCTTCTGGCTTTGGTCTTTTATGTTTTCCTTTGTCCATATCTTCCTGGTGATCATGGACGGCTGGTCCCGTTTCCAGGATTACAAAAAGGCAAAAGATCTCTTTTATCTATACGGCTTTAAGCCCAGGATTGCTGAATGGTTTATAGGTTCAAAATGCCAGCGGAATGCCGCGCTTCAGGCTGCCCGGGAGCTTGGGATGGAAGCCGAAGTCCAGGATTACTATCGGGGCCGCGGGGTGAAATGGTTTCATTACATTCCCTATTTCATGGTTCGGGATCCCCTTTTTCTGATCCGGAGGGCCTTTTGGCAACGAACCTTCATGGAAAAATACTACACGCCCAGGTTCGATTTTCGTGAAATCCAACTGGAGGGTGTCCGATGATCTTGTCGGCGAGGCAGGTATCCAAATCCTATGGGGCGCGACAAGTACTCAAAGAGGTGTCCCTGACTTGTAGCGAAGGGGAGATCTGTGGGTTGATAGGCCCCAACGGAGCGGGAAAATCGACTCTTTTCAGAATCCTTATGGGCCTTGTCAGCCTTGATTCCGGATCCCTGGACCTCAGGTCGAAATCTCCCAAACCCCTCGGGGGAATCATCGAAAAACCGGCCCTTTACGGGTATCTCTCCGCCCGCGAAAACCTCCGGGTTTTTTCCCGTATCCAGGGGCTCACCCTTACAGCAAAGCACTACGGGGCCCTGATGGAGCAGGTAGGACTCTCGCCGGATCGACACGATCCGGTCCGGAATTATTCCATGGGTATGAAACAGCGTCTCGGCCTGGCCATAGCCCTGTTGAACAATCCGGATTGCGTGATCCTGGACGAGCCCTTTTCCGGCCTGGACCCCATCGGGATCCGGGCCCTGCAGGACCAGGTGCGGACCCTTGCCGGGAAACGGGGGATAGGAGTTTTGATCTCCTCCCACAACCTGGTGGAACTCGGGGATCTCTGCGACAGGCTTTACGTGATCAATCAAGGGGAAATTATCCGGGAAGGACCGGCCCAAAAGGTCCTGCAGGCAGCTGCCCGGGGGTATCTCCTCTTTGGGGAGGGACTCCAGGGGTCCCGGGTACTTAACTCCCTTCATGTCGAGTACCGGAAGGGCAGCGCCCTGTTATTTCCGGACTCCCGGCCCATAGGAGCGATTCTTAATGAACTCACCCGGGAGGAGGGAGTGACCCTCAGGGGGTGCATCCCCCAAACCGACCTTCGCACGCTTTTTGAAAAGGAGGCCTCATGAGAAACCTGCTTTTAACAGAATTATTTAAGATTTTCCGGCAGCGGAAGACCTACTATGCCATTGCAGCCGTATTTGTGCTCGAGGCATTTATCATGGTAAGTGCGTATTACCAGGGAAGGGAAATCCTGGAAGTACTGCTGGAGAACCTGAAGGAATCTTTTGAATTCCGCGGGGACCTGCTAAATGCAAATCTGATCATCTACCTTGTACTGAATTCATTCTGGTTCCACATACCCCTCATTCTTATGATCGTGGTATCCGGTTTTTTGACCTCGGAATATAAGGACCGAACCGTTGAGGCCATTTTGCTGCAACCGGTATCAAAATGGCAGTTGATCGTGAGCAAATACCTGGCAGCACTTATTTTTACGGTCTTTATTCTCGCGGTACTTGTGGGGAGTACCTTCCTGTTGTCGTATGCCCTGTTCGGGAAAGGGGACCTGGTGGTGTTCCTGGAGGGGTTGAGCTTTTTTGAATCCCGGGAAGCCCTCCGCAGGCTGATCCTCGCCTTCCTGACCGGCTCTTTGACCATGGTCTTTTACGCTGTTGTAAGCCTGACCCTGGCCGTGCTCCTGCAGGAAGCCACTGTTACCTGGATCGTCGCAGCCCTTTTTTTGATCGGGACGACCCTCCTGTTGCGCCTTGATTTTCATTCAGACCTGCTCAACACTTACTTTTTCCCGAAGCTGACCGATACCTGGCAATCCCTGTTTTACCCTGAGGTTCCAAACGGGGTAATCCTGAGGAAGAATGCTGCCTTGGGTGCTTACACCTTTCTTTTTGCGCTTATTGGGATATGGGTTTTTCAAAAAAGAGATATAAAATGAGCTGGAAAAAATGTATTTGGGGTATCCTGCTGCTTGGAGGCGGTCTTTGCGCTCAGGAAGTCGATCCCGACCTGTTGCGGTGGAAGGAGCGGATGGACTCGATCACCGGGTTTCAGGCCCGGGTGCGGATGGAAGTGGATATCAGCTTTGTCAACATGCCTGTGAAATACGCCCGGGTCTCTTATCGGAAAGGGGAGGCCATTCGTATCGCCTCCGAGGATTTCGTCATGATCCCCAAACGCGGGCTGGACCTCACCCTGAATGAACTTTACGAATACCCCTTTATGACACTAAACCTTGGGAAAGTCCGGTTTGCAGACCGGGAGTGTGAGATGATAAAAGTGATCCCAACCACTGATAAATCGGATTACTCCATAGCCACCCTTTGGCTAGACACTTCTGCTTTAAGGATCCTCAGGTCACAGATCAGCACAAAAAAGAACGGGGTTTTTGACATCGTGTATCGGTATACCGGCAGGCAACAGGAATTGCCCTCTGAGATCAATGTGGAGTTCGCAGTCTCTGGGGTGAAGATTCCCCTCCGTTTCCTGGGGAAGGATACCCAGGTCGACCGGGAAGGAATGAAGGGCAGCACGGAGGAAAAAGGGGCTATTATCCTGCAGCTGGAAGACGTTCAGCTATCCCGGATTCAGTAAAAGCTGAGTATGGAAGCCCGATTAATCCGCCAGAAGGTCGATAACCTGTTCGGCCAGTTCCCGTCCGACCCGCTCCTGGGCTTCCAGGGTGGAGGCACCGATATGCGGGCTCAGGGAAATCCTGGGGTGCATCAACAGTTGGATTTCAGGCCGGGGTTCCGAGGCGAAGACGTCCAGAGCCGCAAAACTGAGTTTTTCCGAATCCAGGGCTTCTACCAGGGCAGCCTCGTCCACCACGCCACCCCTTGAAGTATTGATAAGGCCGGCACCTGTTTTCATCAGGCCAATTTCCCGCGCACCGATAAGCGTTTTGCTTTGAGACGGGACATGTAGGGAAATAAAATCCGATTC
>JARRQA010000076.1:8366-12750 GCA_037382325.1 Robiginitalea sp.
CTACGGTTTCCGAGGTGGCTTCCCAGTCGTTGTAAAGCACCCGCATCCCAACCCCCAGGGCGATTCGGGCGACCGCTTTCCCAATCCTTCCGAAGCCGATGATCCCCAGTGTTTTACCGCGGAGCTCCATCCCTTTTGAATAGGCCTTCTTAAGGGATTTAAAATGTTGATCTCCTTCCAGTGGCATGTTTCGGTTTGCTTCATGAAGAAACCGTACCCCCCCAAAGAGGTGGGCAAAAACCAGTTCTGCCACGGAATCTGAGGAGGCTTTGGGAGTGTTTATTACGTGTACCCCTTTTTTCTGGGCATACGCTACTTCTATATTGTCCATGCCAACCCCGCCCCGGCCTACGAGCTGGAGGTCGGGACAGGCATCTATGAGCTCCCGGGTCACCTGGGTGGCCGATCGTACCAGGAGTACGCGTACGCGTTCCCGATTGATAAAATCCGCGAGTTGTTCCTGGGCTACCCGGGTAGTAAGCACCTTAAACCCCGCCTTCTTAAGAGCTTCCCTGCCCCCGGAGGCCAAACCATCATTTGCGAGTACAATCATAGGCGTGCAAATATAGGGAAGTCCTGCCAATCCCGATCAGGCCCGTCTTTCCAAATCGCTCATCACGTCGACCAGGACGCCCACGCTTTCAAGAGGAAGTGCGTTGTACATGGAGGCCCGATACCCTCCCACAGACCGGTGTCCGTTCAATCCGCTAATTCCGGCTTCTTTCCACATTTCATCAAAGGTTTCCTCAAGTTTCGGCTCGGTAAGAGTGAAGGTGGCATTCATCAGGGAACGATCTTCAGGATTTGCATACCCTTCAAAAAGCGGGTTCAAATCGATTTCGGAATAGAGCAGCTTCGCCTTTTTTTCGTTCCGCTCCTCCACGGCTCCAATCCCTCCCTGTCGTTTCAGCCACTCAAGGGTCAGCAGGGAAGTGTACACAGCAAAGACAGGCGGGGTGTTGAACATGCTTTTCTTCCCGATGTGGACCTGATAGTCCAGCATGGAAGGTATTTTACGGGTCACATTTCCCAAAACCTCCTCCCGGACCACCACCAGGGTAGTACCGGCAGGCCCCATATTCTTCTGGGCACCTGCATAGATCAGATCGAAGCCTGAAAAATCCAGCGTCCTGGAAAAGATGTCCGAACTCATGTCTGCCACCAGGGGGATCTTCGTTTCGGGGAAATTCCGGAACTGTGTCCCGAAAATGGTGTTATTCGAGGTGAGGTGCAGGTAATTTAGGTCATTGGGCACTGAGAAGCCCTTCGGAATGTATTTGAACTGTTGGTCCTTTGAGGAGGCGACCTCCACTACACTGCCAAAAAGCTTGGCCTCTTTGATGGATTTTTCACTCCAGGTGCCTGTATTGATATATCCTGCCTTCGTTTCCAGGAGGTTATAGGCCACCATCAGGAATTCCATGCTGGCACCCCCCTGAAGGAATAGTGCCTGGTACCCCTTTCCTTTCAGCCCGAGCAATTCCAGGGCCAGGCTTCGGGCTTTTTCCATGATCTGAACGAATGCCTCGCTCCGGTGGGAGATCTCGATCAGGGAAAGCCCGGAACCATCCAGTTCAATCACCGCTTCTGCGGCCTTTTTCATAACCTCTTCCGGCAGAATACAGGGGCCGGCGCTGAAATTGTGTTTTTTCATGGGATCTGGGTTTACTTCTGGGTGCAAAGTTCTTAAAAATTAATGGCAGCAAGGCCTGCAGGCCCGGCCTAACCGGAGGATGTTTTCAACAAAAAGTCAACAGTGTCCACCCCATCCGCATAGTCCCACAAAGCGGGAAACTGGGCTGTGCCAAAAGCAGTAGACCCTTCCAGCCAACTTCCGGCAACCACGCATTGCAGGGATTCCTCTGCGGCCTTCAGACGGGATTTTAGCGATTCCTCCGAGGCATACGTCTCATAGAATAGGGTTCCGATGGGGGACCCAAAGGAGGCGTCTTCCTTCAGGATCAGAAAACCATTGTCCAGCATCTCGCCGCCACTCATCAGGTAGACGGCCTTGTTGTAATCGTAATTGTTGGCGTATTTGTGGTGTTCAATCACAGGTTTGAAGCGGTAGAAAGATTTAAAAACCGGATCAAAATCAAATCCTTCAGGGACAAAGAGTTTCGAGACGCTGCGGCACCCCATACCGAAGTACAGGAAAATATCTGCGGCCAGACCCTGAAGGTCTTCCGCACTTTCGCTTCCGGTTAGCACGGCAGCTCCGTGCCTGTTTTTACGAATGATATGCGGTTTTTTGGAGAAATAATACTCGAAATATCGGCTCGTATTGTTGCTTCCTGTGGCAATCACCGCATCAAACGAACTCAGTTTTCCATCTGTAAAGGAAATCCTTCCGGAGAGTTGCGGCGCGAAGGCTTCGAGCTTCCGGGCCAGATACGGCAGCAGGATTTGGTCGTTGGAGGCACATTTTATTTGGGCCCGGTTGCCGGTAAGCAGCACGGAGATCATATCGTGGAAGCCCACCAGGGGAATATTGCCTGCCAGGATCAGGGCGACCGTTAAGGGGTTGCCCGATGGGGAAGGGTACTTTTCCATCCAGGTCTCCAGAAAGGCCGGCTTTAACGTTTCACCCCAGTAATCCAGAGAATACAGGCAGGCATCCCGGGTAAACCAGGGATTTTGTGCGAAGGCCCTTTCAAGCACCCCGTCCAATTCGCCATTAGCGGTTTTGGAGGTGCTGGTGGCCTCCCGTAGCATTTTGCCCAGTTGCAGGAGCGCGCGATAAGAAGGATCTTTGTATTCCATCGAATTTGTTCGGGAAAACCCCGTCCCTTAACTTTGTGCAAAAATAAAGATACGCCAGGCCTCCGACAAGCCGGGCGATCACTATTCTCTGAAAAATATGGCGATCATCATTACAGACGAGTGTATCAATTGCGGGGCCTGCGAGCCGGAATGCCCCAACACGGCAATTTATGAAGGTGCAGATGAATGGCGCTACAGCGACGGAACTTCCCTAAAAGGTGAAGTCGTGTTGCCGGACGGCAAAAAAGTGGATGCCGATGCCGTGCAGGAGCCTGTCAGCGATGAGTTTTACTACATCGCCCCGGATAAATGCACTGAGTGTATGGGCTTTCACGAAGAGCCACAGTGCGCCGCCGTATGCCCGGTGGATTGTTGCGTACCCGATGAAGACCACGTGGAGAGCGAGGATGAGCTCCTGGCAAAACAACGGTTCATGCATCCGGACGACTAATTCAGTTCGTTGTTACGCTGAAATTCTTCATCTCCTCCAATGGGGCGATGATCTCGGTATCCTGCCAAATATTGGGTTCGTATTGCTCGAGCTTAATGACCTTAACCTTCTCGGAAGTCGCTGAAAGAAGATCGATGGAATTCTGGGCAGGTTGCTGCCGCAATAGCAGGCTTTCCTTTTCCCTGACTCCCCCCTCCAAAAGGAAATCAAACCGTACTTTTTTCCTGGAGGAGCTGTTTTCTATAAACTTTAAGCTACGATGTAGGTAAACGTAGTTACCATATTCTTTGTGAATATAATAGGGGTGATAAAAACCTTCCCGATTCCGACGAAATATCACAGTGCCCCGATCCATGTTCTCAATGTACTTTACCCCGAGCAATAACTTGAGGTTTACTTTTTCGCCCCGTCGTCCCTCGGCGTACCGGTAATCAGCCTTCAGAATGGCATAGGTGATAGCATCGATATAGAGGGTGCCCGAAAATTTTGCCTGGCGTTTTCTCGGCCTGAAACCCAGGGCGTATACGTAATTTCCGTCGAAATAAGTAGGTTTCAGAAAGTCATACCGATAGGCTTCACCATCGAGAAAACCGAAAAGCCGTTGGCCTTCCCGAAGGCCCGCTACAGAAAGCATCCCCGATATTTTACCTTTCAGAGAAGAAACGGCAATGCTGTCATTGCCGTGATTCTCCTCGAATTCATCTTTCATGGAAACGCTGTCTTCCACGGTAAACACCCCTGTTTTTAGCTTATAGGTCCGGGTGCTGTCCAGATGGGAGAGGATAATTTTCTGTGCCCGCTCCTGAAGGTTTTCCATGGAGAAATCCTTTTTAGCATCCAACAGCTCGGTTACGCGGTCTACCCGGAGAAGACTGGAGTCCGGCTCGATTTGGAACTGCCCGTTAAAATCCATGAATTTCACGGCCCGGCTGTCCCGGATATAATCACTGAATTCCCTGAGGTTTTTCCTGGCATTTTCCAGTTCACGCCGTTTCAGGTCGGAGGCTTTCTCCAGTTCCATATCCAGTTGATCAAACTTCATGAAATCGGTTTCCCGGTAAAAGAGCTGGTAGGAAGCGTTGGCCGGGTAGTTCCGCCCCAGGTTCCGGCGGACCTCCCGGATGATTTCTTCAGCTTCGGGAATGCCCCTACCCAGGCGGACTTCATTCA
>JARRQA010000077.1:0-9249 GCA_037382325.1 Robiginitalea sp.
GCATGATTGGGGCCCTCGCCTTGTTCGCCTTCCCCTACAACCTGAGAAAGGGGGAGTTCATCCTTATCTGGAAGGATACCTCCCGGCTGGCGTGGGGAATCCTGATACTCTTCGGGGGCGGGCTGGCCCTGGCACGGGGCATGTCCTCCAGCGGCCTGGTCGACCTGGTCTCCGGTACTATTGCCAGTGCGGAAATTAGCGTGCTTTTCAGTGCCTTCCTGCTGATTGCCCTCATGCTTTTCATGACCGAACTGATGAGCAATGTGGCCCTTGTGGCAGTTCTGGCACCGGTGGTCGCCGGCATTGCAATCGGGCTGGATATTCCAATGCTGCACCTGCTGATACCGGTGACCATCGCCAGTAGTTGTGCCTTCATGCTTCCCATGGCTACGCCGCCAAACGCTATCGTCTTTGCGAGCGGCCACATACAGGTACATCAAATGGCCCGGGTGGGCTTCATCCTCAACTGCCTTTCGATCCTCTTGCTGGTCCTCGTTTTTCAGTTTGTAATGCCGCTGCTTTTCTGAAAAAGAAAAACCCCTGCACTACAGGGGCTTTCCAACTGACTAATTCAAACTACTGACAGAAATGCGATCTTCTATCAATTTTATGTAGGCGCCTCTCTAAAGTGAAGCCTGTGAGGCGGTTGTATATAAATAGACGGGACAAATCCCTAAATGTTACAATACAGGTCCGGGCTTAACAGAGATTTGGGGGGCCCGGTCCTTTCAGGGATTTTAAAGGATCTCTACAGTATGCTGATAATCTGTGCTTTATAAGTCACATCGCCATTTATATCCGGTTTCACTTATGATTTCATTAACATAGGATTTGTGGATTTTTTAAGTTCTTTGAGGGCCAAACGATTCAAATTACTCATTCAAAATGCAAATCAAAGTACTTCTGACCAGGGTATTTCTGGTCATTCTCATTTTCGGGGCGCTCCAAACTTCTGAGGCCCAGTTATTCAAGAAGAAGAAAAAAGAGGCTGCTGAACAGCCCTCGAAAAGCAACGGGAAGAAAAATGGTATCAAACCCTACGGAAAGGTCATTACCGAGGAGGCCGAGACCGATGAAGGCCTGTTTTACGTGCACCGGGTGGAAGACAAAACCTATTACGAAATCCCCGATTCCCTCTTTGGACGGGAGATGCTGATGGTGCTTCGATATTGAAGCCGTTAAAAAAGACTCTGCTTCTGCCACCACAGTGATACAGATCGACGACCTGTTCACCAAGGATGTCCGTGCCCTGGGCATGCCGGACCGTTACCGAAAACGCTACAAAATAAGCCGGCTGGACGGGGACCGAAGCTTTATCGAAGAGGTACGGAGTTACCCCTTGAATATCGAAGCACGGCACGTCAAGACCTACCTGGCGGGGAACCCCCCTTCCAACGGCAGCCTCGGGTCCATTTCCGTGGAGATCAACAACTCCATGATTCTGCTCCCCGAAAACCCTATGAAAAGGCGGTATTTCGACGAGCGCGTGGGCTGGTTTGCGCGCGGACAGGTGGACTACGGCCTGGATGCCCAGAAAAGCAAAACGGTTCGCTTTCTGGACCGCTGGCGTCTGGAAGTGAAAGAGGAAGATCGGGAAAAATTTGAAAGGGGGGAACTCGTGGAGCCCAAAAAGCCCATCGTGTATTACGTGGACCGGGCCACTCCCAAAAAATGGGTCCCTTTCATCAAACAGGGAATTGAAGACTGGCAGGTAGCCTTTGAAGCCGCAGGTTTCAAAAATGCCATCATTGCCAAAGACCCACCCAGTCCGGAGGAGGATCCCGACTGGTCCCCGGAAGATGTGCGGTATTCCGTGGTACGGTACCTGGCCTCCCCTATTCCGAATGCCAACGGCCCTCACGTAAGCGATCCCCGAAGCGGGGAAATCCTCGAGTCCGACATCAACTGGTATCACAATGTAATGTCCCTGTTAAGGGGCTGGTTCTTTGTGCAGACAGCTGCGATCAACCCGGACGCGCGAAACGTAAAATTTGACGATGAAGTCATGGGACGCCTCATTCGGTTTGTATCCTCCCACGAAGTGGGCCACACCCTCGGCCTCCCACACAACATGGGCAGTAGCGTGGCTTACCCGGTGGATTCCCTTCGGTCGGCCACTTTCACAAAAAAATACGGTACGGCACCATCTATAATGGACTACGCCCGCTTCAACTATGTAGCCCAACCCGGGGATGAAGGGGTTGCCCTGATGCCCAATATCGGCATCTATGACAAATACGCGATCCGCTGGGGCTACCGGCCTATTTTGGATAAAACCGCGGAAGAGGAAAAACCCATTTTGGACGAATGGATCCTGGAGCACGCCGGAGATCCTTTATATCGCTTCGGACACCAGCAGGCAGGAGATGTGGTAGACCCGAGTTCGCAGACGGAAGACCTGGGTGACGACGCGGTCAAAGCGAGCACTTACGGAATCATGAACCTGAAACGCATTGTCCCCAACCTGGAGACCTGGACGGAGGAAAAAGGCAAGAACTACGACGACCTATCCGAAATGTACGGGCAGGTGATCAGTCAGTTCAACCGCTATATGGGCCATGTTTCCAATAATATCGGAGGGGTTTACGAGCATTACAAGACTTATGACCAGGAAGGTCCGGTGTATACCCACGTAGACAAGGCCCATCAGGAAAAGTGCATGGCTTTTCTGCAGGAGGAACTCTTCAGTACACCCCAGTGGCTGCTGGACACCAATATTTTCTCAAAGACCGAATACTCCGGGGCCGTTGAGCGTTTGCGGGCCATTCAGGTTCGGACCCTGAACCGGATGCTCAGCCTCGGCAAACTGGAGCGCCTGATTGAAAATGAAGCCCTGAACGGGCAAAAGGCCTATACCTTACTGGAAATGATGAATGACCTTCGGGAAGGAATATGGTCGGAGCTCAGATCAGCACGTGCCATAGATACCTATCGAAGGAACCTGCAAAAGGCCCATGTTGAAAGACTGGAATACCTTTTGACGGCTGACAGTCAGCGTAAGCTTCCCGATTTCGGAGGCTACCGCAAGTCTACGGCAGTAACGACCAGCCAGTCCGACATTCCTTCGATCGCCCGGGCAGAGTTGAGGCGTATTCAGCGCGATGCCCGTTCGGCAGCTGGAAGGACTACCGACGCAATGACGCGTTACCATCTGCAGGATATAGTGGATCGGATAGACAAAATCCTCGATCCGAGCTAGAAGGTCATCAGTCTAACTGCCTGAATTGCCGGTGAAGTGTTTTCAGAAGGGCCCGCTATGGATGCGGGTCCTTCACTTTTACAACAGAATCCGGCAACTTAACAACAAAAATTGACCCTTTCACAACATTTTAGAAAAGTGCGGGAGATCATTCTCTAATTTGTAGTTCCCAAATCTACCTTAGAATGAACTATAAACTCAGAAGTCTGATCTATCTGTTTGCTTTTATTTTCAGTGCGCTCCTTTACTATCAGGTGGAACAATCTGAAAATGTCGAGGAAAACGACCATGTCCCTGAGCTGACATCAAAACAGACAAAAGAAAACCCGGAGAATAAAAAAGAGGTCGTCCTCTGATACCGGATTTAATGCTGGTCTTGCCTGTTACGGCCTCTGAAGGAGACCGGGAAGGGAGCTTTGATGTTAACAAACTCACAATTAGAGCTTGCCTGTTAAACCCTTTCCCGAAATGTGATTCTAAGAATTAGTAACATAATTCAGAGTCACATGAAAAAAATATTCACCCTCAGTCTGCTCCTGCTGACATTCGGAGCCATGGCCCAGAAAAAACCCCATCATGGGGAAATGCAGAAGGCCCATAGAGAACTCTCCCCCGAACAAAGGGCTACGATTCAGTCCAAAAAGATGGTTTTGGCACTGGACCTCACCAACCGGCAACAGGAAGAGGTGGAAGCCCTGCTGAAAAAACGCTTTGAAACCCGTAAGAAAATACGTGCCTCCCACCGGGAGGTGGCCAAAGATTCCTCAAAACGTCTGAATTCTGAAGAGCGCTACAACCGGATGAATACATATCTGGACCAGGAGATCGCCTTTCAACAGGAGATGAAGAACATCCTTTCGGATTCCCAGTTCGATCAGTGGAAAAAAAGGCACGGCGCAAAAAAACGGGCCCATCACCACAAAATGGGGAAACAACGACGACAACGTCAAAAAATGAATAAACCGGATCAGGGATAATCAAAAAAACAGGGCTGTGCGCCCTGTTTTTTTCGTTCAAGTCTTCATATGGTCTAGGCACCCATTGCCTCAGAAGCTGCCTCAATGGCTTTGTCGAGGTCTTTATAAGAGAGGGCATCATTCAGGAAATAGCTCTCAAAGGCACTTGGAGGCAGGTAGATTCCCCGGTCCAGCATCCCGTGAAAATACTTTTTGAACTCTGGGTTATTTCCTTTGGCTGCTGAGTCAAAATCCCTTACCGGCTCATCTGTAAAGTGGACCGAAATCATGGAGCCGAAACGATTGATCTGATAGGGCAGCCCGGACTTCTGAAGGGCGCCTTCCAGCCCTTTGTGCAGGTAGGCTGTCTTCTCTTCGAGCCTGTTGAAAACTTCCGGATCGCCTTCAATGGCCTGCAGCATGGCAAGCCCGGCTCCCATCGCTAGCGGGTTACCACTGAGTGTCCCCGCCTGGTAAACCGGACCTTCCGGGGCCAGGTGCCTCATAATTTCTTTGGAGGCGGCGAATGCTCCCACGGGCAGGCCCCCGCCGATAACCTTTCCAAATGCAACCACGTCTGCCCGGATACCCAACACTTCCTGCGCGCCCCCGCGTCCCAGACGAAACCCGGTCATAACCTCATCGAAGATAAGGAGGATGCCCTGTCGCGTACATAAATCCCTCAGTCCCTCGAGGAAACCCGGCTCGGGCGGGATACAGCCCATATTCCCCGCTACCGGCTCCAGGATTACGGCGGCAATCTCTCCCGGGTTGGCCTTGACCAGGTTCTCCACACTGGCCAGGTCGTTATACCGTGCCAAAAGGGTGTCCCTGGCTGTTCCCGCCGTAACCCCGGGGCTGTTGGGGCTTCCAAAGGTCACAGCTCCGCTTCCCGCCTGAATGAGAAAGGCGTCCGAGTGCCCGTGATAACAACCGGCAAACTTGATGATCTTATCTTTTCCAGTATAGCCGCGTGCCAGGCGGATTGCACTCATGCAGGCTTCCGTACCACTGTTGACGAACCGTACTTTGTCGATGTTTGGCACCATGGCGACCACCTGTTCCGCGACTTCTGTTTCCAGGGCTGTGGGCATTCCGAAGGAAGTTCCCTTGCGCGTGCGTTCAATTACGGCATCCAGCACAGGTTCGAAGGCATGCCCGAAAAGCAGCGGGCCCCAGGAAGCTATAAAATCGATATACCGGTTGCCATCCTCATCTGTAAAATACGCCCCCTGGGCTTCCTTTACAAATACCGGGGTACCCCCCACGGCCTGGAATGCCCGGACAGGAGAATTCACACCACCGGGCAATACGTTGTAGGCGGCGCGAAATAGCGCGCTGCTTCGTTGATATCGCATGTTATTTTCTAACCTTTTCTGTTGGAACTTTAAGTACCTGGCCTATGTTGAGGGCGCTGTTTTGAAGTCCGTTCAACCGCATCAGTTCCTCAACGGAGAGGTAGTACCTCCTTGAAATGGCGTAAAGCGTATCGCCTTTCTTTACCCGGTAGGTAAGGTAGTCTCCCCCTGCAATTTCAGGCAGGGCGGCATAATCTCCTCCCAGGACTTCTGCGTCAAAACGGTATAGCTGGTACCTTTCAATAAGCTGTATGAGTTTTTGCGGGTAGTGCCTGTCTGTGGCGTATCCGGCCTTTTTCAGCCCCCTTGCCCACGCCTTGTAGTTGTGTTTCGGCAGGTCAAAAAGGGAGGCGTACCGGGAACGGGTGGTCAGAAACAGGCTGTGGTCCCTGAAGGAATGCATGGGATGATTGTATTTTCGGAAGCATTCTCCCCGCTCATCATCATCATGTTGGGCGTAGTCACCCTCCCAGCCCGTATGGCATTTGATCCCAAAATGGTTGTTTGTTTTACGGGTAAGCTCGCCCCTGCCAAAGCCGCTTTCTAGCAATCCCTGGGCCAGGGTGATACTGGCAGGGATCCCATAAGTTTTCATCTCGAACTGGGCAATTTCGGCAAAGGTCTCGATGTATTCTTCTACCGAGCCAATTGAAAAATAGACGAATTTTCCGGGGTCCCCGGGCACCAGATCTCCGGACTTCTTATCATCTCCCGAGGCTTTGGTTACATTCTTATCGCCCTTCTTTGCATAGGTTGTTTTCTTCTTGGAAACACAACCAGTCAGCAACAAAAGCCCCAGGCATCCTATGCCTAAAATCCTTTTCATAGATGCAACAAAGGTAAGTTCTTTTTCTTCAACCTCATATTCATACCGGCTATTCCCTGCAATCCCCCCGTGTGTATAGCCAGGACCCGGCTGCCTTCAGGAATGTCTTTCCGCCGTATTCCCTCGAGGATCCCGTACATCATTTTCCCCGTGTAGACGGGGTCCAGTGCTATTCCGGTAGCTCCTTTGAAATCGTTGATGAATTCGATGAGCTCCGCGGTCACTTTGCCGTACCCCCCGAAGTGGTATCCCCCTATGATGTTCCAGTGGTCCCCGGGGATCCAGGCATGCAATTGAGACTCCAGGCTTCCGGCCCGGATTGCAGGATACCCGAGTAGCTGCTGGTCCGGCCATGCCGAACGGGCCAGGCCGGCCAGGGTCCCCCCTGTACCCACCGGGCACCATATATGGCTGAACCCCCGGTCCCCCTCACCGAGGATTTCTTCACACCCGCGGACGGCCCTCTGATTGGTTCCGCCTTCCGGCAGGATAAAAACCGGGCCAAAACGCTCCCGCAGAGTGTCCAGAAAGGCCTGTTCCGATTTCCTGCGGTATGTTTGCCTTGACAGGAATTCGAGCTGCATCCCGTTTTTACGGACAGCCGCCAGGGTCGGGTTCAGGGGTTTTTCTGCGAGTTCTTCCCCCCTTACCAGGCCAATAGTCTTCAGACCATAATGCCTGCCTGCCGCTGCTGTGGCGTGGAGGTGGTTGGAAAAGGCACCCCCGAAGGTCAGCAGGGTCTTAAAACCCTCCTCGCGGGCGTATTTCAGGTTGTATTTGAGCTTGCGGAATTTGTTTCCCGAAAGCAGCGGGAAGAGAAGGTCTTCCCGTTTCACGGCAAGGGTCACGCCATGCCGGCTTAGTATCGGGAGTTCAAGGGCCTGCCTGACCGCTTCCATCTAGCAAATCGCGGGTTTGGAAACAAGGTACCTGAGAAACTCAAAGGGCCTGCGTTGCCCAAGGTAATCGAGGTTCCTTTCCTGCAGATAGGCTTCCCTTTCGAAGCTGATATTCCGATAGCCTATATAAAAGTCCCTGTACCAGGCGCTTTTCAGCATCCATTCCAGGAAGTAAAAAAGATAGAAAAACACCAGGAGCAATTCGGCCTGCTGCCTGAGGTGGATGCGCTCGTGGTTGATCAGGGTATCATCCTGCCTGAGGGAAGCACTTCGCAGGATAATAAAGGGCCAAAGGCAAAGCCCTACATAGTTCCGGCAGAAAAAATGTCTGATAACGATAATCATCCCTGAGAAAAACGTCTTCCTGCAAATATATTGTTTAATCTCTTGATTTTTCGGCGAGTAGTCCCATCCCAGAGACCAACAGTTCACCTGAAGTCTTTGCACTTTCCTGCATATTGGCTCCCCTTGCTTATTTTTGAGACGGAAACACTGGTAAACTCTTGCCGCTTATGAAAAAGCACATTCCGCTGGAGGAAGGCGATTATTACTGGAGTCCGCAAGGCTATCGGGTATTTACGGCCCGCTACCTGCTGAAAAGGGGCTACTGCTGTGAGAGCGGCTGCAGGCATTGCCCTTACGGTTTTAACCCTAAAACCCAAAGGCGGGAGCGATAGTGCTTTCGGCACAGATTTTGTGGTAATTCAGGGAAAGATCTGCTCATTTAAACCTACCGTTATGAAAGCGCTCCTGCGATATGTATACATCCTTATCCCCCTGGGATTTTTTATGATGGGATGTTCCTCCGTCAGTGTTCTTACCGACTACGATCGAAATGCCAATTTCTCCCAGTACAAAAGCTATGCCTTTTACAAGACCGGCATTGACCGGGCCCAGATCTCAGACCTCGACAAAAGACGGATCCTCAGGGCTATTGAGACCGAGATGAATGCCAAGGGGTTTGTCAAATCCGAGGACCCGGACCTCCTTGTAAGCATCTTCACCACTGAGCGCGAACGCGTGGATGTCTACAACAACTATGGCTGGGGTTGGGGCTATGGCTGGGGATGGGGATGGAACCCGTATGTCTGGGGTGGCCCCGGATGGTGGGGTCCCAATGTGAGCACCAGCACGGAGGGCGCCCTTTATATCGACCTGATCGATGCCCGGGAAAAAGAACTGGTCTGGCAGGGCCGCGGGAAAGGCACCCTGGGGAACACCAGCAAAGTAGAGAAGAAGGAACAGCGCATTCGTGAGTTCGTCTCCAGGATCATGGAAGCCTACCCGCCGGAGCTTAAGGAATAACGAAAATCCAACCCTTTCAACACCCCCGCCAATGACGGGGGCGTCTGTTTACAGAATTTTCTGTTTGTGAATTTGTATCTTTAGGACACGCTAGAAAACAAGGAATGAGCTACGAAAGCAACCCCATCCTGGATCGTTTACCCAAACATCTCAGGCAATACATCAAACCTCAGAATTACGAAGATTACTCGCCCATAGACCAGGCAGTCTGGCGCTATGTCATGCGAAAGAATGTGGATTACCTCAGTAAGGTAGCCCATGAGTCCTATCTGGGGGGTCTCAAAAAAACCGGGATTTCCATCGAGCACATCCCCAACATGTACGGGATGAACCGAATTCTCAAGGAGATTGGCTGGGCCGCAGTGGCTGTGGACGGATTCATCCCTCCGGCCGCCTTTATGGAATTCCAGGCGTACAATGTCCTGGTCATCGCCTCGGACATCCGTCAACTGGACCACATTGAATACACCCCCGCCCCGGACATTATTCACGAAGGGGCCGGGCACGCTCCCATTATCGCAAATCCGGAATACGCAGAGTACCTGCGAAGGTTCGGGGAAATAGGATGCAAGGCTATTTCCAGCGCCAAAGACTATGAGCTTTATGAAGCCGTCAGGCACCTCTCCATCATCAAGGAACCGAGCCGTCGCTCGGCGGTTTGCCGGTATTGCATGCTTCTTTCATATTTTCCCCATGCAACTGATCC
>JARRQA010000078.1:0-8216 GCA_037382325.1 Robiginitalea sp.
AGGATTGAAAAGTGTTTCATAGGGGTCAATTGCATTGGATAAAGTGATAGACCTGTAAAGATACGATGGAATTAGCTCTTTTGTCGGGTTTTAAGTTCTTCGTCAATATGTTCGATAAGGGTTTCAGCAGCAGCCTTCAGTCTCAAAGAGTAATCGATATTGTCGGATCTGATGGTAATAAGAATACTTAGAAAATTGAGGAACCTGTCATCCTTTTTCAGCGCTTCAAAGTCGTTGGGTCTGGCAAGCCCGGAGTCCAGTAAGCGGCGAATAGATGCCACCATAATGGGTTGGGTGGTGTTTTGACTGAAGGACCACTCCCACCGAACCACATCTTCAGTAATGGATTTGAGATTCTGACTGTAAAATTGTACAATATGCCTTTTCAGGCTGTCATTTTGGATGATGTCAATCCCCTTGTTTTGTATGGTTTCATATGTCATCGTGGAGAGATAGGGGGTTGCCCATACATCGAGATTGGTGAAGGCTGAATCCAGTGCGGGCGTATACGTCCGGTCCTCTTCGAGAAAGGTGTGAATAAGGCGATACTCATTGAGGTATTTCCGATTGTACCCCACAATCGTATCCATTTCATTTCGGGTAAAAACCAAATCTGTTTTTAGGGCTTCGAGCAATTCGAGTTCTTCCCTTTGTTCCTTCCGCTCCTCGTTCCAGTTATCCACCTGAAGGGCCAGCAGGATCCCCACCATGACCAGCAGGACTTCCCCCAGGGCATAGAGCAGGTAGCGGCCAAATTGGGTCCCTCCCAGGTAGCGTAGCCGAAAGGATCGTAAAAAGCGAAGCATTTTAATTCAATTCAAAGGTGAATTCTTTGTATTCAGATTCGTCCGGCGGACCAGCGGTCACCTGGAGTTTCGGAGGATCCGAAAGGGTCATGACGGTAGAGGCAAAGGTAAACCCCCCTTTTCCGGGAAGATTGTTCCTGCAGACCGGGTTGTCCGGGTCATCCTTGGACCGGAGTGCCTCCATGAGGTCCGTATCCGAAATAGTTTCACCTCCCCTCATCCTTTGTTCAAGGGCCGCAAAACGAAGGTAACTGTTACTGCCAAGAGGCAATTCTCCCGCCTCCTGATCCGGGGAATAGAGGGCGTGCCAGGGTTTCAGGTCGTTGTTTACCACCGGGTGGTTGGTGTGGTAAACCGTGCCGTTGGGGTTGCGCGGGTCATAGCGTACCACCTTGTTCGCAGAAGCTTCAAAATCATAGACCGAATCCCGGATTCCCAGGATGTAATTCTGGCCGGAGGCGTGTTTTACTTCCTGAACGAAATTGAGCAATGCCCCTTCTTCTGTATGGCTCAGGATCTTTCTTACCACAAAAGCCACCGGCAATCCATCCGGGGAACTTTGCAGTTGCATGATGGTATTGACCACCACCCCGATCCCGGCTTCATTCAATCCGTTGGCGGCGATCAGCCCGGGGTAGGTTAGGATCATCTGGGCAGGACGCTGTGCGGTCCGGCCCAGCCGAAGTAAAATTTGAAAGCCATCGGTATAGCTTTCCAAATCCATATTCTGGGCGATATACGCGGGACGCCCTCTCTGGGCGGGCACCCCCATATCACTGCAGTGGTGATTTTGCGGATTGTCTATGTAAACCCAGAATTCATCCAGTAAATTAAGGACCAGAATATCTCTGAAGGCTTGCCCGGATCCTTCGGCAATTCCCTGAACTTCCTCGTAAAGTTCCGGGGCATGTGTTTTGATCGCATCTTCAAAATGCGCGTATTCAAAGAAGGCATCGAGCACTGTCTCGGGGTCCTTTTTAAGGGCCGCCCGGGTGTTCTCCTTCCATTTGGAAACGATGGCTTCGATTTCTGCCTTAAGCTTTTGGCCATGTTCAAACCCAAGATCATACCCGCTGCCACTGAGAACGACTTCCCGGATGGCTTTTCGGGTGGGGGCGGTTTCCTCTACAGGAGTCGCAGGTTCCATATGGATTTTGCCCGAACGCTCTTTACACCCCTCTGTAAAAAGGGTGAGGATTGTCACTAAGGCAGCGAACAAGAATATTTTTTTCATTTCAATGGGTTTTCATTGGGAGGTACTCCTGGAATTTTTGAAAGAGAAAGATCAAAGAACCTCGTTTTATGGCCGAAAATAGTATGGATCCCCGGCATGTTCTAAAAATTAATCCAGCGCAACTTTTAGCCCGGTGATCACCTGCTCAATTTCCTCTGGGCTGGTGTAATGTACAAAGGAAATCCGGATAACGCCCGGGTCGGTGGGGATCCCCATATCCAGCAGGGGACGGTAGGCATAGAAGTTGCCATACCCCAGCATCAGTTTGTGATGCGTAAGGGTGTTATACACCTCCAGTACCGCTTTTTTCTTCGGGAGGATGGAGATGATAGGCGCCCTGTTTTCTACGGTGTCGGGCCCCACGATCTGAACGTCCTCCCTCGACCTGAGGAACTCCATTAAGGGCTGCAGCAGCGCTTTTTCGTGGGACCGGAACATACCGTTCAGGGCGTGGTTGCGCTGTACGGGCAGGGCCTCCTCCTCAAAGTGGTGGGCATACACCGCATCCAGGTACTCCAGAATGCCGGCAGCGGAGGCAATCTGCGCGTGGTCCGGCCCGGCAGGGGTCAGCATGCTCCGGGTCACGCCTTCTTTGAAGAAATGGGACTGGTTTTCCATCTTCCCGATCAGGGATCCCTTTACGTATAATACGCCCAGATGCGGGCCATAGGTTTTATAGGAAGAGAACATGTAGATATCCACTTCCAGGTCCTTCAGGTCGGGAAGCCCATGAGGGGCCCAGCCCACCCCGTCAACCACGGAGAGGGCACTGTGCCGGTGTGCCATTCTTGTGATTTCCTTTACCGGGTTGAGGTCTCCGATTACATTGGAGCAATGCGGGTAGGCTACCATCCGGGTACGCTCCGTAAAAAGGCTTTCCAGCACTTCCGTATCGAGCACCCCGGTCTGTGGGTCCACATGCCATTCAATGATCTTCATTCCGCGCTTGCCCAGCCGCCTCCAGGCTCCTGCATTGGCCTCGTGGTCCTGGCAGGAGACGATGATCTCGTCCCCTTCCTTCCACATGGGGCGCATGGCATTGGCCAGCACATAGACATTCTGGGTGGTAGAGGGGCCGAAATGGATTTCCGAGGGGTCCACATTCAGGTATTCGGCCATCCTTCGGTAGGATTCGTCCATCAGGGCACCGGCCTTTTCAGAGGCCGGGTACGGATAGTAGGGCTGCACCTTGTTTTTGGTGTAGAATTCGGTTAGGCGTGATAGCACCTGCCGGCAGGGGTAGGAGCCCCCGGCATTTTCAAAAAAGGCCCATCCCTTAAGGGAGGGTTCTTCAAATTCGGGGAATTGGGAGCGGATAAATTTGAGGTCGGGTTTCATATAATGTAAAAGACAGATTAAAAAGTATTTTCCGGATCCGAAAGGGCAATGATCCTGTTTATTGTTTCCGTTATTTTTTGCAATTCGCCCGAAACATTGTTCACAATTTCATTGGCGTCATTATACCGGTCCTGAACATAGTTGTCAAAGGCCAGGGTTTCCAGGATATTCAAATCCACCCTGGGATCGGTCAGCCATTTCCTGTAATCGCTGCTGAAATAAAAGTGTTCCTTTTCAAAGGGTTTTAAATGGTTTTGATAATTATTGAAGGCTCTTATTTCTTCTTCCTGATAATCGGAGAGGACATCATTCCAGCTTATGAGCAGTTGCCTTAACTCATCATTTGAAATGATTTCATAGGTGGCATTACTAAGCAGGCTGTTGGTAATACCCATGGAAGGATTATAAGTATAAATCCAGCCCATATAATAGAGGTGATAGGCGAGGGAATCAAGATGGGTGGTTTTGAGGTCTACCGGTAATTGTGCCATCAGGTATTCGGCAGATTTCAGGGACCGCTTATGATAGTAAACGACCGTATCCAGTTGCCTTTTGTTGCCTAAAAATTCCTGGTGGAGTTCATTCAGGATAAGCTGCTCCTTTTGCTTTTGGTTTCTCAAGTTATTCCAGGTATCCACCTGCAGGGCGATCAGGATGCCAATGACGACCAACAGGATTTCCCCGGTGGCATAAAGGAGGTATTTGCTGAAATGATTCCCTGCGATGAATCTTTGGCGGATTTGTCTTAAAAAACGGATCATTTCCGGAGTTTTTTCAGTTCATTGTCGATCGCGGCCAGTACTGCTCTAATCGATGAAATGGTCTGCTCATAGAAACGAATCCCGGCGGCCCGCACCACGATCAGTTCCGAGAGGAAGTTGACGAACCCGTCATCTGCTTTCATATCCTCAAAATCCACCGGGTAGACCATCGGCTGCTGCCTGTCCTGCCACCTGAGATACCGGTTTATAAAAATGGGTTTGGTGGTCGTATGTATGGACCATTCCATTCGTGCCTGGTCTTCCTTCAAATAGGTGAAATCATTTTCATAGAGTTCGGTGACCTGTCTTTTGAGAGAATCGTTGGTAATGAGATCCAATCCCTGGCTCTTGATGCTTTCGTAAGTAGTCCTGGAAAAGCGGGGAACATGGAATAGCGGTAAAAAACTACTGGCCTCATCAATTTCTGCTGAATGGGGGGCATCCGTATCGATGGCCTGCATCAGGGTTCTGTACCGGGCAAGTGTCAGGGCATTGAATTCCTTACCCTGTTTTAGCTCCTCAAGGGTTTCTTCCAGGTCTGCCCTCAGGTCTGTCAGCAGCTGGGTTTGCCGGGCCTGTAATTTTCTGTTTTCATTCCAATTGTCGATTTGCAGTGCAATCAGGATTCCCATGACCACCAGGAGGATTTCACCCAGGGCGTAAAGAAGGTACTTTCGGGTATTACTGGAGGCAAACAGGGATTTTCGAATTTGGCGAAAGAAACGGAACACGGTCGTTAAAAGTATTTCTTCAGCATTTTTTCCACAGCCTTATCCGGAGTTATGCCGTTCATGGCCTGTTCGATCAGGTCCCTCACCGTTGCATCTATCGATTCTTCCCCACATCCCAGTTTTACCCCCAGGGATTTACAGAGGAAGAGTTCTTTTTCATCGATACGGCCGTCCACCAGCATCACGGTAATCAGGTCATAGAGAAGTTCCATCCGTTCTGCCGGTGTTTTTGGCCTTACCATGGCAACCGTATCAGGATTTCGGATGATCCTGGTTACTTCCTTCGTGGACATATGGAATTTTTCAGCCAATCGGATCACCAGGTCCATTTCATCCCTGTGGATATCGCCATCCGCCCGGGCCACGGCAAAGAGGTTTTTGAAATGGCTTCTGCGTTTCTTTTTATCGTAATTGTTGAAGAGATCCAGCAGTCCCATAGATAATAAGATTTGAAATTTAGCCCTCCCAATGAAGATCGACCGGCATCTAAAGATACTTAAATCTTTGATGCCAGAAACCCCTTGTTTAAGAAGCCCTTGCGTATTGATACGTTCGTCAGGAGGATTCTAGAACTGACTTTTTATTACGGGATTGTCTCCAGCATATTCCAGTCTGGAGAGGATTTCCTGAAACCTGGGATCATCCCGAATCGGATCCAGGGCACCGTCCAGCCATATATTGACAACTTCGATATCCTTGATCTCATAGGCATCTTCCAGCATCCCTATGGCCTGGTCCGTATCACCCAGGGTAGCATAAGCACGTGTCATAATGTAGGGAATGGAAACCTGGGCTGACAGGGCTTTCAACTGATTGAAATAAGTGTTGGCTCTTTCTCTATCTCCTGAATAATACGTTGTCCTGAATAGCCCTTCCACAAAATGCGGTGCTGGATACAAGTTGACGAGCTCCTGGTAATGTTGTCTTGCGGCTTCATACTCCTTTCTCTCGAACTGGAGTTCCGCCATGTAGTACTTGCTATACACCAGGGTCGGGTCCAGTTCCAGGGTTTTATCACATATGGTCAAAATCTCTTCTTTGGGAACATTGAAATTTTTTCCATCCTGAATTAGTTTGCAACCGCAGATTGCGTTATATACCTGAGGAGAGGTGGGGTTGGAATCTCTGTAGGGAAGTAATATTTGCAGCGCCTTGTCAGGCATTTTGTTGATAGCCAGCATGATGGAATATAACCATATGATATCCTCTTTGTTTTCAGCAAGTTGAAAAGCCTTTTGAGCCCTCAAAAGCCCGGATGCAAAATCTCTCTGGTAAAAATGTATATAATTGGCTTTAAGGAAATGTCCGAGTGCCAGTTCGGGATCGAGTTCCAGTGATTTATTGGCCAGCTCATTCACAACGGCATAGGCTGAATCAGGAGGCAGTCCCAGCCAGTACCCTCCGAACATGTTATAAGTCATACCCAGATAGGCATATGCTTCGGCCATTCCGGGATCGTGGCCAATGGCTTCTTCAAAATAGATTTTAGCGCGATTGTTATCGAGGGGGGTCAGCAGGTTGTAGTGGTATTTGCCTTTTAG
Source organism: Robiginitalea sp. (assembly GCA_037382325.1). Classification (GTDB taxonomy): domain Bacteria; phylum Bacteroidota; class Bacteroidia; order Flavobacteriales; family Flavobacteriaceae; genus Robiginitalea. The sequence goes on from JARRQA010000078.1 coordinate 6,412, forward strand.
ATACGCTTCCCGTGCTGCAAGGTTGTCTGTGGATTTGGAAGTAATGCGTTCCCTTTCATCCCGGGTAACGTTCGCGTTCACCTTTTCGGCCACCGCCAGGGCAATCTCGGATTGAATGTCGAGGATATCCTTGTAAATCCGGTCGAAAGTTTCATTCCAAAGCTGGGAACCCGTAAGGGGGTTAAATAGTTTCACAGAGATCCTCAGAGTGGAATCAATAACCATAACCGAGCCCTCCAGCATTGTGTTTACCCCAAGCAGGTTGGCGATTTGAACGGGATTGAGATCCTTTCCCTTAAAATAGAAGGAGGCGGAGCGCGACTTTACATCGATGGCATCGATATAATTAAGGTGGTCGATGATCTGATCACATAGGCCATCGCTCAGCCATTCGTAATTCCCCTCCGGGCTCGTATTGGCAAAGGGTAAAATGGCAATGGAAGTCTGGTCTTCACCTTTATTTTGATGCCGGATTTCATTTTGCCGGGCATCCGTGTAGTAATAGAAGGCAGCAAACAGGGCGACAAAAATGTTCAATGCATGCAGGATTGGAAAAAAGCGGGGGGAGTGGGGCTTTTCCTTCTGATTCTTGCGGATCTCGTTAATAATCAGGGAGATCAGCCCAAAGAACAAAAGGATGATCAGTAATTCAAAGTAATAATCCGGCAGGGAATAGCGTTCCAGGAAATACCCCGTTGCCTCCAGCAATACCCAGGAGGAACCCAGGTAAAAAACCAGTTTTTGATACAGCTCTTTGTTTTTGAAAAAAGAGGGCATTGAAAGAGGATTTTCCTGAATTTCATCTAAGGTATCCCCCTGAGCAAATCCAAACAATGACTTTGGACAGGTCTTGTTTTATCCCCGGAAAAGCTTCTTCAGCAGACCCAGGCCGAGTACAGCTGCGGATCCAACCAACAAGCCCAGCACAAAATCCTTTATGAGCGTGGGAATTTCCGGGAACAAATGGTGCACAAACTCCAGGTTATGGTTGAAGATCCCTCCGGAAACCAGCAACAGGGCAAGGGTGCCCACAACGGACAGCACTTTTATGACCCATGGCAACGCATTGACCAAAAACCGCCCCACCTTATCCGACAGGCCATCATCCCCGTCCCGCCAGTTAATAAGCCGGCAGCCGAGATCATCCATTCGCACGATAAGGGCCACAATCCCATAAACCCCGATCGTTGCCAAAACGGCAATGGCGGAGACCACAAGGATTTGGTTCAGCATGGGGGCCCCTACCACGGTGCTCAGCGCTATGATGACAATTTCCACGGAGAGGATAAAATCTGTGATGATAGCCTTCCGGATCTTCTTTTTTTCCAACTCGGGCACTTCTGCCATTGAAACAGGTTTCTCTTGGGCTGCGGGCGTTTCCTTTTTATGACCGAAGAAAAACTCAATGATTTTTTCGGCTCCTTCATAGGCGAGGTAAATGCCGCCGAGCAGGAGTATGATGGTGATCGCTGCAGGGAGGAAGGCGCTCAGGAGAAAGGCTATCGGAAGAATGATCAGTTTATTCAGGAAGGAGCCTTTGATAATGGCCCAAAGCACCGGCAGCTCCCGGTTGGCTACAAAGCCGGTTGCCTTTTCTGCATTGACTGCCAGGTCGTCCCCCAGGATGCCCGCGGTTTTTTTGGTGGCAATTTTGCTCATGGAGGCCACATCGTCCATGAGCATGGAAATATCGTCCAGAACCGCGAAAAAGCCAGATGCCATACGTTTGCCTGATCAGTTTCTTAAAAATAGGATTTTTATAAGGTCCAATCCAAATAACCTTAACAGGAACCCCTGTAACACAA
>JARRQA010000079.1:0-9565 GCA_037382325.1 Robiginitalea sp.
GAATTAATACTGAGCAGGCAGTTGGCGGATTGTCTAACGGTACCCGTGTTTATTGTGGATCCCGATGGAAATCTGTTGTTCTATAACCCACCTGCCGAAAAAATACTCGGACAAAAATTCGAGGAGACCGGCCCCATGCCTGTAGGCGACTGGGGTACTTCCTTTGCCCCCTATGATGAAGAGGGTAACCCGATTCCCCCCGAAGGCCTGCCTCTGGTGCAGACCTTGAAAACGCAGATTCCATCCCACCGGACTTTCTGGATCAAAAGCCTAAATGGAAACGCCACACGGATTTCGACAACGGCCATTCCAATTATTGGGAGGTCGAAGCGGTTTTCGGGTGCCATGGCCATTTTTTGGGACAATGAAATTAACCTATGAAGGTAAAGCTGCACGGTACCCGGGGCTCCTATCCCATTTCCTCTGATTCCGGCAAGGTCTTTGGCGGGAATACCCCTTGCATCGAAATCATGGGAGGGTCCCGGCGGCTCATTCTGGATGCAGGGACCGGAATACTCGGGATCGATTTTGAGGCCGGTCAGCCTTCAGACCGGATCGATATTTTCCTGACCCACCTCCATATGGACCATATCCAGGGTTTGGCCTTTTGCAAACCTCTGTTTAACCCGAACAATGAGATTCACATTTGGGGGCCCAGGGACAGCACCGAATCACTTCAATTCAGACTGAACCAGTATTTATCTCCGCCCCTCTTTCCGATTCCACTGAGGGATATTCCCTCTAAACTCCATGTCCATGAGTTGACGAACTCCACTATTGAACTCGGTGATTTTGTGATCAAAGCGGAATACTGATACATGATTCCCAGTATAACAAAAAGGAATACAAGAGCAAGCCCGGATGGGGGCACAGCTCCATCAATCTGGCAGCCAGGTTTTGTGCCAGGACCGGGGCAAAGCGCCTGGTCCTTTTTCATCATGACCCCTCCCATTCAGATACCCAGATCCGGAAAATGTATGAAAAATTACTGCGCAGCCATTCCTATGAATTTCCCATTGAACTGGCCGTGCAGGGGCAGGAGATTGAAATCTGATGACCCAGGCTCCCCTATTTGGCCTTAATTAGATAGATTTCTGTTTTTGGCCACCCGTCGGGAAGGGAAACGGCCCGGATCATTTTCCATATCTTTAGGGAAACCAAAACCCATGAAAAGAATCCTCCCTTTTATCCTTTTCCTGGCATTGCTCTCGTGCAGGGAATCCCAGGAAAACCGGGTAGAGCTAGCCGGTATTACCAAGCCGGTCGAGGTCATCCGGGACCCTTATGGCATCAATCATATCTATGCCCAGAATGAAAGGGATCTCTTTTTCGCCCAGGGTTATCTTGCCGCCAGGGACCGGTTGTTTCAGTTTGAGATCTGGAGAAGACAGGCTACGGGGACCGTTGCTGAAATCCTGGGAGAACGGGAACTGAAACGGGATATCGGGACGCGGCTTTTTAAATTCCGCGGGGACCTGGAAGAAGAGTTCAATTATTACCACGAACACGGAGCTGAGATCATAGGGGCTTTTACACAAGGGGTCAATGCGTATATTATGGAAGCACGCCAACACCCGGAAAAGCTACCTCCCGAATTTAAGGCCCTGGGTATCCTGCCTGAGAAATGGACCCCGGAGGTAGTCATCTCCAGGCATCAGGGACTGCTCGGGAATATCGGCCAGGAACTTTCCATCGGCAGGGCTGTTGCGAGTATCGGCGAGGAGAAAGTAAAATCCCTGATGTGGTTCCATCCCAGGGAACCCGATCTAACCCTTGCCGATGGGGTTGATCCGGCAGCCTTATCGGAGAATATCCTGGAATTGTACAACGCCTACCGGCAACCCGTCGCCTTTCAGTCTGAGGATATAGTGGAAGCCTTCAGGGGTAGTCCTGCCGAAACAGCCCTCCTTGAGAAAACACCCCAGAAGGTTGACAGCCTGGCCCTGGGAAGTAATAACTGGGTTGTAAAACCTGGACTCATGGCCAACGGGAAGGCCCTGATGGCTAATGACCCGCACCGTACGGTAGCGGTCCCTTCCCTCCGGTATATGGCACATCTGGTGGCTCCGGGCTGGGACGTCATCGGAGGGGGAGAACCCGAAATCCCGGGCATCTCCATAGGGCATAATCCCTATGGGGCCTGGGGCCTGACTGTTTTTCGGACCGATGGGGAGGACCTCTATGTCTATGAAACGAATCCGGAAAATCCGGACCAGTACAGGTACGGCGGAACCTGGGAAGACATGGAGGTTATCCGGGAGTCCATACCCGTAAAAGGAAAGCCGGACCACGCCGTGGAATTGAAATACACACGACACGGCCCTGTGGTCTTCGAGGATCAAAAGCGCCACAAAGCCTATGCGGTGCGGTGTGCCTGGCTGGAACCCGGAGGAGCACCTTACCTGGCCTCCCTGCGAATGGACCAGGCAAAGACCTGGGAGGAATTCCGGGCGGCCTGTAATTACAGTCATATTCCGGGGGAAAATATGGTGTGGGCAGATACGGAAGGCAATATCGGTTGGCAGGCCGTGGGCATAGCCCCGGTCAGGAAGAATTTCTCCGGATTGGTTCCGGTTCCCGGGGATGGCCGCTATGAATGGGACGGGTATCTCCCCATCGTAGAGAAACCCCATTCCCTGAACCCTGCCTCCGGTTTTATACAGACCGCCAACCAAAATGTAACCCCTGAAACCTACGAGCACTGGGAGGCTATCGGTTATTCATGGTCGGACAGTTTCCGGGGCCGGCGCATTGAAGAAGTTTTGGAGGCAGGCGGGGAGTTTGATCTTGAAAAAATGAAGGCCCTGCAGGTCGATTATCTCTCCATTCCCGCCCGAACACTGGTGCCGTATCTGGAAAATCTGGAATTGAAAGGACCTCCCGGGGAAGCTTTGGAGTATTTTGAGGGATGGGATTTCGTCCTTTCCCCAAATTCCATCCCGGCTGCCCTCTATGTGGCCTGGGAAAATGAAATCAGGAAACAGGCAGCCCTCAGGTTTGTCCCGGAAGGAGCACAGGATTATATCCGAAGCCTCCAGTTAGAGCGCATCCTGCAATGGGTGGAAGACCCGGTGACCATGTTTGGAAGTACAACCAGCCGGGATGCCTTCCTTGAGGATACGTTCGCGTCAGGGGTTCGGGAGCTGACCAAACGCCTGGGGCCGGAGATGAGCCAGTGGGAATACGGCCAAAAAGCCCTGAAGCATATTGAGATATCACACCCGCTGAGTGGCCTGGTTGCGGACAGCCTTAGCCGTGGCTGGGATCTTGGACCCCTGCCACGAGGGGGAAATGGCTATACCCCGGGATCCACGGGTAACAATTACAACCAGTCCAGCGGGGCTACCTTCCGGGTCATCGTTCCGGCAGGCGACTGGGATCGTGCCCTTGGGATCAACAGCCCCGGGCAGTCGGGAGATCCGGATAGTCCCTATTACGACAACTTATTTGAATTATGGGCCCGGGACGGGTATTTTCCGCTGTATTATTCCAGGGATTCCGTTGTGAAATATGCCGATTCTAAATGGGTCATCAACCCGAAATAAATGTAAATCAAAACCAAGTAAAGATTATACCATGAAGATTTTACGAAATTTGCTGCTTGCATTATTAATCTTAAGCCCATGGATTTCCCCGGCCCAGGAAAGCCTGATGAGCCAAGCGCTGGTTTCCCCGGAAGTAGGGGAAGACGGCCGGGTGACCTTTCGCCTTAAGGCCCCTGATGTCAGGGAGGTAAAGCTCACCGGGGACTGGATGCCCCGGGAAGGTTTTGGCCGTGCTACCAAGGCAATGCAGAAGGGAACGGATAGTGTGTGGACCTACACCACGGAGTCCCTGCCGTCAGTATTGTACTGGTATCATTTTGTGGTGGATGGCGTTCGTACCCTGGACCCTTCAAATGCTCATCTGATACGGGATGTCGGCTCGGTGTTCAATATTTTTATCGTCCCCGGGGGGAAAGGGGACCTTTACAGCGTGCAATCGGTGCCCCATGGTTCCGTCCACAAACGCTGGTATGACGCACCCGCCCTGGACATGAAAAGGCGGATTACTATATACCTTCCCCCGGGTTATGAGGATTCCGGGGAGGAATACCCCGTTCTCTACCTGTTGCACGGTGCGGGTGGGGATGAAGAGGCCTGGTCCGACCTCGGGCGGGCGACCCAGATCCTCGATAACCTGATTGCCTCCGGAAAGGCCCAACCCATGATCGTGGTGATGCCGAACGGAAATCCCTCGGATGAAGCCGCCCCGGGCGAAGCAAGTGGTCCCATGAGGCAACCCGCCTTTATGCGCCCCGGCATGATGGTAGGGGATTACATAACTTCTTTTGGCGATATCATTTCATTTGTCGAATCCTCTTACCGGGTAAAGGCTGATAAAGAACACCGGGCCGTGGCGGGCCTCTCCATGGGAGGGTTTCACAGTCTCCATATTTCGCGCTACCATCCCAATACCTTTGACTATATCGGGCTGTTTTCCCCGGCCATCATGCCCAGGAATAACGAAGAGGCCCCTGTTTTCCAGAACATGGATGAAACCCTGAAGGCGCAGATGGATAATGGATATGACCTCTACTGGATCGGCATTGGGAGGGAAGATTTTCTTTATGATGAGGTGGCCAAATACCGCAAACGCCTGGACGGGATGAACATGCCCTACGAGTATGTCGAAACCGGGGGCGGGCACATCTGGACGCTTTGGAGGGAGTACCTTACAGCTTTTGCCCAGCGGTTGTTTAAGTAAGGATCTAAAACTTTGTAAAGGGCAGGAGGAGCCCTTTGGCAACTGAGAATCTCGAAGATTTGGTTTGAAATCTTTATAACCCTGCTGCCTGAAAGGCCCCTTTGGTCAAAACCTGGTCTGAGGCATCAAGTGTTCCCGGGTCCTTCAGGGCGGTGAAACCGCCGGAAGTAATCCCCACTTCCACTGGTTCCCTCCTGAGGGTATACCCTTGCTCGCCGGAGGCTTCCAAAACGAGGATATAACTGCCGCTTTCTCCCGAGATTACGGCCTCTTCGGGGACTGCCCAATAAGAGGGGAGGTTCCCGGTAGCTGAGTCTGTGGTACCCGTCAGAATATCGGCCTGTACGAACATCCCCACCATGAGTTCCTTGAGGTCTTCCTCCCGTACATGTGCATGCACTTTCACGGTTCGGTTTTCATTCACCGTGTTGCCGATCAGGTAGACGGCTCCCTCCCGGACCCTGTCTGATATTTCCGGGATCCTGAAACGGATCGTCTGCCCTTTTTGGATCCGGTTGATATCCTGTTCGAAAACCATGAGCTCCAGGTGAATGTGTTCGTTATTGATAATCTCCATGATCTCCGTAGCAGGGGACACAAAGGCTCCCGTTCGCACATTCACCCGGTTTACCTTCCCGGAGATCGGGGTATGAAGGGAGATTACAGAACGCAGCTTACCGGCATCCAGGTCCCCGGGTTGTATCCCGAGCAGGTTAAGCTGGGCTTCCAGGCTTTTTTTCTGTGCCATAGCTGTAAGGTATTCGCTGCGGGCTTTCAGAAAGACCTTTTCCGAACTGATTTGTTCTTCAAAAAGGGTCTCCTGCCGCTCGTATTCCGATTTTAAATAGGGGAGTTGTTCCCTAACCTCCAGGTACCCCTGTTGCAACTGAATGAATTCCGGGTTTTCCAGTGTGATTACCACCTGCCCCTTCCTAACAGGATCCCCTTCGAGCAGGGAAATCTTTTTTACAAAACCCCCGTACACGGCACTGATGACCACCCGGTTCTCCGGAGGGACGTCTATGCTGCCGGTAACCCGGATCACTTCCGGGAACTCCATTATGGTCGGATTACCCAGGGCCATGTCGTTCGATTCAAATTGACTTTGTGAAATGCGGATTTGCCCTTCTTTTAACGCAGCAGGGACTTTTTCTTCAGGTTTTTCAGCCCCCCCTTTACAGGCAAAGAGCAAAATAGCCATTAGCACAGTTGTTCTATATACGGATTTCATGGATGGGTTTTAAAGGGTTAAATAGTTAATCTGAAGGATGATTTCATTGTATCGCTGGAGTTGATCCAGATACGCAAGACTGATTTCATACCCATTCTCAAGGCTTTGGATGTACTGGAAGAAATTGATCTCCCCGTTTTTAAAACTGCTTTCTGCGGTTCGGAGGATTGCCTCGGAGAGCATCAGTCCTTCCTCTTCATAATACAAAAGGGCCTTTTCCTGTTGTTCACGTTCAGCCCGAAGCCGCCTGATTTTAGCCATCAGGCGTCTTTCGTAATCCTGTTGCTGATCCGTAAAGGCATCCGCCGTCAGGCGGGCTGCCCGAATCCGGGAAGCCTGTCCGTTGAACAATAATGGAATTTTCAGGCCGAACATGTACCCGGTAAGGTTTCCTTCCGTCCTGCCGTTGCTGCCCTGGAAATATTCCAGGGTAAGACCCGGGAACAAATTCTGCTGTTCCAGGCGGTATTGCTTTTCAAGGGCCTGCAGGCGGTTTTCATAACGATTGAGTTCCGGCAAAACTTCCATGTCAGGAACCTCCTTCATCATTCGGGATGGGGCGGGTGCAGGGAGGTTCCGGGTGCTATCCTCCTTCACGAGGGAGAGGATGGTTCCTTTGAGGGTACGTGTCCGGGTCCGGACTTCCTGTAGTTGCAGGTTCAGTTGCCTGGATTTGGAAGTGGCGGTTGCCTTCTCGAGGTAATTCGTGGCTCCCAGTTCAAAGCGGCGGGCTGCTGCACTGGCAAACTTGCTGTAGAGACTGTCCAAACGCTGGTAGATCCTTATTTTTTCAGAGGCGATGAGATACTGGTTGTAGAGGCTGCTCAGTTCCCGGAATATTTCTTTCCTGCGAATGTCATAAAGGTCCTTTTCGCTTTGTGCCAGGTAATTCTGAACCTGTCTTCGGGTGGTATATACTGTCGGAAACTCCAGTTCCTGACGGATGCCCAGCACGTTGAGCGACTGGTTGTTGAATCGGTTTGCCTCATCCCGGTGATAGAAAAATTCGGACTTTCCAAAATCGTAGGCCGTCCCCCGGTTGGCCTCTGCGGCTTCCCATGATTTTTGCGCGGCCTGAAGCCCTGGGTTTTGGCTTTCCGCCAGTTCCAGAAGCCCCTTAAGGTCCAGGGGTGTTTCCTGACCCTGCAGGACGCCTCCGGGAAGTAGCAGCAGGGCAATAATCCCCGCCTTTCCGGCTCCGGATTTCACCTTTCGCAAGCCTGTTCCCTCTTTGCTGAACAGGGCATACAGAACGGGCAGTACCACGAGGGTCAGAAGGGTTGCCGTAACCAGCCCACCGATGACAACCGTTGCCAGGGGTCGCTGAACCTCCGCTCCGGCACTGCCGGATACTGCCATGGGCAGGAACCCGAGGGCGGCAGCCGAGGCGGTGAGGAGCACAGCCCGCATCCGGTCCTGCGCCCCTTGCATTATCATGGATTCAACGTCCCTGAAGGATTCTTTTTTAAGGTCTTTGATGTGTTCGATCATAACGATTCCATTGAGTACGGCAATCCCGAAAAGGGCGATGAAACCCACCCCTGCCGAAATACTGAAGGGCATGTCCCGAACCCAAAGCAGCAAAACGCCTCCCACAGCCGAGAGGGGGATTGCGGAAAATATAATAAGGGTGTCCCTCAGAGAGTTAAAGGCGAAATACAGGAGTACAAAAATGAGTAACAGGGCTACAGGCACCGCTACCAGCAGCCGGGATTTAGCTGTTTGCAGGTTTTCAAACTGACCCCCATAGGTAATGTAATACCCAACGGGTAATTCTATTTGCGCTTCAATGAGAGCCCGGAGGTCATCCACCACGGATTGCAGGTCCCGGTCCCTTACATTGATGCCCACCACGATCCGGCGGCGGGTATCATCCCTGGAGATCTTGGCCGCGCCTTTCTGAAAGGTGACTTCTGCTACTTCATCCAGGGGCACCTTGCCGCCGTCAGGGGTGTCCAGGTAGAGTTCCTGCAGGTTATCCATGTCTTTCCGGTGTGCCTCTTCCAGGCGGACTACCAGGTCAAACCGCTTTTCTCCCTCAAAGACATTTCCGACTGCTTTTCCCGCAAAGGCCATGGAGATTACCTCGTTTACATCGGCAATATGCAGGCCGTAGCGGGAGATTTTACCCCGGTCATAAGCTACCTGCATTTGGGGCAGGCCCTCCACCTTTTCCACGGCGATGTCCGCGGCCCCCGGGACCTGTTCTGCCAGCGCCCGGATCTCCTCGCCTTTATCGGCCAGAATGCTGAGGTCTTCTCCAAAGACTTTCACGGCAATATCCGCCCGTACCCCGGTAATCAATTCGTTGAAACGCATCTCGATAGGCTGGGTAAATTCCACTTCCATGCCCGGGATCACAGACAGGGCTTCCTTGAATTTGTTGGCCAGGCCGTCCTTGGTATCTGCAGAAACCCATTCGCTTTTGGGTTTGAGGGTAATGATCACGTCGCTTTCCTCCATGCTCATGGGGTCGGTAGGGACTTCGGCAGCACCGATACGGGTAACTACCTGGTCTACTTCAGGGAACTGCTCGATGAGGATATTTTCAATCTGGGTAGTGGTTTCGATCGTTTTTCCCAGGCTGGTCCCCGTTTTCAGCACGGGCTGGATAACAAAGTCTCCCTCGTCCAGGGTGGGGATGAATTAAGGACCAGGTTTTTATGCCCCATGGCCCAGGCAATGGACGGACGATAAAGCTCATTGAGATGATTGATAAGCCGAACCGACAGGTTCTTTTCCGGGTTTTTGACAGGTTTCAGAAACCAGGAAGACATGACCGGGACATACGTAAAACAGAGGATCATGGCGCCGATCAGAGCAAAGCTGAAGGTCAGTGCCATGGGCCGGAACATCTTTCCCTCAACCCCGCTCAGGGAGAGGATGGGGATAAATACAATCAGGATGATCAGTTGGCCGAAAACCGCCGAATTCATGAGTTTGGAAGCTCCGTCGAGGGTTATTTTGTTTTTGAGTTTTTGGCGTTCCCTTGGGTCCAGTGCGAGCAGGTCGGAGCGCCGCGTATTGATCCGGAAGGCGATAAACTCCACGATGATCACGGCCCCGTCGATGATAATCCCAAAATCAATCGCCCCAAGGCTCATCAGGTTTGCGTCCACCCCGAAAAAGTACATCATAGACAGGGCGAAGAGCAGGCTTAAAGGGATGACGGAAGCCACCACCATGCCGGAGCGGAAATTCCCCAACAGGAGGACGACCACGAAAATGACGATCAGGCACCCCAGGACCAGGTTTTCCGTAATGGTCAGGGTCGTACGGCCAATCAGTTCGCTACGGTCCAGGAAGGCATTGATATATACCCCTTCCGGCAGGGATTCGGAAATCGTCTCCACCCGCTCCTTGACTGCTCCTATCACTTCCTTGGAATTGGCTCCCTTGAGCATCATAACCTGTCCCAGGACCTTTTCCCCCTCCCCGTTTCCGGTAATGGCCCCAAACCGGGTAGCAGAGCCGTAGCCAACTACCCCCACATCCCGCACATAGACCGGCAGGCCGTCTACCGTCTTAACAACCGTATTTTCGATATCCTCGAGGCTTCCGATCAGGCCTTCCCCCCGGATGAAGTAG
>JARRQA010000080.1:0-8008 GCA_037382325.1 Robiginitalea sp.
GTCCTGGGTTTACATCATATATCTTGCCGTCAAGTGCTTCATAGCCTTTAACAAGTGCTTCAGAGCCTTTAATATGTGGGCAGGTAAACTTAACTTCAGCATCCTCCAGGCTTTCAGTGCTCATATACCTAAAGGTGTAGCTTCCATCCTGGTTATCTTCCCAGGTAAAACTTTCTTCGCAGGGCGGGCATACAGGGATTAAGGAGTAAGATAAATCCCCAGATTCCAGGTCATTTTGCGCCGCCGCATTAACACTGTTGTTCTGTACGTTGCCCCTGCGGCTGTTTTGACTATTTTGGTTGGCCTGGCCATTATTGAAATTAGCAATTATGCTGAAATCAATATTGTCGCAGCCCATCCATTCTGCAGGTAGCTCAAAAGAACTGCTAACTGTAGATTCCTGTGGAACATCAGTGAATGATTCAACGTTGCCATCTATACTAATCTCAATTTGCGCTTCTGTATTAGCGTTATTCAGATCATAGGTAGCCTCTACCACAAAATGGGTCTCGGTATTGTATGCCTTATAGCTAATGGTCCTTTGTTGCCCGTTTGATTCAGAGAATGAATCAGTTATGAAATAATAGGTTTCACTGCCTTCTGCAATACACTGTGTTTCGCAGTTTTCATAAGGTTGAGTTGTCAATAGGGAAGCTGACAGGAAGGCATCGGTGCCCTCTATGCCATTGTCCAGGGTGTCTTTTTCACAAGAGGAAAAAACGACGAATAAAACTGGGATCGCGTAACTGCATAGCGCAGTAAGGAAACGGTTGATTTGGGGTAAACCTTTCATTACAAGTAGATTTAAGTAGGTTAAACATTTAGTGCTAAGTAGGTTAAGAGAAGCAAAGGAATACACAATTATTGAAATAAGAATACATATTTGTTGAACTCATTGATTTCTTCGTTTAAAAAATAAAGTGTCAATTTTCAACGATGAATCACCTCTTTGAAAGGGGTCTGATAAAAATATAAAGTCCCGAGAGCCAGTTTTGCTCATCGGGACAGGCCGTTTAAACGGGTATCCTCTCTTTCCCATAACCCATACCTGAAAGAGATTAAATCTCCTGGCTCTTTTGTATACCCACACCTCGATTTTTCGTAGCTTTAAACTGATAATTTTATACCACTTCACAGCTATGAAGAAACTCCTTTTCATAGTCTACAGCCTTTTCTTAATTGTAGATGTTCAGGCGCAGGATCCGGTGTACACTCGAACAGGAGATCCGGCGGATAACCGGGGTCGCTTCCGGACCCTTGAAGTCCGGGGCCACACAGGCGGGCACATGTATGGAGGTGAAACCCTCACCTCCAAGCTGGAATCCGGGTACGGCGCCCTGGAGGTCCGGTATGCCTGGCAGAGCCGGGATGAAGCGATCTGGGGAAAATACGGGTATCCTTCTTACGGGGTGGGACTCTATACGGGTTTTCTTGGGGACCCTGAGGTTTTTGGAAATCCCAATGCCCTGTATGGATTTGTTGTTTTCCCTGTTAGCAATCCTTCCCGCAGAAATCAGTTCAACATAGAGCCGGCGCTTGGATTAACCTATCACCTGAACCCCTATGACCCTGATAACAACCCCCTGAATGATGCTATCGGGGCACGGATGGCGGTATACTTTAACCTGAATTTCGGATGGGCCTACCGGTGGACCCCTGAAATGGATATCACCTATGGAATTGATTTTTCACACTTTAGCAATGGGAGAAGCTTTACCCCAAACTGGGGGCTCAACATGCTTGGGATCAATGTGGGGTTCCGTTACCATTACAATGCGGACCAGCATAGGATCGATAATGCGACCTATCCGGACCAAAAACTACAAAACCGGTATCTGCGTTCCCGGAAAACCCCTAATGTGAAAGTGGAGGAGAACCAGAGCCTGAATATTTATGGCGCCCTTGGTACTGTGCAGACAGAGGAAGGGGCCGGCACCGATACCCGCTATGGCACTTTTTCGCTGGTGTTGGATTATCAGCATAAATTCAACAACATGCACAGTGTTTCTGTGGGGCTTGATTATTTCGTCGACAACAGTGTGAAGGAAACCTTCCCGGAAGGCGAGGGAAAAAACAGCCTTGTCGGGATACACGCCGGATACGATTTTATGTTCTGGAGACTGACCACCTTGGTACATGGGGGCACTTATATTACCGATAAACTTGGAAAGGAAGCGCTTTTTCTGAGGCCTGCGATTCGATACAACATCAACAAATGGGCCTACGCCCAGGTAGGGCTCAAGACCCTCGGATTTGCAGCTGACTGGGTTGAATTTGGTTTTGGATTCCGGCCGTTTCGATGGTAATCGCCCTGAGATAGCTTCCTTTTAAACGATTGGTTTTAATACTTTTTGACGAACGGGGGCGGGTAACCCCTCCCGCCCCCTAACGCCAAGTTACTCCGAATCTCTGCAAGAACCTTTCAACGAACAATTCGGGTTGCCTGCTCTTTTTCAAAATACTTTTTGCTCTTTTCCGGATTTACTTTCTGGAATCTGACGTTTTGAAGAAGGGCGATTTGAAAAAAATCCTGCTATAAGAGCTGAAAAATTGTTAAAAAAATTCTCTTTCCCCCCTCGTTTTAACCCTGAATACTTTTCTATTATCTCCTTGTTTTCAGTCGTTTTCGGATCGGAATTAAAGCGGAATTTGAATCGTTAATAAAATGTTGAATAGTTCTTCCGGCGCGCGTGAAATTGATGTAAACAAATTGCAAACTTTACAATGAAGTTTATTTCACCCCCTCTTCGTTTGTGTTATTCACATGGTGTTCAGTTGCAGACTGGAGGTAACTTTTGCTTCGATTTTATGCGGGGCTTTTTTATGTAAATAATTGATTGCTAAGAATATAAAAGATTAAAACATGGAGATTTCCCAGATTATCAAGAGAGATTCCAGCACCGCCCCTTTCGTGCTCGAAAAAATTACGAATGCCATTGAGAAAGCCATGAGTGCCGTGGGGAACGGCACCCGCAATGATGCCGAGATTATTTCGATGCAGGTTTACGAAGGTCTTCTGAACCGGAAGGAAGAAGACCCGGATTACACCCCGACGGTGGAACAGGTACAGGACATGGTGGAGGACAAGCTCATGGGAAGCACCTTTCACGATGTGGCCAAGGCCTACATCCTTTACAGGAACGAACAGGCCCGCAGGCGCCAATCCAATATTTTCGAAAAAAGGATCAACCTGAAGCCCTATGAGTATCCACAGCTCTACGAATACGTGCCCGCGATTCGGCATTCCTACTGGATCCACACGGAATTCAACTTTACAAGTGATGTACAGGACTTCAAGACGCGGCTCAATGACGTAGAGCGTAATGCCATCAAGAATACCATGCTGGCCATTTCGCAAATTGAGGTAGCTGTCAAAACCTTCTGGGGGGATATCTACCACAGGATGCCCAAGCCCGAAATCGGAGCCGTGGGGTCCACTTTCGCCGAGAGCGAGGTGCGCCATCACGATGCCTATTCCCACCTGCTGGAAATCCTTGGGTTGAACCACGAATTCAACAATCTGAAGAAGAACCCAGTGATCATGAAGCGGGTGCACTACCTGGAAACCGCCCTGAAAAATGCCAAGAGTGAGGACAATCGGGAATATGCAGAATCCATCCTGCTTTTCTCCCTTTTTATAGAGCATGTTTCCCTCTTCTCGCAATTTTTGATCATCATGGCCTTCAACAAGTATAAAAACATGCTGAAGGGGATCTCCAATGCGGTAGAGGCGACTTCAAAAGAAGAACAGATCCATGGGGATTTCGGTATCGACATCATAAAAATCCTGCAGGAAGAAAACCCGGAGTGGTTTGACGATGGATACAAGAGGATGATTCAGGATGTGTGCCGGGAGGCTTACGAGGCAGAAAGCAAGATTGTCGACTGGATTTTTGAAGCCGGGGAACTGGAATTCCTGCCCAAAAAGGTGGTGGAGGAATTCATCAAGAACCGGTTCAACAAATCCCTCGAGAGTATCGGGATAACAAAAATATTCAATATAGACGAGGCCGTACTTCAGGAGACCGAATGGTTTGACGATGAGATCATCGGTACCAAGCACGGGGATTTCTTCGTCAAGCGTTCCATTAACTACAGCAAACGAACTCAAAGTATAACCAGCGAAGACTTATTTTAAACCATGCGCGAGAACACTGCAACCAACTCAACAGATCAACAGAATGAAATCAAAAAACCGGCAGCTGAGCAGCTGGTGAACGCACGAAAGGAAACCCTGCAGGAGGCCAAATCCGCCTCCGGGGAACCTGCTTTTGAATGGCTTACGGACCACAGCCGGAAATTCCTGGCTTCGGGCTACCTGCCTGACGGAGTTTCTGCCGAAGAACGGATCCGTGAGATTGCCGAACGGGCAGAAGAAATCCTCCAAATCCCGGGGTATGCGGATAAATTTTACCGCTACATGGGAGAGGGATATTTTTCCCTGGCTTCCCCCGTGTGGTCTAATTTCGGGAAGCGAAGGGGACTGCCGATCAGTTGCTTCGGTTCCCATATTGACGATGATATGGGCAATATCCTTTACACCCAGTCAGAGGTGGGGATGATGTCAAAATTAGGGGGAGGGACTTCCGGCTATTTCGGTAAAATCCGCCACAGGGGATCTCCTGTGAAGAACAACGGGTATGCTTCCGGTGCCGTTCACATCATGCAGCTTTTCGACAAAATGGTGGATGTGGTGAGCCAGGGCTCCGTAAGACGCGGCAGGTTTTCACCCTATTTGCCAATTGACCACAAGGACATTGAAGAATTCCTCGAGATAGGTACAGAGGGGACTACTATTCAGCAACTCACGCATGGGGTTACTGTTTCAGACGAGTGGATGCAGCAAATGATCGATGGGGACACTGAAAAAAGAGCGATCTGGGCGAAAGTGCTGCAGCGGAGAGGCGAAATGGGGTATCCCTATATCTTTTTCCGCGACCATGCCAACAACGGGGCACCCGAGGTCTATAAAGAAAATAAGCACCGGATCCACGCGAGTAACCTCTGTACGGAAATCATGCTGCCCTCTAATGAGAAATGGTCTTTTGTATGCGTGCTTTCTTCGGTCAACGTACTTCATTACGAGAAGTGGAAAAACACGGATGCCGTCGAGACCATGGTCTATTTCCTGGATGCCGTCCTGAGTGAGTTCATTGAGAAGCTCGAAAGTTTCCGGGATTCAGAGGACCTGGACGACCGTCAGACATTCATGTTCATGGAGCGGGCCTACAACTTTGCCAGGGATAACAGAGCGCTCGGACTCGGAGTCCTCGGATGGCACTCCCTTTTGCAATCCAGGAGGCTGCCTTTTGACAGTCAGGAAGCCTATGACCTGAACAGTGAAATTTTCAGGAGTATCAAGGAGCGCTCCTACAAGGCTTCAGAAGAACTGGCTGAGCGTTTTGGAGAACCCGAAGTGCTCAAGGGCTACGGAAGGCGAAATGCCACCCTGAACGCCATAGCACCCACTACTTCTTCTGCCTTTATTTTGGGGCAGGTTTCCCAGGGGATTGAACCCATCTGGTCCAATATCTATGTAAAGGACATCGCAAAGATCAAAACGACCATCAAGAACCCTTTCCTGATGGAACTCCTTGAGGAAAAAGGGATGAATACACCGGAGGTATGGCGGAGTATCCGCGACCAGGACGGTTCCGTACAGCATCTTGATTTTCTGACAGAGCACGAAAAGGATGTCTTCAGGACCTATGCGGAAATAGACCAGCTGGCGATTATTTACCAGGCGGCTAACCGTCAGAACCACATCGATCAGGGACAGTCTGTGAATATCCTGGTACACCCGGATATGCCGGTGAAGGAGATCAATAAGATTCACGTTACTGCCTGGAAACTGGGACTGAAATCCTTGTATTACCAGCACAGCATGAACGCCGCTCAGAAATTCCGGCAGAAAAAGGAATGTGTTAGCTGTGAGGCGTAAAGCAAATCGGTTACCATGAATATGAAAAGCCGGGATACGAAGGTGCCCGGCTTTTTTTATGGGGTGTACCTGCCTTTGCAGGGAATCCCTTTGGTTTGGTACTTTTACCGGCAATGAGGGACGGCAGAACAGCTTCCCTTTACAGAAAAGGAACAGGGAATGTCTCTAATTACCAGTTTCAGAACCCGGGAAGTCAGGTGGTTTCTGAAAGAACCATTTCACAAAGCCGACAGGTGGTTTGAAAAATTGCCATCCTCCTCCTGTACCCTGGAATCCAGGGAGGATATTTACCTGGTCCTTCCCGGCAGAAATGATCTTGGTGTCAAATTCAGGGAATCCCGTCTGGAACTGAAATACCGTTTGGAGGAATCCGGGCCACAGGAGATAGCACCGGGAATTACCGGCACTTTTGAATCCTGGGAAAAGTTGGGCTTTCCATCAGATCCGGAATCCATGGCTTCCGCTTTGCCGGTTGACAGCAGGGCTTCCCGGATGCCCGTTTTAAAGCGGCGTCGGGCCACAATAATTGGAACAAAAGGGACTACCGAAACATTCCACCCCCTAGGGACTCCTGTTGAGGCCGGCGTTCAATTCGAGTATACGGAACTTCAGGTCTTCGGATCGTCCTGGCTGACCGTTGGGCTGGAGTGGTCCGATGCTGCAGGGGTCACACTCCCGGAACGATTCCTTTCCGGTTTACTGTCTTCTGAAGTCTTTAAGGTGAGTTCCTCTATGGGTTACCCGGAGTTTCTGCGGCGGATGCTCCGCCAGAAGGAGGGATTTTGAAGCTATGCTATTCTGATCTGAAACGTGCCAGAGGAGCCATCCGTGCCTTGTTAAGGCTGAGGATGCCGTCGGCAATCGTGTAATTGTCCGCCCGCTCCAGAACCTCGTTAAACTGGTCCGCTGTTTGCATGTTGGGGCAGGCCATCAGGGTCGATGCCATCCGGCCAAAGGTAATCCGGTTCCCCTCTCCCAGGGTATACGTGCCATTGATGACATTACAACTGTTATTTCCGGAAATTCGACCGAGTTCTCTGTCGAAATAAAGGAAGGCTTCCTTCTCTCCTTGCTCCTTGGTAATTTCTTTGCCCATTAGTTCTGTCAGGAACCATTTCTTGTTTTCGAGCTGGTAATCCCACTTATTTTTCACGAGTACAAATTTTTCTGCGAGATCTCCGGTAATGCGGTTGCCCTGCTGATCCAGGTGAAACAAGCGGTTTTCACCAACCTTGTAACGCTGAGGTTCTCCCTCTTCCGCATGCAGGGATATTTCCGACCCTGTATCATCCCACTGAAACGTGCCGGAATCTGACCTGCCGTTTTCTTCCCGCCCCAGGTGTGTACGGGTACGGTTGAATTCTCCGTTATCCATCAGGGTCAGTCTGGTCTTGACCCCTTCACAATCCGCGCAGGGGGTGATCCCCTGGTACGTACCGTTCCAATCCAGGGAATTCCGGCTGTTGTGTTCGTCCTGAAATGAAGTGCTGACCTCTACCGGACTTTCTACAGCCTCCTCTGCCTTATTGGAAGATTTTTTGGGTTTACACCCTGCTGTGGCCCCCAAAAGGAGGGTAACCATTAGGACGTATTTAATTTCAGGTCTTTTCATCGGATCTGTGTTTTAATCGGCAGGAAATCTTGTCATTCAAATACGGTTACCTCAATCTGCTTTTTGAAAATTGAGGAGTCCGGTAGCCCCTTCGAGGAGGATCAGCCTGCCTTCCCTGATCTCGTAGGCATCCACCCTGGAAAGTAGTTTCATAAATGTATTGGGAATGTCCATATTCCCACAGGACATCCTGGTGCTCATGGCCGGACCTGTCCGGAGTTTCCTCTCCCCGATGGAGATAATGGAACCCCTGAAGGTATTGCAGCCGTCCGTACCCAAATAACGACTATCCCGCAGGTGGAATTCGATATGAGGTCTTTTAAGTCTTCCCTCAAAAGCTTCCTCCGGTACAGGGCGACCCTCTATTTCCTGAAGTACCCATATATCCCCTATACGAAGCCTGGGATCCGGGATTTTTTCCTCCACAGAAACCAAGGTGTAAATGGTGGAACTGG
>JARRQA010000081.1:0-16324 GCA_037382325.1 Robiginitalea sp.
CAAAAAACCGGAGGTTCGCCTTGCGTTTTTCATCCAGCCCCAGGGTGTGAAGATAGGGGAGGAGTGTCATGCCCATATGTTCGTCGGCCAGGTTCAGGAGGGTTTCGAAGCTCCCGCTTTGTAACTGGAAGCGGGCTTCCTCGTCCAGGGCGGTTGCCTTGCATAGGTTGATGACCCCGTCCCGGAAGCAGTGACCGTCTTCCAGCAGCAGGATATCGCACAAATCCAGGTCCTCCGGATTGATTTTATCGGCGGCTGCCAGCCGGTGTCCGGAAGGGGTATAGGCCACAAAGGGTTCGTAGTAGAGAGGGCGCTCTTTCAAAAACTCTTTTTCCAGGGGCGTGGCTGCAATCCCTGCGTCGAGGTGGCCTTCCTCCAGGTTCTTGATAATCTGTTCGGTATTTTGTTCCCGGATGACCAAATGTACTTTCGGATACCGGTCTATGAAGGTTTTGAGAAACATAGGGAGCAGGGTGGGCATAACCGTGGGGATGATCCCCAGCGTATATGTACCCCCGATGTATCCCTTCTCCTGGTCTACAATATCCCGGATCCTCGCAGCTTCATTGACGATATTGCGAGCCTGTTCCACAATTTTCTGCCCCGCTTCGGTAATCGAAATGGGCTTTTTGCCCCGGTCAAAAATCTGGATATCGAGTTCGTCTTCCAGTTTCTGCACCTGCATGCTCAAAGTGGGCTGGGTTACAAAGCATTTCTCGGCCGCCAGGGTAAAGTTCCTGTGTTCGGCCACAGCCAGGACGTACTGTAGCTGGGTAATGGTCATAGGTCGTTGTTACAGCGCTATAAAGCAGTCGTATAAATGTATAAAAAGGATCGATAAAACCAATTGCAAACCCTTCTTATATTCAATACCTTTATATTAAAATCGAGGTTATGAAACTTAACAGTATCGGATTACCGGCATCTGAATCCAGCAAACTGGCCGGTGAACTCAACACTCTGCTGGCGAATTTCCAAACCTATTACCAGAACCTGAGGGGTATCCACTGGAACATTCGTGGAAAAAGTTTCTTCGATCTTCATGCCAAGTTCGAGGAACTCTACAACGATGCCAACCTGAAAGTGGATATGATCGCAGAACGGGTCCTGACCCTGGGCGAGACCCCCAAGCATACCTTTGAGGAATACGTGAAGGCGTCCCGGGTACCCGTGGGCAGGAATATCTCTAAAGATGAGGAAGCCATACGTCTGATTGTGGATTCCCTGAAAGAATTACTGATTATCGAACGTCGCATCCTGGATGCCTCGGATGAAGCCGGGGACGAAGGAACCAATGCGATGATGAGCGACTTTATCACCGAACAGGAAAAAACTGTTTGGATGATGAAGGCCTGGCTGGCCGAGCAGGTCTGACCCTGTCCAGATAATAAAAAACTTTCAGATGGGTTTTTCTTTTAATACCGGCTTAGGGAGGATGTTTTAGACAGCCTCTTCACTGGCATATTCATACAAAGTTTGCAGGTATGCCTGTGACGTCCCCCGGTTTTTAATCCGGATCGCAGGGTGAAGAATATATCGTATTATTTTCCCTAAAAGCAGGAGCCGGAATCACAGGAATACTTCCATTTGAATGTTGCAACGCCGATAGGGGGAATCGCTATCCGGAAATTCCCGGAATCCGAGTTTCGAGTATGGCCACCCCGAGTGCTTTTCCCACACCCCGGCCCTGCAAACCCGGGGCCACGCCCATTTTGGTCAGTTCAAAATCAAAATCACCCCGGTCCGACGGCAGCAGGGCACAGACTCCGGCCGCCTGCCCCTCCAGCAGGGCTACCAGAATGTGTCCCCCTTTATGCAAAACCTGGGTTTCCGGATCCATCAGAATCTGATAATCCTTATCCTCCATCTCAAAATACTTTTGAATCCACCACTGGTTCAAATCGCGGAACGCCTCCCGGAAACGGGGTTCGTAGTCTAGGATCTCTATGCGATTCACAGCCCTAATCCAATTCGGTCCAGACCTTTTGAATCAGAGCCCTGGTAGCCCGGATCCCTTCGGGTTCCGATAGCCGGCTGCCTTCGTACTCGATCCCGATATGCCCTGTAAACCCTGAATCCTTTACTTTTTGCAGCAAGGTCCTGTAGGGCAGCAGGGTTTCCTGCCCGTCACTGTCAAAATCGTAGGACTTGGCACTCACTCCCTTTGCGTAGGGTAAAAATTCGCTTACCCCCTTAACCGGATCATAGGATTCGGTACAGTTTCCTCCCTGCGTACTGCCCCACGCTTTGTTGAGACACCAGTTGCCAAAATCGGGGAGCGTCCCCAGGTAGGGATTGTCTACTTCACGGATTATATCAACCATAAAGGCGGCATCCGAAGTATGGTACCCATGGTTCTCAATCAGAATGTTGATGCGCATGTCAGCCCCTATTTCGGCAAGCCTGCCAAGCCCGTCCACCAGGGCGTTTTTAAGGTCCGGGCGTGTTCCGGGACCAAAGGCATTCACCCGTATGGAATGACATCCGAGGATCACAGCAGCCTCCAGCCATATCCCGTGGCGATGCACCGCGACGGTGCGCTCCATGGGATCTGCCGATCCGAGTTCGCCCTCCCCATCCACCATGATCAGGAGGCTTTGGACCCCCTCTGAATCCGCCTGTCGGCGGAGCTTTTTCCACAGGTCAGGCCTGCCGGTATACCCCCGGTAAAACTGGTTGACGTATTCCACCGCCCCTATCCCGAACGTTTCCCGGGCAATCCTCGGAAAATCATCCGCCTTAAGTTCCCCTTTCTCCAGGCTCCGGTGCAGGGACCATTGGGCCAGGGAAATTTTGAGATCCTCGCGATTTGAGGCAAAGGGATGGTCCGCGGCAAAGACCCCGAGGCACGGAGTGCTGATGGCCATGGCACCGAGGGCGGACTGCTTTAAGAAAGTTCTCCGTGATTTCATCGTTAGGCAGAATTGGTTAGATTCTTATTTGGTTTGCTGAGGATTTCGACAATCCAGTAGATCAATTGTCCGATCCCGGAGGCGAAAATGAACAGCAGGATCCAGACCAGCAGCAGGTTGTTTTCCCTCAGGTTAGGGTTGTTCGCCGCATGGACAATATAAAACACCATGCTCCCCAGGGAGATAAGCACCACCAGGAATACAATAATCAGGAAGACTCCCAGGCTGCCAAATACGGTGGAAGGGTCCGGTTCGCCTCCCTGGGGAAGGTTGCTCAGGATCGAGAACAGGAACACGCCATACCCGATGAACAGTAACAGGAGCGAAATCAGAGGGGACAGGGCGAAAAAAGCCTGCCAGAATTTACTTTGTAACATGGAAGGTTGTTTTTCTAAAGATATCGAATATTTTGTCCTGGATCAAGGCTTGTTGCGATCCAGCATCGCCCTGGCTATGGCCGCTGAATTCCCGCCCCGCCGCTGGAGTTCTTTGGTGATGCGGGGGTGGTCTTCTTCCCGTCCCTGGGAAAGTTTGTATGCCGCCTGCAGGCTTGTAATTTCGATTTCAAAGCCCACGATACCCCGAACCTGCCGTAGGGTCTGCGGGGCCATGGCATCCAGGGAAACCGGATGTTCAGAGTCTTTCTCGTATTTTTCCACCAGGTGTCTGAGCGCCTTCCAAAGCTCTTCGCGGGTTTGCCTGTGGTAGTGCCCCCTCACATGCACCGCCATATAATTCCAGGTGGGTACTTCTTCTTCCCGGTACCAGGAGGAAGACACATAGGCGTGCGGACCATTGAAAATACAAAGCACTTCGGTGCCCTCCCCGAGGTGCCTCCACTGGGGGTTGGCCTTCGCAAAATGGCCTCTCAGGAAGCCTTTCCCACCTTCCGTTTTCCCGTATTCCAGAGGGAGGTGTGTTGCCGCAGGGCCATCCGGACCTGAGGATACCAGGATTCCAAAAGCGTTTTGTTTCAGGAAGGCCCTGATCTGCTCAGGGTCCTCATTCCGGTACTGTGGCGGGATATACATAAAGGGTGATTACAGACATTCTTTTCAAAAATAAGCGAATTCTGCTGCTTTAAAGGCCATTATACAGGTAATTTTAACGAGTATTAACAGCTTAAGTCCCTCATATTCATTAAATTATATATGAATCAAAAAATCACCATATGCCATTTATCAACAATACCAAAGGAGAAAAAGATATTGCAATACACTATGAAGATTACGGGTCCGGACAGCCGGTCACCCTGATTCACGGATGGCCCCTTAGCCAGAAATCCTGGGAACAACAGGTCTGGAGGTTGGTCGAATCCGGCTACCGCTGCATTTCATATGACCGTCGGGGTTTTGGAATTTCAGATGCCCCCTGGGACGGATATGACTACAGTTCCCTGGCCTCTGACCTTCATGCGCTGATCGAAACGCTCGATCTGGAAGATTGTGTTCTGGCCGGATTCTCCATGGGGGGCGGGGAAGTAGTACGCTACTGCACGGATTTCGGAACAGACCGTATTGCCAAAGCCATGCTGATCAGTTCCATCATTCCCCTGGTAAAACAGACGGAAGATAACCCGGAAGGCGTCCCTGTCAACCAGCTTGACAGGATCAAGGATCGCCTGCAGGAGGACCGGGTGGGATTCCTCAAAGATTTTCACAGGGGTTTTTACAATGCCGACAAGAACCCGCAGGCCGTGAGTCAGGCACAGTTGGACTATGACTTTATCATCGCGTCCCACGCTTCCCCCAGGGCCACCATACAGACCGCTCTGGCCTGGATGCATACCGATTTCCGGGACGAGCTGGATAACGTAGATGTGCCCACTCTCATCGTCCACGGGGAGGCGGATCAGACGGTCCCGCTGGAAACTTCTGCCAAAAAGGCTGCCAGTGGTATTGCAGACTGTACGCTTGAGATCATACCGGACGCACCCCACGGATTGCACCTTACGCATGCGGACCAACTCAACCAGAAAATGATCGCTTTCCTGAAGGCCGAAAAAGAGACCCTGGTTAGTTCCTGATCAGCTACCAGAAAAGCGATGAATAATACCCCGGCTGTCGCCGGGGTTTTTTATGGGAAGGTGCCGGGAGGAATAAGCCTTGATTCCGCCAGGCGTGGCAGATGGATCGCTTTATTCGGGAATCAGCGGAAGCCAAAGACGACATTCCATCCCTCGTTTTTGACAACTGGGAAAAGATTTCCGGGTTTTCTGCCCTTCCTGTCCCATCTTTACATGATTTGATGGGGTAAGGCCCTGACGGCTGGTGTTCCAAATTCAGTAACTTTAAAGACCGCATCTTCAAGATCTGCTATGAAGGGATTTCTAAAACAATTCATCATCGCGACCCTGCTCGGGGTCTTACTCTATATCATCTTCCTGGCCATTTCTTTTTTTAACGGGAACGCCATTGAGATTGACCGGGCCTTCTGGTGGGATTTCCTTCAACACATGATTTTTGCCTGGATCATTTATATGGCCAATGCCCTGTTGTTCATATATCTGATGGGGCGCTTTGGATCCGGAATATTTCAGATAAACCGGTTATTGCTGAGCATTCTGGGAAATATCGGGGTCTCCCTTCTCGCTATTTTTGTCGCCAGGAGCATCATCATTACGGGGATGCGGGGGGTGGATTTCGTCGAATTCCTGCAGAGGGAATCCCCTCAGTATTATGTGAACTCCCTGATCATTGCCATGGTGATCTCAGGTATTTTCTATGCCCTTTATTACTACAAATACCGTCAGGAGAGCAAGGTCAAGGAGCAAAAGATCATTGCAGGCACGGCCGCTGCACAGTTTGATGCCCTCAAAAACCAACTGGACCCTCATTTCCTGTTCAACAGCCTGAACGTACTGACAAGCCTGATCGAGGAGGACCCGGACCAGGCCCAGCGTTTCACCACCAGCCTCTCCAAGGTTTACCGCTATGTGCTGGAACAAAAGAACAAGGAATTGGTGCCCGTAGATGAGGAATACGCCTTTGCGCGCACCTACATACGCCTGCTGAAGATGCGTTTCGAGGATGGGATTAAATTTGAGATTCCAGATAAGAGCCGTAATCCCGAAGCCAAAATTGTACCGCTTTCCCTTCAGTTACTCCTGGAGAATGCCGTTAAGCACAACCGGGTAACCCCGGATTCTCCCTTGCATATCCGGGTGGTGGAAAGGGACGGATTCATTGTGGTGTCCAACGATTTACAAGAGAAGCAGGTTATTTCAAAATCAAGCGGGGTAGGGCTTCAGAACATCCGTTCCCGCTATGCGCTGTTGACGGAGCGACAGTTGCGGGTGGAAAAAACAGAAGATGCCTTCAGTGTGTCCGTTCCCATGCTGACCCGGCAGGTGGCCAGCGTCAGAAGTCAGGAGGCTTATATCGAGGACAAGCGCTACCAGCAGGCAAAGGAGAAAGTAGAGGCCATTAAAAGTTTTTACGGCAACCTGGGGGCTTACCTGGTGGTCATCTCATTTCTGGCCTGGCTGAACTGGCGGACCACGGATTTCCCCTGGGCCATATTCCCGGCGATCGGGTGGGGCTTTGGCCTGGTTATGCACGGGATGGAGGCCTATGGTTATAACCCCCTGTGGGGGAAACGCTGGGAGGAACGGAAAATCCGGGAGTTCATGGATCGGGAGGATTTTTAGCCTGACCCTACGGTTGAGCCCCTGAAAACGACGGTTCAGGAAGTTCGATTTTAATCCGACCGGGATAATCGGGAAATTTGGGGTGTGACTTAAAACCAACGAACCATGAAGCATTTTGAAGAACAACAGCGATATGCACGGGCCCGTGAACGCGTGGCCCGTATTAAGGGATTTTATTCCAACTTGTTTTCCTATCTTTTTGTCATCCCGATCCTGCTGTGGATCAACCTGAGGACCACGAACTTTCTCTGGGTGTTGTTTCCGGCCCTGGGCTGGGGCTTTGGGCTGCTTATGCATGGGATGGAGGCCTTTGGGTATAATCCCTTTCTCGGAAGGGACTGGGAAAGTCGGAAGATCAGGGAATTGATGGAACGGGAAAACCAAACCTGGGTGTAACCCTTAAAATCTGAGTTGATACGTTATGGAAGATCGAGAAAGCAAATACCTCAGGGCTAAGGAGCGCGTGGAGGAACTCAAAAAGTTCTATGGGAACCTGACCTCCTACATCTTTGTAATAGGAGTTCTGGCCGTAATCAATTACCTGACCAACCAGTGGCGGTACATGTGGTTCCTTTGGGCGGCCTTTGGATGGGGCATCGGCCTGGTGTTTCACGCCCTGAAGACCTTTAAATGGAACCCCTTCTTCTCCCGCGACTGGGAGGAGCGGAAGATCCGGGAATTCATGGAGGAAGAAAAAAAGAACGGCTCCCGCTGGGAATAAGCAGACAGGATGGAGAAACCCCTAACAGAATCGAAAAAAGAAAAACTCAGGCGCGCCAAAAAAAGGGTGGATGAGTTGAAGGGGTTCTATGTCCACCTGATGGTTTACCTGGTGATCAACGTCTTCATTCTGGCAATCCTGATGGTTGAAGGATCCCAAATGGGGGAATCCGGAATGACGTGGTATAGTTTCACCACTGCCATTTTCTGGGGGATTGGCCTGTTGATACACGCGGTGGTGGTTTTCCGCCTGAACCCTTTTTTCGGCAAGGCCTGGGAAGCCCGGATGATCCGAAAATACATGGAAGAAGACCGGTTCGAGGCCGATAAATACAAACGCCAACCCTGATAGCATGAGTGCTGAATCGCCCATGAAGGTCCTGATTATAGAAGATGAGAAGCCTGCTGCCCGTCGCCTGGCCCGCTTGCTAGAGGCAAGGGGGGTTGAAGTACCGCATTTGTTGCATTCAGTTGCAGAATCCATCGCCTGGTTTTCAGATCACCCGCATCCGGACCTTATATTCCTGGATATACAGTTGTCGGATGGCCTCTCCTTTGAGATCTTTGATGCCGTTTCCGTCAGGAGCCCGATCATATTTACCACCGCCTATGACGAATACGCCTTGCAGGCATTCAAGCTGAACAGCATTGATTACCTGCTCAAGCCCATCGACGAGGAGGAACTGGACCAGGCTCTGGAGCAGTACCGGGAACTGAGTCCGCCCGCCCGTCCGGTACAAATGGCTTTTGAGGATATCCGCAAGCTCCTGGGCAATCCTCTGGAACGGGAGTATAAAAAACGGTTTACCACCCGGGTGGGGTCCCACATCAAGATTATACAGGCCGATGAGGTCGAATGCTTTTACAGCCAGAACAAGGGGACCTATGCCGCGACCATTGAAGGGCGTTCCTATCTTCTCGATACGACCCTCGATAAGTTGGAACAGGAACTCTCCCCCGAAATGTTTTTCAGGGTAAGCCGGAAATTTTATGTGCACATCGACCACATCGCAGACATCATTGCTTACACGAATTCCCGTCTTAAAATCAAAATGAAAAGGTTCCGGGAAGCAGAAATCATCGTAAGCAGGGAGCGTGTCCGTGACTTTAAGTTTTGGTTAGAATAAAACTATCTAACGAATTGGTAATTATTTAATTAAAATATAATATAGAAAATATTCTATACAGGTATTCAGGCTATTCAACCCGGTTTTCATCAAAAGAAGAAGGCAGTAATCTCGGGATCAGGCTGATGAAGATGGGCAGGAGGACCGCCCCTCCGGGAAGCATAAAAATAGCCAGTGAAGGAATGCTTTTAAAGAAAATACATCGATTTGGCATGCAATCTGAAAAAGGTTTGCGCATCTCTCAGGGCACTGCTCACCTCCTGTTTTTTAAACCCCAGTACTTTTCCCTGCTGAAAAACGTACTTCTGTTGTCGGGAATTCAGGGAATCGCCCTCGAGTACCGTCAGCGCCGCGATGTCCAGCAGGTAACCGGCGGCTTCCGTCCTGCGAAATGTCCTGAGAAGCGCGTTAAAATCCACTGTGCCTTCGGGATGCCGAACCCGCAGGTAGGTCCGGGAGCTTTCGAAAACTTCCCGTAGTTTTCGCCGGTTTTCCTGGGGGTGTTCGGTGTCCAGGGAATGATAGATCAGGTTGATGACAGCTGATTCGAGTTCCTGGGCATATGTCTTGGGTTTCGGTGTACCCTGCAAAAATGCCCGGAAGACCAGTAAATCTATGGGCAAAAGGACGTTGGTGATGATGGAGTTAAAGGTTCGGCTGAGGATGGGTTCCCCCAGGTAGACCCTCGAATCCAGGAGTTTTTCAAGCTGGGTGGCCGGTTTGCCGCTCCGAAAAATCTTCTGGAGGAAATTGGGCTGACCAATTTCCAGTTCCCGGTAAAAATCCCTAACGGTATTCAGGAAGGTTTCATACGTACTCCCGGGCCGCAGGATCCGGTAACTGTAATAGAGCCCCACCAGCAGGTTGACTTTGGCGTTCTCGTCCTGGGACAATCGATAGGCCGGGGAGAGGTATCCCGGGTGGCCCACATTGATCCCGTACATAAAGCCACAGGAGCGGAGGTCCGCATCCAGGGCTTTAAGGTCCTGGTAGGGCAGGGGTTCCTTTTCCCGAAGGGAACCGAATTTCAGAATCCAACCTGGGGCCGAAGGGTTCATTTAACACTGTATTTAACGCTCCAAAAATAGAATAAAACGACAGATGTACCTTCAGAGCTCCCAAGCATTTTTCAAAGGAGGATCGCAGGAACAACCTCCCTGGTATGGGTGTAGTTAAGACAAAAGAATGGTTTAACCTGAAATCTGTGATTTTTTGACAGGCCCACATCTGGCCTGATTCCCTACTTTTATCCTCCCCAACGCCTTTCCGGGTTCTCTATGGATCAGTTTCCGCGGCGAGCCCGGTTCACAATCCGA
Organism: Robiginitalea sp.; assembly: GCA_037382325.1. GTDB lineage: Bacteria > Bacteroidota > Bacteroidia > Flavobacteriales > Flavobacteriaceae > Robiginitalea. The sequence goes on from JARRQA010000081.1 coordinate 9,725, forward strand.
ACCGGAGTTAAAATGAACCACAAAGCTATACGGTATGGAAATTGTACTTTTTTCCCTTTGGTTTGCTATCATGTGCGGGCTGGGGATCAAGATCTACCTGGCACACCAGTCCCTTAAAAAACAGGAAGATACCAACGAGCACTGAAGACTGATGTTTAGGTCAGCTCATACGGGAGGCGACCTTCTCCGGGAAAGCGGGATCCATTCCTCCGCCGGGGCTGCATTCAACTTGCTGGTATACCCCTGGTGGTGTTTGGAATAGTGTATTTCCATAGTCACGGGGTCGATCCTATCCGGAAAGGCATTATATCCCTAGGGAATTTCAGGTCGTTTAAAGATTTCCCGGGCCATGATGGATTCAACGGCTTTCTTCGGTTCCTCCCGGCATGAGGAGAGCATAAGGGAAGGTGCAATTGTGACTTCCGTCGCTGAGTTCTGCTGCGAAACGAGCGTTTTTTCACAGGGGACAAATTGTAGGTAAGAATTAAGGATTCGCCCCCCGGGGCAAGGGCATTTTATGGGGAGCCATAAAAAAACCGCCTCCGAAGAAGACGGTTTTTAACTGTGTCCGGTATGGGGACGGGATTATTTTATAATGCCTGTACAACTTACCCTGGCGCCTGCGGCACCACTTGGCTGGGAGGTAAAATCATCGGATCCCTGATGTACAATTACCGCTTTGCCCAGGATGTCGCGGTTCGGATCTTCACATCCGATACACCAACGGTCGGTTTCGAATGTTACCTCGGCATTCCCGTTTTCGTCTGCGGTGAAATTACCAATATCCCCGAGGTGGTATCCACCTTCGTCCCCCCATTTTCCATGGGGCTGGGATGTTGGGTTCCAGTGACCACCTGTTGAGGTGGCATCGGCGGCAGAACAATCAGCTTTTTCATGGAGGTGGATGGCGTGTTCTCCGGGAGTGAGTCCTGAAAAAGTGGCTGTCATGCTCACTTTTCCATCCTTTTCGACGAAGTTTACCATACCCTCGACATTGCTGTCGCTTTTGGGTTCCATTTTGAAGGATATTTCGGTTTCCTCTATTTCCTCCTTCATGGCTTCCATGGTTTCCTCAACATCTTCTGAAACGGCTTCAGTTTCTTTTTTTGCTTCCTTACAACCGTATCCGAGGCCCAGTAACAGGGCCAATATTGCAATACTCGTTTTTCTCATTGTCTTTGTTTTGTATTTGCCTAAAAGGTACGGATTATACCCGTGGCTGTCAAATACGTTTTAAAACCCAGGTGTCAGGTGGTTTCCTCACTCAGGATCTGGGTAGGGGAACTCAGGCTCCGGTGCACCGGGCAGCGGCCGGCAATTTCCATCAGTCGTTGCCGCTGATCATCTTGAAGCGGTCCGCTCAAAATGATTTCCCGCCTGAAAGTATCGATACGCGCCTCCGGATCATCGTGGCATTTTGCCCCGTGTTGGGCGTGCTCCTTACCATAGGAAGTATGCACCTCCACATTGTCCAGAGGCCACTGTTTGCGGCGGGCATACATTTGGAGGGTCATGGCGGTGCAGGCGGAAAGGCTGGCAGAAAGCAGTTCGTAGGGAGAAGGTCCGAAATCCTGTCCCCCGTAATCTCTCGGTTCATCTGCGGTCATGTAGTGATTTCCCACCTTCATCTCCGTGGTATACCCGTCCTTTCCGTCCAGGCTTGCGACCACCTCGTGATCGCTTTTTAACAGAGGTTCCTCCGGCCAGTGAACATACCGGCTTGCCCAGGAAGCAATCACCCTGCCGGCATAGGAAGAATCGGCATTGTTCTCGAGCAGGTGGCTCGCACCATCCAGGCTCACAAAACTTTTTGGGTGCCTTGCCTCCCGGTAGATTTCTTCCGCGTTGGCAATGGAAACAATCCGGTCCTGGGGGGAGTGCAGAATAAGAAGTGCAGCATCCAAGTCGTGTACCACAGCGGGCAGGGAATGGGACTGCAGGTCCTCCAGGAAGTGCTTCTTTATGGTAAATTCCCTGCCCCCGATGGTCACCCGGGCCTTTCCCTCCTTTTGGATTTCAGCAACCTTGCTGTGGAGAAGACCGGTGACGTGGTCCGGGTCTGCCGGGGCCCCGATCACCGCTACGGATTTTACAAAGGGCAGGCGTGCAGAGGCGAAAAGCACCGCGGCCCCTCCCAGGGAATGGCCTACCAGAAGGCTGGGGGCCTGGTAATGGGTCTTCAGGAATCCGGCTGCATCCTCCAGGTCTTCCACATTTCCGGAAAAATTGGTTTCCCCGAAATCTCCGTCGCTTTCCCCCAATCCCGTAAAGTCAAAACGCAATACCCCGAACCCTTCCCGTGCAAGGGCATTGCCAATGTTACGAAGGGCGGTGAGGTTTTTGTTGCAGGTAAAACAATGGGCAAACAGAACGAAGTTATGGGGGCGCCTGTCGGCCGGAGTTACGAGGTGGCCCGTGAGCAAGAGGCCTTCCCGATTCTCAAATTGTACACGCTCGGTTCTCATGGCAGTAGCTTTGCCACGAAGTTCGGGAAATCCTTTGAATCAATGCAGTCCCTGTTGCCGGATCAAAAAGGGACCATATAGCCTATTTTTTGGATCTCTCCCGAATCCGGTTCAAAATCGATGTGGAAAAAGGAGTCCCGGGCCCCTGCAGAGAAAAGGGCAAAATGAAGCGAGCCCCCACCGAATTGCCTTTGGCTTTGTACCAACCCCAGTTTGTCCATGCGGTCCCCCCGTGACAGGGTTACTCCTCTAAGGGTTACCGTGGCCTCGGTGCCGAGCAGTTCCATGTTTGAAATAGCCATAGCGCTGGTTCCATCCCCTCCGAAGCTCACTGAAAACCGGTTTTCTCCTTCAAAAAGGGTGTACGCCGCCCAGGGAAAATCCGGATCTTCGGATTTCAAAACGGTATACGGGCATTGACAGAGGGAGGCAATCACCCCTTCATCTCCCTGACTCCTGGATAATTTACCAAAGGATATCCCATTGATTTCAATGGATTGCAGGGCCTTAGCGTTAAGGGCATTCAGAGGGATCGCACTCTCGGACTGGGCAAAGCCCTGGCCCAGGACCATGAAAAATAACAGCAGGGTCTGGTAGGGCGATCGGGTTTTAAAAAGGTTTAAACGGAACACAGTACTACTGTAACGCGGGAAATGCACAAATCGTCTTCTCATTTTTTCTTAAAGAGGCCGCTCAGGTCGGGGTTGTAGAAAACGGCCACCTGGATTCGGTCAAAATTGATTCCGGAGAAGTGATTTTTCAAATAGCCCAGCTGCAGGTTGCTATTCTCTGTAATGTTGATCCCGAGGGCTGCATACAGGCGGTTCTGCCCAAAGACTTCATCCTGCAGGTTTAGAAAGACCTCGTCGTAGAGATTGATAAAAAAGGTATCGGTGAGCGGAAGGGTTACCTGCAGGCGGTAGCGGGCGCGATGCTGGGTATCCGAGTCCTCTCCGAAGTCAAGGAATCGCTGTTCCAGGCGATAGCGGTGCTCGAAGCGGAATTCCCAAAGTTGATTCTTCAGAATGAACTGCTGGAAGATCCGGTGTTCCAGGAAAAAATTTCCCGCAAACAAAGCGTCCTCAGCCGGGGTATCCTCAAAAGTGGGATCCGTCCCGATATAGGCATATCCCAGGGTAGCCATGGCTCCACCGTCAAGATGGTAGTTCATCCCGGTACGCAGCAGCAGCTGGTTGAAATTCCCCTTCCACTCGTAGTGGCGATACTGGGCTTCGGTATGCAGGCTCCATCGATCTGAAAGCCGGTTGGTCCCAAAGTACATATACCACCCGCCCAGTTCATCTTCCCCGGTCTGCTGGGCTGTCAGGGAGCTCGTAGCGCTATTGAAAAGAAGCAGCAGGCCAAGAAGCCGGCCAGCCCGGGTTAAAACAGTTTTACCAGGTATTTTCCGCATCAATTCCGTGAGGCCGTTATTGAGATTCTACTTTGGTTCCCTCCATGGCATCATCCCGGATGGGAGTGCCCGGATCTTCTTTCAGGTAGGTATCCAGGAAATCCAGAATTTTACTGTACCCTTCAATCTGGTTCTCTTTTTTCAGGAACCCATGGCCCTCATCCTCAAAGAGCACATATTCTACCGGAACCCCGTTTTCACGCACGCCTGCCACAATTTCATCCGATTCCACCTGCAGCACCCGCGGGTCCTGGGAGCCCTGCAATACAATCAGAGGCTTGGTGACCTGGTTTGTGTGAAACAGGGGGGAGATTGCCCTCAGCCGGACCGAGTCAGCGCTGTAGGGATCCCCCATCTCCTTGTAGAGGGCATCCTTAAAGGATTCCCACCACGGCGGGATGGAACGCAGGGTCCGGATCCAGTTAGTGACCCCGAAGATGTTTACCCCCACATCAAACTCCTCTGGGGCGAATGTAAGGGCAGCCATGGTCATGTACCCCCCATAAGAACCACCGATAATCCCAATCTTTTCGCCATCGATAACGGCTTGCTGCGCCAGCCAGTCTTTTCCCGCGATACAGTCCTTAAGGTCCTTATCGCCATGGTTCTGGTCGTCCATCTGGTAGAAGGTCTTTCCGTACCCCGAGCTCCCCCGGTTGTTCACCGCCAGCACCGCGTACCCATGGTTGACCAGGTACTGGATCAAAGGGCTGAAGCCTTGCCTGGACTGTCCTCCCGGGCCTCCGTGAACCCATACCAGCGCAGGGACGGGATTCTCCTCGGTAGCCTGGTGAGGCTGGTAGTAGATGGCCGGGATTTCCAATCCGTCAAAGGAAGAGAATCGAACGACCTCTGCCTTTACCAGGTCTTCCTGGGTAATTTCAGGATTGAGGACATCGGAAAGCTGCCGGACCTCTCCGGATTGCAGGTCCATTACATACAGGTTGGACGGGCTGTTGGAATCCCCTGCATAAAAGCGCATTTTAGCTTCGTCCAGCGAAAACCCCACGCTATTGATATTCATACCTTCCAAAGCAGGAAGTTCCAGGGGCTTGCCAGTGGCCACTTCCTCAATTTCAATGGTGTTTTTCGCATCCTCATTGATATAGGTAACCCGATAGGTGCCGTTTTCCGTATAGTAGCTCCCCATGATATCCCAGTCGCGCTCCATCACCCTGGAACGCGCTCCCGTTTCGAGGTCATAGCGCATCAGATAGGCAAACTCTGAACCGTCATCCGTGGTGTAGAGCAGGCCCGAATCATCGGGGGTAAAGTCCTGGGCCGAATTAGCCGAGGGATTCTCGTTTATCTGGACCAGGGAACCATCCGAGATCCGGTAGAGGAACAGGTCGCTGTCATTGGTGTTGATGGATTTACTCAGGGCGAGGTATTCTTCATTCCCGGAGATCGCATCCAGCTCATAGCCCTTGTCGTTTTGGAACAGCAGGGTTGGGGAAAGGGTCTCCAGATCCATCTCATAGAGATCCATAAAGTTCGCATCTCGCTTGTTGGAGCCGAAATAAAAGGATTTTTTGTCCTCAGACCATCGATAAAACCACGACCGGGCCCCTTCCCAGGGCGTAAGGTCCTGTTGAGAGCCGTCTTCCTTCATCAGGTAGATGTGGTAAATTTCGTTCCCATTGTTGTCCATACGGAAAAGCTTGCGCTCATCTTCCGGAAAATAAGAGATAGCGAATACGGAGGAACTGTCCGAGGCAGTTACAGGAGTGAATTCCCCCCCTTGTGTGGGCACCGTATAGAGGTTATAGATTCCAGAGCGGTTACTGTGTACCAGTAGCTTGGAGTTATCGGGCGAAAAACTCCCGCCCCCCACATTTTCGTTGTCTAACATCTGCTCTATGGTGTAAGACTTCAGGGTTTCCGCCACGGTGGGTTCCGGAGCTTCCTGTTTGCAGCTCAGCAGTGCCAGGGTTATCCCGGCGAGGAGTACGAGTTTTTTCATCTGTGTAGTTTAGGTAAGGCTTATTCGCGCCTCAGGGTTTTAATTTCTTTAAAAGGGGACAGGTCAAGACCTTCCATGGCCTCTTTATAGGCCTTCCAGCGGTTGGCAAAGAAGGCATTGGTCCCGGAAAGGGCCTTTTTTAAGTCGGCCTCTGCAAAGGCTAACAGGCGATCCTCCGTGTCGGTCATCCCTTTGGGACGACTCCCCACGTACCCGTATGCATTGTAAATTCGACGGGTTACGGTCATTTCAGGGTTTCTGGTGATCCCCTGCCGTTTGTCTTCCTTGCCAAGGTAGACCGCCACCAGGGAATCGATCTCCTTGGTTATCTCCTTGGAGGCTTCGATCTGCTCCTTGTATAGTTCTTTATCCTTTTCTTTAAGGTCTTTCTGGTACTGAGCAGCAATTTTTTTGCTCTCCAGCAATTGTTTGACGGCATCCGCCGCGGTCTGCATGTACCCGTCCAGTTTCCGGGTTGCGTTGTATCGTGCCTCCAGGGTCTGCGGATCAATGTTCAATCTGGGGTCTGATTTCACCGTAACGGAGGTCTCATCCGTGGCCTCTCCAAATTCGATGACTACGCGATAGGTGCCAGGCCTGACCGTAACTCCGCCCCTTTCGCGGTTCCGGCTGCTCAGGGAGCGCGAGGGCCGGTCCGGACCGGCCTCATCAAGCTCCCAGTAAACCCTGTGAAAGCCTGCAGAATCCGGGGTTTTGTACTTCAGGGTCCGGATAAGCCGGTCCCCGTCATAAAACTT
>JARRQA010000082.1:0-11165 GCA_037382325.1 Robiginitalea sp.
GTGGACACCGTCTGGACGCATCTGACGCTGGTCCATCTGGAGGAAAACGCCTTTACCTATCGGATGACAGGCCGAAACGGGGAGCGTATCATGGCGGAAGAAAAGATTTCCCTGGATGCTTCCGAGCATTGGTCCCATATCTCAGATGCGGTCAAAGACCCGGACAAAGACCCGGATCCCATCACGCGGTTTGAAGTTCCAGCAGAAGGTCTAGATGCGATCTGGGAGCTTTTTGACGGGATCTTCTCCAAGCTTCCGGAAGGAGAAAAGGTATCCCCGGGGGATTTCCCTAACGGGCTGTTCACCACCCAGGCCTATTGCAAATTTGGCTTTTTGGGCCTCAACCAACCCAGAGAAGCCACAGAGGAGGAGGCGGATATCCTGCTGCGTTTTACCACCGAGTTTGCCAGGCTTTACCAGCGTTTCCTCGATTTGCAGGATGCGGAAGAAAGGGCCCGTGAAGCCCAAATAGAAGCCGCCCTGGAACGGGTTAGGGCCAAGACCATGGCCATGCACAACAGCCAGGATGTCGCTGAAACAGTTGCTACGTTGTTTCAGGAGGTCATGAAACTGGGACTAGATGATTCTATCAGATGTGGTATCGGAATTCTGGAAGGAAATGAAGGCATGGAAACCTGGTCGGCTAATTTTGACCATAAGGGGGACCTCAACCTGAAAATGGGGATGCTGGACATGACTATCCATCCCATGCTGAAGAGTCTCAAAAAAGCCTGGGAAAAAGGCGAAAAAGGATATTCCTATCATTTTAAAGGGGAAGATGTCACCAGATATTACACTGCACTCAACAAGGAACCCGAGTATCCCTTTCATGCAGACCTCAGCACGCTGCCAGACAACCAGTTTGCCAGGACTTTCTTCTTTGCGGAAGGGATCCTTTTCTCCTTCACTGAAACCCCTCTCACGAAAGAGGCTAACAGGGTTTTGGAAAGGTTTGCCAGTGTTTTCGGACAAACCTACCGAAGGTATCTCGACCTCCTGAAGGCCGAAGCCCAGGCTAGAGAAGCTCAAATTGAGGCTGCTCTTGAAAGAGTACGTGCGCGAGCAATGGCAATGCACAAGACCGAGGAATTGGGAGATGTGCTGTGTGTCCTTTTTGAACAATTTGATTTCCTAGGGATAAACCCTGTACTTACGCATCTGACATTATTCGATGAGGAGAGTGAAACCTTTAGTTTCAGAATGACCACAAGTCCAGAGAGTAAAATCCTTGTGGAGCAGATTATTGATATAAATGCGGTCGAGGCCTGGAAGGATGCATTCAAAGTTTGGAAAGACAGCGACCCCAACGTTGTAAACTGCATCGACTATCCGCCAGAAGCACTTCCTCAGGTTTGGGACCTTATGAGTGAAGTCATGAATGCCCTCCCAAAAAAGCATAGGATTTATCCTGAAGACTTCCCTGATGGGCTTTATACCGTACAAGGCCATTGTCAATTTGGATACCTTGGATTCAATAACAAACGGAAACCCACTAAAGAGGAAATTGAGATTGTCCGCAAGTTTGCTACCGAGTTTGGAAGATTGTATCAGCGCTTCCTAGATCTAAAAAAAGCCGAAGCACAGGCCCGGGAAGCACAGATCGAAGCCGCCCTGGAACGGGTCCGCGCCCGCACTATGGCCATGCACAAAAGTGAGGAACTTGGTGAAGTGGCCGCAGTGCTTTTTGAGCAGATTAACAACCTCGGAGCTACCCTGGAACGCCTCAATATAGGCATTGTACGGGAAGATGAGGAAATCATAGCGTGGTGGTCCACCGAACAGGGGGGACGTCAGATTGACCGGCTTTTTAAGGGAAGCATCCACGAACCCACCACCATTTCAAAGGTATACGCCGCCTGGAAGGAAGGAACTAAAAGTTTAGAGCTCGATCAAACGGGACAGGAGTTGAAACAATGGATCCGCTACGTGACCGAAGAAATTGGCTTGCCATTTGACCCTAAGCTGATGCAGGAACGACGGGTTCATGCCGCAGCTTTTTTCAAACATGGCACCCTGCTTGTATCCACCCCGGAACCCTTACCTGAGGGTTCGATTAACTTGCTGGAACGTTTTGCGGCGGTCTTTGAGCAAACCTACACCCGGTTCCTGGACCTCCAAAAAGCAGAGAAGCAAGCCCGCGAATCCGAAATTGAAGCCGCCCTGGAGCGGGTACGCGCCAAGACCATGGCCATGCACAACACGGATGACATTGCGGACACGGTGGTTACCTTTTTTGAAGAACTCGTGGGCCTGGGACTGGACGATACCATGCGGGCCGGGATTGGCATTCTCAGCCAGTCCGAGCAGATGCAACTCTGGACGGCATCTGTATCCGGTACTTCGAAGACCATATTACATACCGGATCGCTGGATATGTCATCGCATCCAACCCTGGAAGGAGTTAAAAGTGCCTGGGTCAAAGGGGATGCCTATTTTTCCTATGTGCTGCAAGGAGAAGAGCTGAAGAACTATTTTCAGAACCTCAATGAGGCCCCGGACTATCCTGTCGAATTCGACCTAAACAAGCTTCCGGAAACCGTACACCACAGAAGCATTCCATTTATGGATGGAATTCTCTTTGCATTTACGGAAACGCCCCTGCCTGAGGATATCATCAATATTCTGGAACGCTTTGCGACCGTTTTCGGGCAAACCTATACCCGCTACCTGGACCTTGAAAAAGCTGAAAAGCGCGCCCGGGAATCCAGGATTGAGGCCGCACTGGAACGGGTGCGGGCAAAGGCCCTGGCCATGCACAGTTCAGAAGATCTGCGTGAGACCATTACCGCTATCTTTGAGGAATTGAAACATCTAAATGTGAGGCCCCTGCGCCTGGGACTGGGATTGCTCAACCCGGACAAACCGGAAGGGAAAGTCGTCACCTCCCGCATTAACGAGAATGAGCAAATCCTTGAAGTGGGTGGAGAATTTGAATTGGTAGGGCATCCTGTCCTGGAAGGGGTATACGGCCATTGGAAAAAGCAGATGGATTATTACCCAATTCTGGAAGGGGATGAAATCAACGCGTATTATACCGCCCTGACCAGGTCTGTTGACGTACAGGGCTTTGGGACCGACGAAAGGCATTATGGATGCTTCCTCTTCTTCAGGGAAGGAGGCCTTTATGCCTGGGCAGCTGAGCCTCATTCTGAGGAACAGATCAGCATTCTAAAGAGATTTTCCCGGGTATTGGAGATTGCCTACCGGCGCTACAACGACCTGGTAGAATCCGAAGCCAGGGAAAAAGAGGCAATCAAACAGGCTTCCCTGGACCGGGTACGGGCAGAAATCGCCTCGATGCGGACCACCGAAGACCTGGAGCGGATCACGCCCCTGGTATGGAAGGAACTGACCACCCTGGGCATTCCGTTTTTCCGTTGCGGGGTGTTCATCATGGATGAAGCGAGCCAGATGGTCCACGTGTATCTGACTACCCCGGAGGGGGAAGCCCTGGCCGTTATGGACCTGCCCTTTGATTTTAAGATGCCGCTGATCCAAAAAGGGGTTGCGCACTGGAGAAAACAGGAAACCCTGGTAGAGCACTGGAGCCAGCGGCAGTTTGTCGAAATGACCAAAATGCTCATGGAGCAGGGACAGGTCAGTAGTGCTAAATCCTATCAGGCGGGGGAAAAACCTCCTGAGCGCCTGGTACTCCACCAGGTTCCCTTTGCCCAGGGGATGCTCTATGTGGGCAGCACACAGACCTTATCCGATGCGGAAATGGATATCGTGCAGGCACTGACCAGAACCTTTGCCGTGGCCTATGCCAGGTATGAGGATTTCAACCAACTGGAGAAAACGCTGGGCGAACTCAAAGCGACCCAGAAACAACTCATCCACTCTGAAAAAATGGCCTCCCTGGGGGAACTGACCGCAGGCATCGCCCATGAGATCAAAAACCCACTGAACTTTGTAAACAACTTCTCGGAGGTCAGCAAAGAACTTATGGAAGAACTCATGGAGGAGATGGAAAAAGGGGATTTGGAGGAGGTCAGGGAGCTGGCAGGGGATGTCGTACAGAACCTGGAAAAAATAGTTCACCACGGCCAGCGAGCTGACAGCATTGTAAAAGGCATGCTGCAGCATAGCCGCAGCGGGGACGGACAAAAGGAACCTACGGACCTCAATGCCCTGGCCGATGAATACCTCCGCCTGGCCTACCATGGGCTGCGGGCCAAAGACAAATCCTTCAACGCCGCGATCGAAACAGACTTTGACCCCGGCATCGGGACCATAGACCTGATCCCCCAGGACATTGGAAGGGTGATCCTGAATTTGCTAACCAACGCCTTTTATACAGTAAATGAAAAAGCCATGGCAGCAAGGTCTCTTGAAAAAGGGGGCTATAAGCCTACCGTTTCTGTCAGGACGAAAAGACAAAATGACCTGTTAGAGCTTTCGGTAACGGATAACGGGAGTGGCATTCCCCAAAAAGTCCTGGATAAAATCTTCCAGCCTTTCTTTACCACCAAGCCCACCGGTGAAGGTACCGGACTGGGCCTCAGCCTGAGTTACGATATCGTCAAGGCACACGGGGGAGAGTTGAGTGCAGAATCCGAGGAAGGTGTAGGCACCACTTTCTTCATTAAATTTAAAACGACTTCCTGACCATGAGGGCAAAAACCATTTCTGCAAATTCACCCGACCAACTCCACGCGGCCCTGGAGACACGTATGAAGGACGGATTCAGGCCCACGCTGGCCATTGTCTTTATTTCGGTTAAACAAGATCGGGAGGCCGTAAGCGCTTTGTTCCATGAGGCTGGCATCGACATGATCGGGGCAACCTCGGCGGGAGAATTCATCGAGGACCACGAGAGCGGTGGCGGTATTGTGGCCATGCTCCTGGACCTGGACAAATCCCGGTATCGGATCCTCTTCCAGGAAATTGGCAGCCATACGCTGCAATCCGCTGCCCAACTACTCATGGAAAAGGCCTATGAGTCCTTTGCGAATCCCGCTTTTATCCTGCTCAGCACCTATCACAGTGAGCAGGGCACCACTATAGACGGAGAAAGCCTTATCCGCAATCTGGAGGAAATAGCAGGGCCCGGCCTGAACCTTTTCGGGGGTATGGCAGGGGACGATATCACTTTTGAAGGGACCTATGTGTTTACGGATTCCCGGGTCACGGATTATGGGGTGGCAGCCCTGGTGCTGGATGAAAGCAAGGTGAGCTTTCGGGGCATGGCCCTGTCCGGCTGGAAACCCATTGGCATATCAAGGACCATAACCAAGAGTGAAGGAACCCTGGTCTACACTATCGATGACCAACCGGCCTTTGAGACCTACCTGCGATTTCTGGGGGTGGACCCTGCTTCCGTAAAGAGCCAGATCAATTTCTTCAGCACCGAAGCGATCCACTACCCGTTACAGCTTGAGCGCGAGGGAAGAGAACCCATGATGTGCAACCCCATCGGATACGACGAAGAGAAAGGCGCTCTGATCTTTGAATCGAAGGTCGCAACGGGTACCTCCTTCCGGTTTTCCACTCCGCCTGATTTTGACATTGTGGAAACCGTTTTGGGGAAAGCGGAGGAGCTTAGAGCGGAAACCGGTGAGGGGGCTGAGGCATTGTTGATTTTTTCATGCGCGGGCAGGTTGAGTGCCCTTGGGCCCATGGCCCAGCAGGAAAATGACGGGTTAAGTGCTGTTTGGGAGGCGCCCATGGCCGGATTTTACACTTACGGGGAATTTGGAAGGGCCCTGAATGGAAAACATGAATTCCACTCCACTACAAATTCGTGGGTAGCCCTGAAAGAGAAATAACAAGTTGAGAAACCCCAACTATGAACGCAAAATCCATCAAAGGCACATCACCTGAAGAAATCCGCAACGCCCTGCAGGAAAGCACAGCAGACGGCTTCTCCCCTACCCTGGCCATCGTTTTTTTATCCGTAAGCCAGCCCAGAGAGGCCATCCGACGGTTGTTTACGGAGGCGAACATTACCGTTTTCGGCATCACGACCAATGGGGAGTTTATCGATGAGGAAACCGAAAAGGGTTCTGTGGCCGTCCTGTTGCTCGATCTGAACAAAGACTATTTCAGGATTTACTTCGAAGACTTCGACGGCAACAACTATCGGGAGACGGCGGGAAAGCTGGCCAGGCAGTCAACCGGGGTATTTCCAAAAGTGGGCTTCCTGCTGGGCATAAGCGGTGCGGCTACGGATGGAGAGGAGGTCCTGCAAGGGCTTCAGGAGGTGGCCGGTAATGAAATAAACGCCTTTGGAGGGGCTGCAGGAGATGATTATAAATTTAAACAAACTTTTGTCTTCTCGAATGATTTCGACCACGACCAGGGAATCGTTCTGCTCGCCATCGATGAGACAAAGGTCCGGATCAAAGGGATCGCTACCTGTGGCTGGAAGGCTGTGGGAACCGAGAAAATAGTGACAAAGAGCGAGGGGAACCATGTGTATACCATCGATGATATCCCTGCCCTGGACATTACCGCCAAATATGGGGGCATAGAGAATCCCAACCCGGACAACGAAGACCTTATGACCGAACTCGCCTCTAACTTTCCGCTGCAGCTGCAGCGGGACAAAGGCGATCCGGTGATGCGGCCTGGTCTGGTGGTCGACTGGAACGATCGATCCTTCTTTACCAGTGGCAGCGTGCCACAGGGCTCAAAGGTCCGGTTTTCCCTCCCCCCGGACTGGGATGTGATGGAAAAGGTAATAAACGGGGTCAGGGAGCTCAAGGAATCGGAAATGCCCGAGGCAGATGCAATTGTGGTTTTCAGTTGTGCAGGCAGGATCCTCTCTTTCGGGCCCATGATGAACGCTGAGATCGAAGGGATTAAACAGGTATGGGGCGTGCCCATGGCCGGCATGTTCTCAAATGCCGAATTAGGCAGGATGGCCGGTGGCAATCTCGAAATGCACAACCTGACTACTTGTACCATAGCTTTAAAGGAGCTTTAATGGATAAAAATTTGCATCACATATATGAGTTTATTCAGGCCGCCAGTGAGCTTCACGGGGAGGAGAAAGAAACGCTCCTGAAATCCCTGAAAACTGCAGACAAGGAGCTGCAGATCTTGTCCTTTAAGCTGGACCGGACCGAGAAGGTTAAGCGGACCACAGCCATTTTGCTCGAAGAAACCATTGCCGAGCTGGAGCAGAAGCGGAAGGCGGTGGAACAGACCCTCAGCGAACTGAAGGCAGCCCAGGCGCAACTGGTGCAGTCTGAAAAAATGGCCTCCCTCGGGGAGCTTACTGCCGGCATCGCCCACGAGATCCAGAACCCCCTGAACTTTGTGAATAATTTCTCCGAGGTGAGCACGGAACTGCTGGAAGAAATGAAGGAGGAACTGCAAAACGGGGACCTGGAGGAAGTCCTTGCCATTGCCGATGATCTGAGACAAAACCTGGAAAAGATCACCCATCACGGAAAACGGGCAGATGGTATTGTAAAGGGCATGCTCCAGCACAGTCGCAGCAGTGACGGGACCAAGGAACCTGTGGACCTCAACACCGTGGTGGATGAATACCTGCGCCTGGCTTACCACGGAATGCGGGCCAGGAACAAATCTTTCAACGCCTCTTTGGAAACCGATTACGACGGATCCATAGGAGAGGTTATCCTGGTGCCACAAGACATAGGCCGTGTCCTGCTCAACCTCTTTACCAATGCCTTTTACGCTGTAAATGAGAAAAAAGAAACAGATCCCGAAGCGTTTCAACCCATGGTTTCCGTCAAAACCAAGGCGACAGAAAATGGGGTTAATATCCGGGTAAAGGACAATGGCAAGGGAATCCCAGAAGCAATAAAAGGAAAGATCTTCCAGCCCTTTTTTACTACCAAACCCACCGGGCAGGGAACCGGCCTGGGACTGAGCCTGAGCTACGACATCGTCAGGGCCCACGGGGGGGAAATCACGGTGGAATCTGAAGAAGGGAAAGGAACGGAATTTAACGTCATACTCCCCTCAAGATGAAGCAGGAGAATCCACAAATGGAGCAGGAAGTTCGTTCCGTTTACCAGCGCATGGTAAGTGTCATGCTGGACTTCACGGACCTGAAGGATCTTGAGAAGACCATTCATCCCGATTTCATTGGTTATGGTTCGGCTGCTCACGAATTCTTCAAGACCAGGGAGGATCTCAAGAAAATGGCCCAAATGCAAAAGGACCAGCTCGAGGGACAGGGATTCAGGTACGATAGAAGACCTGTGGCGATGAATTTTTTTGCCGATGGGTCGAGCTGCCTTATTTTGGAGGAGTTCGACCTCTTTTTTGCCGGGGTTGACCACCAGCTTCTGCTTCGGCTCTCCAGCCTTCTGGAATGTATTGATGGCGAATGGCTCGTAACCCATGTTCACGGGTCCACACCTGATCCTGATATTGCCGAGGAGGAAGCCTTTCCCGAGGAGGGGCTGCGGAAGAAGAATGAGGAACTGGAGGCAAAAATCCGGGAGCGCACCCGGGAGCTGGAGATCGAGGCTGCCCTGGAGCGCGCCCGGGCCCAAAGCATGATGATGCAGCACTCCAGCGAACTCAACTCAGTTTCAAATGTATTCCACGAGCAGTTGTTGCTCCTGGGAATCGATTCGGAGTTCTCCTTTGTATGGCTTCCCAATGAATCCAGGGAGCACCACCTGTTCTGGACGACCTGGACGGAAACCGTCGATGGGGAACTGGTTTTTCACAATAAATCCATCAGCTATCCGCTGGACCTCTCCGATCCCTATAACGCCGCCTGCATTGCCGACTGGGAAAGCGGGGTTTCCGTACATGAGCATTTCGTACCCCCGAAGGACATCGAAACCTTCTTTGTCTCCTGGAAGGAATTGCTGGAAGGCGCTTCCCACCTGAAAGCGAAATTTTTTCCGGAGGGTATTTATTATACCGAAGCCTTCATGAAGTACGGGTGTTTTGGCATCGATATCAGAAGGCCTCTGTCCGAAGAGGAAAAATCAGTCCTGCACCGGTTTGCCCTGGAATTTGAAAGGGCGTATACCCGCTTCCTCGACCTTAAAAAAGCAGAAGCCCAGGCAAGGGAAGCAGAGATCGAGGCAGCACTTGAACGCGTAAGGGCAGCCACCATGGCCATGCACAAAACCGAGGATATTTCAAGGGTGGCAGTGGTGGTTTTGGAGCAGCTTGAACAATTAAAACTAAATTTTATCCAGGCATGGATCGATGTATTCCATCTGGACAAAGGATACATCGACATCTGGTTCTCTCCTTTGGAAGGAGTTTACGAAGAACCCCGGCATTTGCAACTACCGAGTGCGATATTTGAAGACACTTCCATCAAATCCTGGAAAGCCGGTAATAAGTTCTCTTATGTCTCCCTGAAATCAAAGGAAGAGGTGGATGCTCTGGTAGCGGCCTGTGACGCCGGATCCGGAACCGATTATTTTGGTCATTTCCAGGAAATACTGAAACTGGATCGGCTTGAATTTGTGGATGCAAACCATAAATACGGAACCGTCAGTAAATCCAGCTTTGGAAAGGCAACCAAAGAGGAGGAAGAAATCCTTCACCGTTTTGCCAGGGTCTTTGAGCAGACCTATACCCGATTTCTGGACTTGCAAAAAGCCGAATCCCAGGCCCGTCAGGCAGAAATAGAGGTGGCCCTGGAACGGGTACGGTCCCGATCGATGGGCATGCAAGGTAGTGGGGAGTTAAAGGAGGTTATCCGGGTTATTTTCGACGAGTTGGCGGGCCTGAAAATAAATGCCGAACACGCCGGGATCGTGGTGGATTTTTCACCCGGGCAGGATTGGAATTTCTGGGTTGCCGAGACCCAGGACATCCCCTCAAAAATCACCCTCCCTTACCTGGGTTCTCTTTGGGACCGGCAGTATACCGAGGCAAAAGAAAAGGGAACAGAATTCTTTACTACTGAGTTGAGCTTTGACGAAAAGAATGCCTTTTATGAGGAGCTTTTGAAACACATCCCCGGCCTGACAGCGAAGGCTCGTGAATTTTATCTAACCTGTCCGGGACTGGCCATATCCACCGTGGTCCAGGAGGATATTGGCCTGTACATGGAAAACTTCTATGGAACACCCTATACAGAAGAGGAAAACACCATTCTGAAGCGCTTTGGAAAGGTGTTTCAGCAAACTTATACGCGTTTCCTGGACCTGCAAAAAGCAGAAGCCCAGGCCCGGGAAGCCCAGATCGAAACCGCATTGGAAAGGGTTAGAAGCCGCACCATGGGAATGCAGAGCAGCGATGAACTTCGGGAAGTTGTGCTCGTTATTAATGAGCAGCTGCAACAGCTGCATTTTGATTCAAAAGCCTGCAACATCATCATTTTGGACAAGGAGACCGGTGATGCAACTTACTGGGTTTCGGGCTTTACCAAAGACATCTATCCCGTCAGCTACCAAGTCCCCTACCTGGATCACCCCTATTACGAAGCGCTCCTGGAGCCATGGAAAAAAGGGAAACCCTATGCAGTTTACGCCTATGAAGGAGCGGAAAAAAAGAATTTTGACAAACGCTTCTTTTCAGAAACCGGTTTTAAGGAGGTGCCTGAAGAAGCCAGGAAAGAAATGATGGGCCTGCCCGATGTAACCCTCTCCACGGCATACTTTGCCAATGGGGCTATTCAGGTACTCGGCCCGGAAGCCCTTTCCGATGAAAAGGCGGTCATCCTTAAGCGATTTGCCAACGTCTTCGAGCAAACCTACACCCGCTTCCTCGACCTTCAAAAAGCCGAAGCACAGGCACGGGAAGCTCAAATTGAGCTGGGGCTTGAAAAAGTACGGACCCGGGCCATGGCCATGCAACGTTCCTCTGAGCTGTCTGACCTGGTGGATACCGTTTTCCAAGAATTGACCCGTCTAGATTTTGCCCTGAACTGGTGCATTATCAACATCATTGATGCCCCTAATGCCTGCAATACGGTCTGGGCCGCAAACGTCGAAACCGGGAAACCCCCGGAATCCTATCATATGCTGTTTGAGGATTACCCCTTTCACCACGCCATGATGCAGGGGTACCAGGAGCGTGCCTCCAAATTCATTTACACCATTGAAGGAGCCGAGAAAAAAGTCTATGACGACTACCTGTTCAGCCAGACTGAATTCAGGAAGACACCGAAGCAGGCACAGGAAGCTTCCCGGGCGATGGAGAAGTATGTCTGCTCTTTTACCTTCAGCAATTTTGGCGGGTTGCAAACCGTGGGCAGCGAACCCCTTTCT
>JARRQA010000083.1:0-7834 GCA_037382325.1 Robiginitalea sp.
TGGGTAGATGGCTGTAAAGGCTTCAGGTTGCCGGTCAGGTGGTCGATCAATCCGAACTCTCCCAACTGCTCCAGATCTGTACGCTTGGGATCTTTGTTTTCAAACATGCTGCAAAAATACTATTCCTCCGGCTAAAGAGCAGAATCATCGGATCGCCGGGAAGGTAAAATATGACCCTGACAGGGGAAAATGAAAAAGCAACCTGGCACAACTCCGCAAAACCCCCGTAAAGACGGGGTTTTTCCCTATAGCTTTTCCCAATAATCCCATACGTTATAATAATGTTAGGAATGCTGTTAAAATCAGGCAGAGTCCCTATATTTGTGATCTATTTAGACTAATTCCAATTAACGATGATCAAAGTATCGGATTCCGCCAAACAAAAGGTCCTTTCCCTGATGCAGGAGGAAGGGTTCGATGCCGGCAGTGCATTCGTACGCGTCGGGGTCAGGAGCGGAGGTTGCAGTGGTTTGTCCTATGAGCTGACCTTTGACAGTCAGGCGGGAGAAACGGATAAGGTCTTTGAAGACAATGCAGTTCGGATAATTGTAGACAAGAAAAGCTTTCTCTACCTGGTGGGGACCACCCTGGAATATTCAGGAGGCCTCAACGGCAAGGGTTTCGTGTTCAATAATCCGAACGCTCAGCGCACCTGTGGTTGCGGGGAGAGTTTCTCCCTTTGAGCCATTGACAGAATTGAAGATTAACGGGAGAGATTCTCCCAAAACAGCATATGTAACGAGCAAGGCATGGCTTATACAGAAGAAGAATTAAAAAAAGAACTGGAAAGTAAGGAGTACGCATACGGTTTCTATACAGACATCGAATCGGACACCTTTCCCAAAGGCATCAATGAGGAAATCGTCATTGCGATTTCCAGGAAGAAGGAGGAACCTGCATGGATGACCGAATGGCGTCTGGAATCTTTCCGCCTGTGGAAGGAAATGGTGGAGCCCGAATGGGCAAACATCAACTATAAAAAACCGGATTTCCAGGATATCTCCTATTACTCTGCACCCAACAAGAAACCCAAGTACGACAGCCTCGACGAAGTCGATCCCGAACTGCTCGATACCTTTAAAAGACTGGGGATCCCAATCGAGGAACAAAAGAAACTGGCCGGGGTGGCTGTTGATGTCGTGATGGATTCGGTATCCGTTGCCACCACGTTCAAGAAAACACTGGCAGAAAAAGGGATTATTTTCTGTTCCATTTCCGAGGCCATCAAAGAACACCCCGAACTGGTCCGAAAATATATCGGAACGGTCGTACCCCAAAAAGACAACTTTTACGCTGCCCTTAACAGCGCCGTTTTCTCTGACGGTTCCTTTTGCTATATCCCCAAAGGCGTGCGCTGCCCGATGGAATTATCCACTTATTTCCGGATCAACCAGGCAGGTACGGGCCAGTTTGAAAGGACACTGGTCATAGCAGATGAAGGAAGTTACGTGAGTTATCTGGAGGGGTGCACAGCCCCTTCCCGTGATGAAAACCAGCTGCACGCAGCCGTTGTGGAGCTTATCGCCCTGGACAATGCGGAGATCAAATATTCCACGGTGCAGAACTGGTTCCCCGGCGACAAGGATGGCCGCGGCGGCGTTTACAACTTTGTGACCAAGCGGGGGTTGTGTGAGCGCAATGCCAAGATTTCCTGGACACAGGTGGAAACCGGATCTGCCATTACATGGAAATACCCCTCCTGCATCCTTAAAGGAGACAATTCCATCGGAGAGTTCTATTCCATCGCGGTAACCAACAACCACCAACAGGCGGATACAGGCACCAAAATGATCCACCTCGGCAAAAACACCCGAAGCACTATTATCTCCAAAGGAATTTCCGCAGGAAAATCCCAAAACAGCTACAGGGGTCTGGTACAGGTCAACTCAAGGGCCACCAACGCACGGAATTTTTCCCAGTGTGACTCCCTTTTGATGGGCAATGAATGTGGGGCGCACACCTTCCCCTACATCGAGGCGAAGAACCAGAGCGCCCAGATAGAGCATGAGGCCACCACGAGCAAAATTGGAGAAGATCAGATTTTCTATTGCAACCAACGGGGCATCGACACCGAAAAAGCCATTGCCCTTATTGTCAATGGGTTCAGCAAGGAAGTACTGAATAAACTTCCTATGGAATTTGCCGTTGAAGCGCAAAAACTACTGGAAATCAGTCTGGAAGGATCCGTAGGGTAAAAAACAGCTATGAAGATTTTGCTTAGAACCATACTGAGCCTTGCAATACTCCTGGGGGTTGTTGTGTCCTGCAGGCAAAGCGAGAAAAAAGAATCATCCATGTTGGACACCACCGGGGATGCCCCTGCTGATATCCGTCTTTACACATTGGACGGAGGCACGGTACAGGTGAACAATATGGAGCTTTTTGCCCAGGATTCGGTCTATCAGGGACAATCCACTCAATTTGCGGATGCCTATTATGTGATCCGGCATCCCAAAGGAATCCTGATGTGGGACGCCGGCCTTTCCGAAGGACTGGTTTCGATGGAAGAGCCCTATACCTCTCCTGACGGCAATTTCACAGTATCCCGAACGGATTCCCTGGAGCAGCAGCTGGAACAGATCGGGTTGAGTCCTTCCGATATCGACTACCTGGCCCTTTCGCATACCCATTTTGACCACAGCGGTCACGCGGAGTCGGTTCCGGAGGCGACCTGGCTGGTACAGAAAAAGGAATACGACTGGGTGATGAGCAAGGACATTCAGGAACAACAACCCGATATGTACAATGCCGTGAATGACCTGAAACGGATTCAGAAATTCTCTGGAGATTACGATGTGTTCGGGGACGGTACGGTCATTATAAAATACCTGCCGGGCCATACTCCCGGGCATTGCGCATTATTTCTGGACCTCCCGGAAACAGGTCCCCTGCTCCTGAGTGGCGACCTCTACCATATGTCCCTTAACAGGCTTCACAAACGTGTTCCTATCTTCAACACGGATGTGAAACAGACCCTGGCAAGCATGGATGATTTTGAGGCGTTTGCCGATTCTACAGGGGCAAAGGTGGTACTACAACACAGTAAAGAAGATTTTGAGAAAATGCCCAAGGCACCAAATTATTTAAAATAATCACTATGTTAAAGATAAAGAACCTTCATGCAGGCGTGGAAAACAAGAAAATCCTCAAGGGGATTAACCTCGAGGTAAAACCTGGAGAAGTACATGCCATCATGGGGCCGAACGGTTCCGGAAAGAGCACCCTCGCCTCCATTATTGCCGGAAGAGAAGACTTTGAAATGACACGGGGGAAAATTCTCTTTGAAGGAGAAGACCTGGATGAGATGGCTCCGGAAGAACGAGCCCACAACGGGATTTTCCTTTCCTTCCAGTATCCTGTTGAAATCCCCGGGGTTACGGTAACCAATTTCATTAAGACCGCCATCAACGAAACCCGGAAGGCAAGGGGAGAAAAAGACATGCCCGCCAATGAGATGCTTAAACTGATCCGCGAAAAAGCGGAATTGCTGGATATCGACCGGAAGTTCCTTTCGCGTTCCCTGAACGAAGGGTTCTCCGGAGGGGAGAAAAAACGGAACGAAATCTTTCAGATGGCCATGCTGCAACCCAAACTCGCCATCCTGGATGAAACGGATTCGGGTCTGGACATCGATGCCCTTCGTATTGTAGCCAATGGTGTAAATAAGCTTCGCAGCAAGGATAATGCGGTTATCCTCATCACGCACTATCAGCGCCTCCTGGAATATATCATCCCGGATTTCGTCCACGTGATGCACGATGGAAAAATCGTCAAGTCAGGCACCAAGGAACTTGCCCTCGAACTGGAAGAAAAGGGATACGACTGGGTAAAGCAGGAAGCCGTACTTTAATTTGGAAGGACAGGATAGCGCAGCAAACGAAACAACTATGGAGTTAAAAGAAAAATTAATCGCCTCTTTCATGGCCTTTGAAAACCAGGTTGACATGAACAACCCGGTTCATGAGATCCGTTCAGAAGCCCTAAAAAACTTCGAGACGAAAGGGTTCCCGCACCGGAAGCTGGAGGCCTGGAAATACACTTCTCTGGACAGGCTGCAAAAAGTCGATTTCAGCCTCTTTCCAAAGGAGGACAGCGACCTGGAATACCGGGATGTGAAAAAGTATTTCCTGGACGAGATGGACACCTATAAGATCGTCTTCATAGATGGTATTTACAGTTCCTACCTCTCGGAAACCACTCATGACGGGGTTGATATCTGCCTGATGAGTGCTGCCCTGACCAAACCCATGTACCGGCCCATAATCGAGGTGTATTTTAACAAGGCTGCTTCCCGGGATGACTCTCTGACCTCCCTCAATACCGCCTTCACGCGGGAGGGTGCCTTTATTTACATCCCTAAAAACAAAGCGCCCCGGAAGCCCGTGGAAATACTCCATTTCTCAACCGGAAATGAAGCCGCGCTCATGCTGCAACCCCGAAACCTGATCGTGGTCGAGCAAAATGCAGAACTGCAGGTCATCGAACGTCACCAGAGCCTGACAGCCAATGAAACGCTCACGAACTCCGTGACGGAAATCTTTGCTGCCAGGGATGCTATCGTCGATTATTACAAGGTCCAGAACGACAGGGAATCTGCCAGCCTTATTGACAATACCTATATCGAACAGAAGGGAAACAGCCATGTGAGCGTGCACACCTTTTCCTTCGGAGGGAAACTGACCCGGAACAACCTGAATTTCTATCAGGACGGGGAGCACATCCAGTCGACCCTGAAGGGAGTTACCATCCTTGGGGAAAAACAACATGTGGATCACCACACCCTGGTCCATCACCAGCAACCTAACTGCGAAAGCCACCAGGACTATAAGGGCATTTTCGGGCAGCGTTCCACCGGAGTTTTCAACGGAAAAATCATCGTGGACAAAATTGCCCAGAAGACAAACGCCTTCCAGCAGAACAACAACCTGTTGATCAGTGACAAGGCGAGCGTAAATACCAAGCCACAGCTCGAGATTTTTGCAGATGACGTACGCTGTTCTCACGGATGTACCATAGGTCAGCTGGACAAGGACGCACTCTTCTACCTGCAGGCCAGGGGAATTCCAAAAAAGGAAGCTTCCGCTTTGCTCATGTATGCTTTTGCCAACAACGTACTGGAAAGTGTGCGGATTCCCGAGGTGAAACAGCGAATCAACAAGCTAATTGCCAAAAAGCTGGGGGTTCGTCTCGGATTTGAACTATAGCCCCTCCGTTCGGATCTCACTGATTCGGAATGCTCCCCGCCTTTTAAACCCGGCTTTTGGCAAAGGTCAAGGTCAACGAATCCAACCCTATGTTTGATGTTACGGAAATACGGAAGGACTTCCCGATACTGCATCGCCAGGTAAACGGGCAGCCCCTCCTGTATCTTGACAACGCCGCTACGTCTCAGACCCCAAGGCAGGTAATCGACACAATCGTCGATTATTATTCCCGCTACAATGCAAACATCCACAGGGGAGTACATACCCTGTCCCAGGAAGCTACCGATGCCTACGAACAGGCGCGAATCAAGATCCAAAAACATTTCAATGCCGCCAGAGCCTATGAAATCATCATGACCTCGGGTACCACAGAAGGGATCAACCTGGTCGCCCAGGGGTTAACCGGGTTCCTGACGGACGAGGATGACATCTGGGTTTCCGCCATGGAGCACCATTCCAACATCGTGCCCTGGCAAATGCTTTGTGAGCGCACGGGTGCCAATTTACGGGTGATCCCAATGGATGAAGACGGGACACTGATCCTGGAACCTTTTAAAGAAGCCCTCTCGGAACGGACCAAACTCGTTTTCTGCAATCATGTTTCCAATGCCCTGGGAACGGTTAACCCTATTGAGGAAATCATTCAAAGTGCCCACGAAGTAGGGGCTGCCGTACTGATAGACGGGGCACAGGCTGCCCCTCACATCCAGGCAGATATGCAAGAACTGGACGTGGATTTCTACACCGTCTCTGCCCACAAGCTTTGCGGCCCCACAGGCGTGGGGGCCCTTTACGGCAAAGAGGAATGGCTAAAAAAACTGCCGCCCTACCAGGGAGGTGGCGAAATGATCTCCGAAGTAACCTTCGAGAAAACGACCTATGCAGACCTGCCCCATAAATTTGAGGCCGGCACCCCCAACATTAGCGGAGGTATTGCCTTCGGGGCTGCACTGGATTATCTCAACAAAATCGGAATGGACCGCATAGCGGCCTATGAATCGGAACTGCTCGCGTATGCGACGGAGGCCCTAATGAAGGTAGATGGACTAAAGATCTATGGGAAGGCGGCACACAAAACATCCGTGATTTCCTTCAATCTGGAGGGAATTCACCCCTATGATGTTGGGACCCTTCTCGACAAGATGGGGATTGCCGTCCGCACCGGACACCATTGTGCCCAGCCAGTGATGGATTTTTACAAAATACCTGGCACGGTCCGGGCCAGTTTTAGTTTTTACAACACCTTTGAGGAAGCTGACCGCCTGGTGGACGGAGTGCGGAAAGCACAGCAAATGTTGTCCTAAAAGGTCTGGATTTGCAACAGGTTTTTGAAAATGCCTTTTGCAAATCGTAATTTTGATAAAACCGCAGAGATGCAAATCAAAGAAATTCAGGAGGAAATCGTAGCGGAGTTTTCCATGTTTGACGACTGGATGCAGCGATACGAATACATGATAGAACTCGGTAAATCCCTCCCCCGGATAGCGGAACAATTCAAGACCGATGAGCACCTGATCAAAGGCTGCCAGAGCAAAGTGTGGGTGCATGCCGACCTGGAAAACGGGAAGGTTATGTTCACAGCAGACAGCGATGCCATTATTACCAAGGGAATCATCGCGATCCTGATCCGCGCCTTTAGTGGCCAGACCCCCTCCGACATCCTGTCGGCCAGTACGGATTTTATCGATGAAATAGGGCTAAAGGAGCACCTGTCCCCTACCCGGGCAAACGGGCTTGTGAGCATGATCAAACAACTTAAGATGTATGCCCTGGCCTATGAAACCCAAATGGAGTCCTGAGAACTCCCCGCCGGAAAACAATGGAACTTATGGAACAAGATACTAAAATAGATACGCAGGAACTCGGAGAGAAGATCGTCCGTGTCCTGAAAACCATATACGACCCCGAGATCCCCGTGGACATTTATGAGCTGGGGTTGATCTATGACGTCTTTGTCAACGAGGCCTGTGAAGTGAAGGTCCTGATGACCCTGACCTCACCGAATTGCCCGGTGGCTGAATCCCTCCCGCTCGAGGTAGAGGAAAAAGTCAAATCCCTGGACGTGGTAAAGGATGCCGAAGTGGAAATCACCTTCGACCCACCCTGGACCCAGGAACTGATGAGCGAAGAGGCCAGGCTTGAACTGGGGCTTTTATAAACAGCAGTAGCTATGGAAGGGGAAATTGTAAACCGCGTCGCGAAAAGCCCGTTGATTACCCTGGACCTGGAAGAATTCTACCCCAGGGGAGAGCGCTTCGGGATCGACCTGAGTCAATGGCTGGAAGAGGGGTTGATCCTCCGGGAGCAGCAATTCAGGGATTCCCTTCAGTCCCATGACTGGGGGGCTTACAGGGATGGCTATGTGTACCTGTACTGCGGCACCGATGCCATTGTACCCGCCTGGGCCTATATACTGATAGGTTCCTACCTGAAGGAGAGTGCAAAGGAAACGGTGGTTGGCCCTCGGGAACTCCTGGAGACGATGATCTTCCGCAACCAGCTGGAATCCCTGGACCTGGAAGCTTTCCGGGATCGCCCCGTAATCATAAAGGGGTGCAGCAACCTTCCCGTTCCTTCCAGCGCCTATATCTGGGCACTGCAGAAGGTGCAGCGCGTAGCCCGGTCTGTGA